>JBAUZG010000282.1:0-51627 GCA_049585195.1 Bryobacteraceae bacterium | reverse complement strand
GTCCAGACCGGAAGGTAAGACTCCATCAAACGGGCCTTGCTTCCGGCCAACTGTTCTGTGTCCCAATCGTCGTGATCCCCTACCGGTAACCTGGCCTTAGAGAGTAGTGGCGGTATCTGGCCGTCGCTCCGCTCCACAATCAGCTTCGGCTTGCGACGCGCCAGATCATCGAGCAATAGCGGAGCAAGCGAGCGATAAGCCGCCTCGCCATGCGACAGAGGCACAGACGAAAAAAAACGCGTTCCCGCTTTGCGATGCGCCGTGAAAATCGTATCTGGCGGAAACACGCCCCAAAACGTAACAAGGTCGTTGGCTGAACTCATCTCACCCACTCTCGAAATCACCAAATCGTCCGGGCTTGAAGCGGACTTTGCGTTCTCCCGAAATTGGCCCAGGCTTAAAGCGACGGTGAAGCAGGAAATAATCGAACTGAGCGCGCGAATGACCGATGCCTGCGTTCTTCCAACCGCAGCGCCCTCCGTCAGGAAATAGAAGAAGGCCCCAATCGCAAGCATTGCCGGGAACAACGACGGAATCATGTTCTTTCCATATTGTTTGCCCGTATACGCGGCAAAAATAAGTTCCAAAGCAAACCATGCAACGCTTATCCTCAGCGCTTGCCAAACTCCTTCACTCGACGGGCGCCGCCAAAAAAGGATGGAGACCACCCCAGCGGCCGCTAGCAGAATCATTCCATGCTCTGCCGAAAATTGAATCATCCACCATAAGGCGCGGGCGCGGTCGCCGAGCGTGGTCAAACCCGCGTACAGCTGGTTGAAAGTGAACGTGGCAAACCAGACTTCATGCCAGGAAGACGCAATCGCAAACGGAGTGACGATGACGGCACTCGCAGCCGCGGAGACTGCAAGGAACGTGACCGCCCATTTTGCCAAAGCAGCCGGTTCGCGCCCCCGCACCAGACTGATTGCCGTCACGGCGCAGCAAACAATGCTGATGGCGATGCCGTTTGGTCTTGTCCAGAAGAGCATCGCGAATAAGACCGCCTGCGCGGAAGCCCGCTGAAGCGAAACACCGCGGTCGAGATCGCGGAGAAGCAGCACAAAGGACGCTGCTTGAGCGGGTAGCGATATTACTTCTCCAAGATTCGGATGAGGTGCGATATCTCGGAACAGAAGGATGCCGCAGCAAATCGACAGAAAACCCACGGCGCTTCCGAATAGATTTCGCAACTGCGCATAGCTGACGGCGAAGAAAACGAAACAAGCGGTGTAATCCAGCACAAAGACGCCCACGGCCGAGCCGCCGGCAAGAACCAGACCTATTTCATTCAGCACGAATATCAACGGCGGCTTGTGATCCCAAACGTCGCGGTACAAATGAAGGCCTTGCTTCAACTGTTCGCCCACATAGAGAAACAGGCCCGAATCGAACATCGTGAACGATCGGAGGTGATGTGGCGTCCATGTGATGAAAACCGAGGCTACGAGCAGAGCGATGAGAGCGGTAGATCGGGGTGCCCAAAATTGGATGCTTCGACCCCGACTGGCTTGTTCAGTCTGCGTCGTAGTCATGCACCAATCCGGGCTTTGATTGAATCGCGTCCCCCTCTCCGCTCACTTGTCGCCAGCGGTGCGGTGAAAAGAATCTGCCCCGAAGCGGCAAACCAGGAACTACGGAGAAATAGGTTTTGCTAACGAAGTCGATCTCGCGATTTTCGTCCTCGATCGTGCAGCTCACGGCGTAAGAACCAGGCCCGAGCGTCAGCTCGTCGCAGGAAAATTCGATAGCGCCCGTCCCCGGCATTAATCTCAGTGAGCCTGTCGAGAAGTGACTCGCCACACTCCAATCGCCCGACCAATAGAACAAGAGATTAACGATGGCGTGCGAAAGCGGTTGATTCACTTCATATTCCAAGACCGCGCGGATCGGAAACCCGGTTCGCAACTCCGTCGTTGGCTCGCCGTATTCATCCAGAAAGCCGAACGAAGTTACATGGGCGGCCTTCTTCGGACCCATGCCGCTCTCTCGCTGCTCCTTCGGCCGTTCGTTGCCGAGCTTGGCGTACTCGGCGATCACATCAGAAGGCGAGCCTTCGGCCATCAGTCTTCCGTGATTCAGCAGAATCGCTCTATCGCAGAGCGCGCGGACCGCCGCGAGATCGTGCGAAATGAATACGATGGTCTTTCCCGACGCCTTCAATTCGAGAATGCGCTTTTGACATCGCTCCTGGAACTTTGTATCGCCGACTGCCAGGACTTCGTCGAGTAACAGTATGTCAGCATCGAGATGCGCCGCGATCGCAAATCCCAGCCGGACATACATTCCCGACGAATATCGTTTCACTGGCACGTCGGCAAATTCCCAAACGCCAGCAAACTCGAGAATGCTGTCTAACTTGGCCGCAATCTCTACGCGCCGCATGCCGAGTATCGAACCGCTCAGAAACACGTTTTCGCGTCCGGTTAGTTCAGGATGGAAACCCGAACCCACTTCGAGCAGCGCCGCAATTCTTCCGCGTATATGAATTTCGCCGAGAGTCGGAGTGCTGATATTCGAAATCAGCTTCAATGCAGTGCTCTTGCCGGCGCCATTGTGTCCGATGATTCCCATCGCCTCGCCATGCCGCACGCCGAAACTTAACTCGCGAAGCGCCCAAAACTCCCCGCCGGGCCGCCACAGACGCGTGAGCCTACCGAACACGCCGCGCGGCCCCGAATCTGGCTCACTGGCGATGCGATATCTTTTTGAAACCGACAAGAATTCGAGATCGAACATTCAGCTTCTTAAATGACGTCCGCCATAGTTGCTTCGGCTGTTTTGAAGTACAGATAGGCCGCCGGCAAAAGCAGTGCGCAAACAAGCAAGCCTGGTAAAAGGATCGTGGCATTTCCAGCTGAGTGTCGCAACACGACCTGCCGGAAATTCTCGACGACACCCGCCATCGGATTCAGCAAGTAAAACCACAAATAGCGTTTAGGGACAACCGATAAGGGATAGACTACCGGCGTTGCGTACAACCAAAGCTGCATCAGCAAAGCCATAGCGATTCCGATGTCGCGAAATCGGACCTGAAACGCAGACAGAAACAGCGCCATCGCAAGCGAAAACGCGAAAGCCACCGCCATTAACGGGCAAACCAGAAACACGCCTGCGCCAACCGGCACCCGGTAAAACGCCAGCAGAACGGCAAGCACAGTCGCAGCCATGAAGAAATCGAACAGCGCCGCTAGCACATAGGTCAGCGGCAGAATTTCCCGCGGAAAATAAACTTTAGTGATCAAATTGTTATGCGCCACCAGACACGTAGCGGCCGTCGTGATCGATGTCGAAAAGAACGTCCAAGGCAGCAGCGCCGTATACACGAAGATTGCATAGGGAGCGCCTTCGCTCGGCATTTTCGTCACAACGGAAAAAATGATCGTGTAGACAATCATCAACAAGAGTGGCTGGAGAATGGCCCATGCCACTCCCAAAATGCTCTGTTTGTAACGGACTTTGATCCGGTGAATCGTGAGGGTAACAAGAAGGTCTCGATAATGCACAAGATCTCGAAGCCCAAAACCAATCGCGGCCGGCGAAAACGCGGCAGGACGGATCACCTTCGTCCATCTACGCTCTTCTTGAAGGGTCGTCATGAAAAGTTAAGCCTGCTGCGGGCGCTTCGCTCTCAGCCAACCGCTCTGCAATAAACGATCGCGCGCGGTTAAACCCGTTCCGAGCAACCAGGGGCAGCGGCGCAGCATCATTAGCACAAGGTTCAATTTTCTGCTTGGCCGATAATTCCGGTACAGTTCCAAATGCCAGCTTGCGTCCTTCCAGCTACGCCGCTGAATTGCTTCCTTCCCTCTTGCCAATTCCATTTCCATTTGCACGGCGGTCCGGCGGGCCTGAAGCGACTCGCGTTCTTCAGCTGAAAGATCCAGAATCGTTTCCAGTTTGTCCAAAACTTGCAGAAACCAAGTTTGCGCTTCCACACGCCCCCATGTCAGGCTATCCTGCCGCAAGCGATAGTGTAGGAGCGGTTCCCGATGATACACGATTCTCGCGCCCGATTTCAGCATCCGCATCCATAAATCGAAATCTTCCGAGGTCCGAAACTTCGGATCGAAATTTCCGGCCCGTAAAATCGATTCGCGACGAATTAACCCCGAGTAAATGATGTTAACCTTTGTTCGCATAGCGTTCGAAAACGTGACTTCCCCCTCGGAACGCGTGTAATCCATTAATAACTTGCCCTCGAGCGCAGGAATCCCGAAATAATAACCGTTTGGATAAATGAGATCTGCTCCGCTGCTTGCTTCCATCAGGCGTAGCTGTATCTCCAGGTAGTCGGGTTCCCACCAATCGTCTGGATCGAGCTGGGCGATTAACGGCGCGCTGGCCGCATCCACCGCCGTCCTTCGCGCCGACCCCACGCCTTCGTTCTCCTGCTTTATGTAAATAATCCGCGATGCGAACGCATCCAACTCCTGCTCGAGGTTTCGCGTATCGGGACAGCCGTCATTCACCACGATGACTTCAAAATCGCGAAATGTCTGGGCAAACACCGAATCGAGAGCAGTTCGAATATAAGCCGTCACCTTGTGGGCCGGCATGATGATGGTCACTGCCTGACGCATGTTTTGCTGTTATGCGGCCGCCCCTACCGGAACTCGCGCACACTGTTCAAACCATTGCTCGAGAACGAAAAACATCCAGAGCCAGTGGCTGTTGTCGCGCCTGGCACGGTCGTGTTCTTCGAGAAGCTGCCGGAGGCCTCTCTCGGAAACGATGTCGCGGCTCAAAAAATCCCGGCTTGTTAAAGTGTCCCAAAGGAAGCCGCGCAACGGCCCGCGAAACCACCGCGCGAGCGGAACATCAAACCCCCGTTTAGGCAGCGATAGTAAATCCGGTGGCAGCCGGTCGCCTATCGCTTTCAGCAGAATTCGTTTGCCGCCGCGCGGGCCCATCTTCCAGCAGTGTGGAATCTTCATCGCCAATTCGGCCAGCTTGTGATCGAGCAACGGACATCGAACCTCCAATGAATTGGCCATCGACATCCGGTCCACTTTGACCATCATGTCACTAGTTAGCTGCGTTGTCGCCTCGAAGTAAGTGACTCGCGTAAGTATGTCAGCGTCATGGGGACCGAGTGATTTCGAGAATGTCTCCCAAAGATATGCATTATCAGCGGGAAGATTCCAATCGGGGAGTAACAAAGCTTCGCGCATGTAATAAGGTGCATAGTTTAAATCAAAATACCGCTCGACCGGGCTTTGCCGGCTTACCATTCGCAAATAGTTTTTACCGTAGAACGAGTACGGAAGCCGGCCTGCCGCGACGCGAACTAATTCGCGGATCGCAGTGGGAAGCCGGTCAAAGCGCCTGGCACGATCCACCAGAAACAAGCTTTCATATCCACCGAACAACTCGTCGCCGCCGTCACCGGTTAGTACGACCTTCACCTCGCTCGCAGCAATTTGCGAAACGATGAAGGTGGGAATGGCGGACGAGTCGCCGAAGGGCTCATCGAAAAAGTGGAACAAACACGTTACGAGATCAACCGCATCGGGCCGGACGATGATCTCTTTGTGATCGGTCCCATATTTTTCGGCCACCAGACGCGCCGCCGGGAGCTCATTGAAGTCTCCATTGTCAAAGCCGATGCTGAAGGTCTTGACCGGCTCCCCCGATTGAAGCGCCATTGAAGCGACCACCGAGCTTGAATCAATGCCGCCGCTCAGAAACGCACCTAGCGGCACGTCCGATATCATCCGAAGCCGCACCGATTCGTCGAAAATTTCGCGAACCTTCTCAATAGCCGAGGTTTCCGTCAGACCCGATTCAGGCTGCTCGGCCGGCAGCGGCAATTGCCAATATTTTCCGCTCTCAGTCTTGCCGCTCCGCGAATAAATTGTCCACGTTCCTGGTTCGAGTTTCCTGACTTGCCTGAAGGCGCTCAAAGGCTCGGGAATATAGCCAAGTTGAAAGTACAGCCGGAGCGCCTCCGCGTCCGTATCGAGCGTAAGACCGGCGGCCCGCAAACATTTCAGCTCGCTCCCGAACCAGAATCCTTCATTCAGGTTCGCGAAATAGAGAGGCTTCTTCCCGAAACGGTCTCGGGCTAGAAGAATCCGTTTCCGCCGCTCGTCCCAGATTGCATACGCAAACATGCCTCGAAGCCGCGAGATGCCTTCCGTTCCTTCTTCTTCATACAAGTGAACGAGGACTTCCGTATCGCTATGGGTACGAAACCGATGACCTCTGCGCCCGAGGAATTCACGCAATTCCAGATGATTGTAAATCTCGCCGCTGAATACGACCCAAATCGTTCTGTCTTCATTTGAGATCGGCTGATGCCCGGTGCGCAAGTCGATGACGCTCAACCGGCGCATCCCTAAAGCACATTCGCCGCTCACATGGTAACCGTCATCGTCAGGACCGCGATGCCGGATCTGATCGCACATCAGCCGTACGGCGGGGAGTTCAGCAACTCCATCACGCAGAACGAAGCCCGCTATGCCACACATAGCAGCTTCGCGATCGCGAAATACATCTGCTCAATTATCGCAAGTCCGAGAAGGCGTTATGCACGCAAAATTCAAAACGAGGGCTAATGGACTGAATCGAGAAAGGGGCTCATCACAGCGACTGTTGGAAGCGTTGCAGCGAAGTCGCCGCGCGTTGGAGTCTCGGGCGAAGCCGGGTCCGCGTCGAAAACCAATCTCAGATAAGGCTTTGGCCGGAACTCGAACCGGAGCGGCAGCGGATTCGAAGAGCTGCGATCGAACCAAAGGCGGAACGCCGTTTCTTCGCCTTCGCTGTTGCGGCTGACTATTGGTGGCTGGGGGCTTCCGCTGAATTTGCCACTGGCGTTCCAGCTTTCATCGACGGATCGAGCGTGCTGACAACGTGCAGCTGGCGCGCACCGTCGGTAAGGTCTAGAACGAGGCCGCCATCCTTGTCGCTGGACCCGCTTCCCTGCCACGCTTCTTCGGCCTGTTCCGCGGATAACTCCGTCAATTGCAAACGCGGCCAGCCTGAATCAAACGAAAGCGTGTAGTTGCCAGTGACGGCTGAGAAGTTGACGTCCTGGGAAGGATTGAGATCTCTCCCTTCAAAGGCGCCAGTCGACTGCAAATTCCGTAATAGGTCTTCACCGAATCCAGCCGTTGTGACAAGCCCGCTCACATCCAAACGGCCGCCTTTCCAGGCAAGACCAGCTGCGCGCCCCGAAAACGAATATCGTGGACGGCCATCTAACAAATTGATTGCACCTTGGGCCTCGATCTCGCCCTCAGCTAGCTGGACGCGTATTGACGGCACTTCAAGCGCCTCGCCTAGCCACAGACAGCGGCCTTTCGCAGGCCCAAGGTCATTCCCTGCTATTAACAAATCGTTCACATCGAAATCGACCTCGATGTTACGGTTGGCCAGCCACGCGGGAGTGGACCGGCGCCCGAACCGGAATCGCGAAAAGAAATCCCGTGGACCGAGCGAGGGCCCGAGTATTTTCTCGAGATCGGCCAGATCGACTTCTCCTGTTTGAATGCGCAGCCGTTCTTTGCGTGCCGCATCGAGATCGTAATGATATTCACCGGCTACTACATGGCTGGCCAGAGTGGCCGAAAATCTCGGGACATCGAGCTGGTTGCCGGCAAGCAGAAAACGCGCTGTGAGATCGCGCACCGGAAGAGCGAAGCCTGGAGGCTCGAGCGATCCCTTGGTTATCTGAAATTCGCCCGACCACTCCGGCTCTTCGGGCGGCGAGCTCAGGTATCGCAGTTGGCCCGTAACTGTTCCCGATCCAAAGGCCGTCAAGACGGGAGGCTTGCCAAACCAGGAACTGAGAGCAGCTGTTAAGGACGAAAGCGAGGCTCCTTGTGCGTTCAAATTAATTCCCAATCTACGGGTAGACGGAACATAGTCTCCTGATATGAGAAGGGCTGATCCGGCGGGACTCTCGATCCGCGATGGCGCAACGTGCACGAGATCGGGGGCGATGCTTAGAGTAGTGGAAGGAGCTTTGAACGCGGGCAGATCGGGGATTGTCGCTGTCACTTCTTCCAAAGAGGCCGATCCGTTCCAACCCGACCGGCTGGAGTAACCGACCGCTCCATTTACGAGTCCCTTGACGCTCAAGCCATCAGGCAGGCCAAGTCCCAGGCGACGGCCCAGCGGCAGCAGATTCTCCGCCGGGGCGTTTCGCAGAAGAGCCAAGATGGACCAGTACGGCGCGGTCAGAAAGTTGTTGACCCGTACTTGAAGAATGGCAGGCGCGGCCCTGCGCGGATCGGCCGGCTCCGTCTCAAACTGTATTCGGTTATTTGCCAGGTCAACCATCCCGCCAAAATGAACATTCCAGTATTCGCCCGACGATGGCATCAAATCCCATCGGTGAACATCTTCCAATCGCAAATCGCCATGAACGTGCAATGCATCCGCCGGGCCTGAGATTTCGAGATGCGAACTGACCGTCCCGTGAATGCCGATGTCATATCCTTCAACCAGCGTGATCATTTCGCTAAGATTGCTTTGTTCGAGATCCAAGTCGGCTTCGAGCTGATTCGGTTTCGAGGCCGTTGGCTTCAGATACCAGTTCGCATCGCCCTTGAACGCCGCAAAGCCCGGGCCGCTGCGATCTGTTCTGGACGGCGATCCCTCAAAACGGATGCGAACTTTGCCCAGGGCCTCGAGATAGGCCGCAATGTCGGCGTCGTCCACATAGAATGTGGATTTTTTGTTGTCCAACTTGAAATTCAATCGGGCGCCACTGATTTCGAGCGCGGGCAGGAAATTCCAGTAGCCAGCCCCTGCCCGTCCCAGCCGTTCGATCAGCTCAACGACGTTCCAGGTTCCGTCGTTTCGCTTCACGAGATTGAGCGTCGGTTCGATGCCTCCCGCACCCTCAAGACGCAGTTCAGCAAATTGAATCCGGCCTTGGAGCAGTTTGTCGAGCCGGACTCGCGCTTCGAGCAGCGGCACGTAGGCGCAGGGTTCTATCCCGTATCGTGGATCTTCACCGATCGCCACATCCTCGATGGAGAAGCCAGGGCCGGCGAAGAGCGTAAAATGTGCCTTGCCGATCGAAACCTTGCGACCCAGCGACGCTTCGAGTGACTGTTGAATGCGTGCGGCATAACGCCCTGCACTGATAAACGGCGCGACTGACCCCGCCAAGGCCACCACCACCGTGGCGAATAGAACGTACCTAAGAAACGTACGAATGGGACTGCTTCGAACTGTCCTTAGCGGCGCTATCGGGGCCTCTCCCGAATACGATGAATCCACTGGTCAGGTAACCGGAGCTTCTGTTCGATTATATCTTTCTCGGAGAATGAGTTAGGGCCAAACGGCTGGCGTTTTGAAATCCTCCGGCTGCGGCGAACGTCATCTCAATTGTGAGATCCCGCTAACGGAATGGCAAACTAAACCTATGTTGACCCGCCGAAAGGTTCTAGTCTCCGCATTGGCTCTCCCTCCTTTCACTCTGGTTCGCGCCGATGACGAAAAGTACAAGGGACCGGTTCCGCCCAAGAAAGACATACCTTACTTGCTGCATGCCGACAACCTTGTCGAAACAGAGGTAGTAACGGCGTCGCAAACATCGAAGAAGGACGATCAGATCTTCTCGGTGAGCGGAGAGACTTCTTCGGCGCGCACACCTTTGGCCGAGCCGATTTTTTTGATGGCACCGGACCGGTTGGTTCCGTCCAGCCTCGGTCTCTACCGGTTTGAAATCAGCGGCGGTCACCGGCAGATTGCAATTAAGAAAAGAGGCAAAGGGGTTAAATCGTATCACACATCGGTACGCGACCTGGCGCCGGGATTGGTTCGCGTCGAAGCGGCCGAATACCTCGAAAATGGCGAGTATTGTCTCTCGCCGGAAGGTGAAAACACCGCATTCTGCTTTACGGTCTATTAGGTGAGGCAGTCCTCGCCCCTACAGGGCGGCGAGATCAGTTGTAGTGGCCGGGCCTGCCGGCCTCGATAGGACGGCGATCCTCAAGACCAGTTAGAATCACCAACGAAGGCTAGTACAAATGGCAGACTCCCGGGCAGTGTCACAATCGCCGACCGCTCGTCTATTGATAGGCCTGTTCGTTACGCTGTTCGCAGTCACAGTTTATTCCTGGTACACGCTGCGCCAACTACGCGGGTTGCGCGAGCTGCAAACCACAATCATCGACCGGAACCGGCGCGATTCGCTTCAACTCCTTCGAATGCAAAACGATCTCAGTCAGATTGGCCTCGCTCTGCGTGACATGGCCGCAGGGGATGAGCCGTATGGTTTGGTTGCTTACGAGAATGAACTTGCCGGCAAACGTTCCGACCTTGAAGACGCCCTGCGGATGGAGAGCCGGCTCTCCCCGGAGAATCGCCTTCCGGAGCAGCAGCGCCAACTCGAAAACGTTATGCGCCAGTTCTGGCAGACAACCGATCAAATGTTCGCACTTGCCAAAACAGGCCACACAGCCCAGGCACAACAAATGGCGGCCGTCTCGCTCTCCGCTCAACAATCCACGCTTTCCGCTCTTGTGGCGCGACTGCTAATTCAAAACAATGTCGCCGAGGAGGAAGCCGCCGCCCGAGTCGCCGAGATCTACAACCGGGTGCAGCGGGACATTTATGCGTTCCTGATTGCGATGTTAGCCGGAATCGCCGTAACCGGCCTGGGAATGATCCTCTCGAATCGGCGGATATTTGCTGCGATGAACTCGTTGGCCCAGCAACGCCGCGTACTCGCCGCCAAGCTTATTACGGTGCAGGAGGAAGTGCTTCGTTCCGTTTCCCGCGAGCTGCACGATGAATTCGGCCAAATCCTCACGGCTGTGGGCGCCATGCTGAGCCGGGCTGAGCGGAAAGGCCTGCCGCCCGATTCACCGTTCCGCGAAGAGCTCACCGAAGTGCGCGAGATCACGCAGCAGACATTGGAAAAGATGCGAGGGCTCTCGCAGATGTTGCACCCCACCGTACTGGACGACTATGGACTCGTGAAGGGGCTTGACTGGTACCTGCAACTCTTTCAGAAACAGACGGGCATCGCGACCTCCCTTGACGTTTCGGGCGACATCCAAACCATTACGGGCCAAGCGGCTATACATTGTTTTCGCATTGTCCAGGAGGCGCTGAACAACGTGGCGAAGCACGCTCACACAAAATCTGCCGAGGTAACGTTGAATTTTGAGCCTTTCGAGCTCACGATCGCCATTCGGGATTTCGGCACTGGCATCGCTCAGGACAGGAAGCATCGGCCAACCGGCTTGGGCCTGATTGCCATGACCGAAAGGGCCGGGCTGATGCGAGGCGAGGTTAAGATATCCAGGGCGTCCGGCGGGGGTACTTTGGTAGTATTGCGCATTCCTCTTCCTCAGGAACAGGGACAGGCTTACATGACGCAAGGAAATCAGGAATCACAGGTTGTCACCCATGATTGATGAAATAACTGTCTTGCTTGCCGACGACCACACGTTAGTCAGGCGGGGATTCCGCCGAATCCTCGAAGACGATTCCTATATACGCGTCGTGGGCGAAGCCAGTAATGGCATCGAGGCTCTGGAAATGGCCCAGAAGCTGCGGCCCAAAGTCGTTGTTATGGATTTGGCCATGCCCGAACTGGACGGAGTCCAAGCCACGAAGGAGATTGTCAAGCATGTGCCGGGCACATCAGTTCTTGTTCTCAGCATGCATGCCGACGACAACTACGTGCGAAATGCACTGGACGCGGGCGCCCGTGGTTACTTGCTCAAGAACGCAGTCGATGTAGATCTCGTTGGCGCGATAAAGGCGGTTGCGGAAGGGCGGCGTTATCTGGCGGCCGGACTGAAATATCCGGCTGGCGACACTGATGACGAGCTGGAGAAACTGACTGCGCGCGAGAAGCAAGTCCTGCAATTGATCGCGCAAGGCAAATCGAATAAGGAAATCGCGGCGATTCTCGATCTCAGCGTGAACACCGTATCGGTGCACCGCGCCAATCTAATGGAAAAAATGAACATTCACAGAACTGCCGAACTGGTTTTGTTTGCGATCCGAAAGGGGTTGGTGGCGCCTCAGTAACCGCGGCGGCAGTGTAAATGAAGCGGCGTAGTTTTTTGCAGAGCCTTATGGCGGCTCCGTTATTGGGCGCGGAGGCCGATCCGGGGTTCCGCCTGAGCGATGTCACGCGGCAAGCAGGCATTCGTTTCGATCATCACAGCGGGGCATTCGGGAAAAAATATCTTCCCGAGACCTTAGGTCCCGGCTGCGCGTTTCTCGACTACGACAACGACGGATGGCAAGACATACTCTTCGTGGATGGCTGCGACTGGCCCGGACACGATAGAGGACAGAGCGCGCACAGTTCTCTGCGCCTGTACCGGAACAATCGAGATGGCACCTTCTCGGATGTCACGCGGAAGGCGAGTCTTGACGTGAAAATGTACGGACTGGGCGTAGCCGTTGGCGACTACAACAACGATGGGTTTGCCGACATCTATGTCACCGGCGTTGGGCAAAACCGGCTGTTAAAAAACACTGGGCGCGGAGTCTTCGAGGACGTCACGAAACAGAGCGGGCTAGGCAACCGGCTTGGTTTTTCGTCTTCGTGTTTGTGGTTCGATTACGACCGGGACGGCTGGCTCGATCTCTTCGTCTGCAACTACGTTCGATGGTCGCCGGAAACGGACATCTTCTGCAGCGCCGACGGACTGCATAAGTCGTATTGCACGCCAGAGGCATATCATGGAACGACCTGCTGGCTATTTCACAACCGTGGCGACGGTACTTTCGAGGATGTAACGGCCAAGGCGGGCGTATTCGATAGCAGCTCGAAATCGCTGGGTGTGGCGATGATCGACTACGACCGAGACGGCTGGCCCGACCTGTTTGTCGCCAACGATACGCAGCCCAATAAGCTCTATCGCAACGGGCGAAACGGGGCCTTTCAGGAAGTGGCTTTGCGAGCCGGAGTGGCCTTCAGCGCCGACGGTAAAGCCCGCGCCGGGATGGGTGTGGACGCCGCGGATTTCGACAATTCGGGGCGATCGAGCGTGGTTGTGACAAATTTCGATCGCGAGATGCTGGCGCTCTACCGCGGCAGCGGCGACGGTTCCTTCTCTGATCTGGCTCCGGAAACCAATCTCGGCCGCGATACGCTTCACAGTCTTGGTTTCGGGTGCTTTTTCTTTGACGCGAATCTCGATGGGAATCTCGATTTACTCGTCGTGGACGGGCATATCGACGATCTGATGGAAAAGGTAACGGACACTCCCTACGCCCAACAGCCTCATCTGTTCATGAATGACGGCCACGGTGGTTTGCGCGATGTCGCCTACGAGGTCGGCGGCGGTTTTGCCAATCCGAAAATCGGGCGCGGCGCCGCGTATGGCGATATAGATAACGATGGCGATCTGGACATCCTGATCACGACCAATCGCGGACCCGCGTTTTTGTACCGCAACGATCAATACGGCGGTAACAGGAGCCTTCGACTGAACCTGGTAGGAACGAAATCGAACCGCAGCGCGATCGGTAGCCGAGTTAGGATCCACTACGGCGAGGGGCGCACCGCCTCGCGGCATGTAAAGAGCGGATCGAGTTATCTCTCGCAGTCGGAACTGCCAGTCACTTTCGGCACTGGTAAGCACGGTCTAGTCAATCTTGTTGTGATCGAATGGCCCAGCGGCCTGGTGCAGGAATTCAAGAACGTTCGGAGCGGCTTACGCTACACGGTGAGCGAAGGATTCGGGCTACGTGTAGATTCGTAGGTCCGATCAGGCCTTCGAAAGGCGGGCGTGCTAGAATCCACAACAGTGATGGACGAACTTGCGCTCGTCGTCCGGCTGCAATCGCTGGACCGCAAGATAGCTGGTCTCGAGAACGAGATTCGAACTCTTCCACGACAGATATCTGAAATAGAGAGAACGCTCGAATCGCATAAGCGCCGCGTCGAGGCCGATCGCGCAGCCCTGGCAGCAAACCAGCGTGAGCGTAAGAAGCTCGAAGGCGATATCCAGGTTAACGAGCAAAAGATCTCGAAGTTGAAAGATCAAATGCTCCAGACGAAAACCAACGAGCAGTACCGCGCGTTCCAGCACGAAATCTCCTATTGCGAAAACGAGATTCGAAAATCCGAGGACAAGATTCTGGATTTAATGGAGCAGTCGGAACCGCTTGACGCAAATGTGAAGGCCGCGGAGCAAGAATTGGAGCGGGAGTCGGAACTGGTCGAAAAAGAGAAAAGCCGGGCGCGAGAGAAGATGGCGAGTGACAAGAAAGCCGTCGACGAAAGTCTTGCAGAACGGAACAGCATCAAGGCAAAGATGGGGGCTAGCTTGTATGCCGACTACGAACGCATACGCCGAAAGACACGAGGGACCGTCGTAGCCGAAGCCGTTGACGGCCGATGCGATACCTGCATGATTACGCTTCGGCCACAATTTCTGCAGGAATTGAAGCTGGGCGGCACGATCATGTACTGCGAAAGCTGCGGACGCATACTGATGTACAATCCGCCGGTGGCTTTCGAGAACCACGTCGGACCAGCGGCAACAACGGCGTAAACTCAGCCGCCCTTACTTGTCGAAAACGAGCGTGCCGAAGTGTTCCGGAGTGTGATTGCTCGGATGTTCCGGCGTACAGATGGGCTGCCAGCACATGAAGTGACGATTGGCGTGGGGGCTTGGGCCGTCTATTCGGTACAGATTCATGCGCCAGCGTGTGCCGGGATGCACTGCTTCAGAGGTAATGGAAGCGAGCGGAATGCGGCACGCCGCATACCATAGCTTCTGAGCCTCATCGATCCTCGCCATCGTCCGCCAGCCTGATCGCCACGTCCGGTCATAGCTATTCTTGTTCAGGTCGATGGCAAGATCGATCCAATCGCCAGTCGGCGCAACCTCAAACTCTCGATAGTGCTTGATGTCTTTCCAGTCGGAGCCAATAAAAAGCTCTACGACATCCCGGTCCCAGAGTTTATTGCGCGGCTGGCTGTTGTTGGCGGGCAAGAAAAGGTTCAGCGTCGAATAGCGGCATTGAACGAGAAAGTAAACGTACTGATCGGTCCAGAAGGCCCGTATGAGCGTGCGCGCCTGCTCATACGTGGCCTGTTTGTGGCAGTCTTTGTCGAGGATGGTTTGGCTCGCGCGATGCCATGGTTTCGAATCCGCATCAACCGAGAGATCCGGATTACCTTTCACGTGATGAATCTTGAGCACAGCCACGGGCTCCGTGAACACACATGGCTGCTGCGCCGCGAGGAAGACGGGCAGGAGCAGGGTCAACGGCAGCAGCGCGCGAACTGTGAAACCAGGCATTGGCTAATTAGACAACACCTGAAAGAGCGAAGCCTCGCGAAGGCCCCCGGGCGACAAGGAGCCAATGTCGAGATCTGCAATTTGATTGGCCGCACGCGGCTCGGCGAGGTCGACTGGAAGAAAATTTGTGCTCAGGGCTTTGTTTTCATGAAGAGTTACGCACGATAGTCTCGAGCCGATCATCTTACGCCGGAAAGCCTCGTTTTTTTCGTCCGAGAGCCGGCGCAAGACAGCGGTACGCTCGCGGCGCATAGCGACAGGAACCTGATCGGGATAAAGGGACGCGGCGGTGCCTGGGCGCTCCGAGTAAGTGAATACGTGGAGATATGTAAACGGGTGTCTTCGAATGAATTGAACCGTTTCGTCGAATTCGCGATCGCTCTCGCCCGGAAATCCGGTCATTACATCGGCGCCGATAGCGGCATCAGGCATCAGCTTGTACGCGAGCTCGAGACGCGAGGCGTAGTGACGGACACGGTATTTGCGAAACATTCGCTTCAGCACGAAATCCGAGCCCGATTGGAGCGGAATGTGAACATGTCTCGCGATACGCGATTCGGCCGCCATCAACGAAAGCAGCTCGATATTCCAGTCCATCGGCTCAACCGAGCTGATGCGGAGCCGCTGAAGGCGCGTTTGTTCCAGAATGCGGCGAATCAAATCCACGAACCGAAGATCGCCGGGCAGATCTCTACCCCACCGGCCTAAATTGATTCCGCTTATAACCACTTCGGCATAACGACTCGATAGCTCTTGCACTTGATCAAGCACGCTCGAAAGACTGGCGCTGCGGCTGCGGCCGCGCACGCTCGGGATAATGCAAAACGAACACTTATTGCTGCATCCGTCCTGGACCTTTAACGTGGGTCGCGAGCGATCGGCGTAAGCATTCAGCACGGGCGCTGCGACGAAATCCCGGGTGTTCGCGATATCCCCTACAAACACCTGTCCGTGATACAGTTCGGCACCGGCATCGCCATCGAGAACGATGTCGGCGATCGCCGCCTTATGAGAATTGCCCGCAACCCAGGTAACCCCTTCCATGTGAGCCAGCTCCTCCGGGGCGCGCTGAGCGTAACAGCCGGTGACGAGGATTTTTGCGCTTGGATTTTCGCGGCGCAATCGCCGAATCGCATGGCGGGCGTCGGCGTCGGCGCTCGATGTGACGGTACACGTATTCAAGACAACAAGATCAGCCTCAGCTTCGTCCGAAACACGCAGCAAGCCTCTTGCGCCAAGAGCCGCTTCGATGCCCGCGCCATCGGCCTGGGAGGCCCGGCAGCCAAAACTTTGTACATAAAACCGCTTCATGTAACGCGTCAGCCGCAATACCAGTGTAGTAAGGCGACTCAGCGCGTCGCCATGGAAATGCCCAAGCGGCTCTTTCACCGGGCCTCAAACGCTCCGGTGTCATTCAACACGATTTCGCCAATAGCCCGGGCGCCGATGTCCGTGCGCCACGCCAATCACTTCCACACCAGCAGTGGTCACGCGAAAAATCACGAGATAAGGAAACCTGCGTAGCACCACCCGCCGCTTTCCAAAAAGATGCTCGGGGAATTGGCCGGGATCAACTTCAATTCGTTTTACGGCGTGGTCAAGCTCATGCAGAAACATCTCGGCAGCTCGAATACTTCGCCGCCGGTCCCAGTCTAAGGCGGCTTCAGTTTCGTCTAACGCGGCGGGGTGGAATCGAACCGGTCGGCTGCTCACGATTGCAGTCGAGAACGGAGACGGCGACGCGCATCTTCCCAGGGAACAAGTTGAACGGCTCCGTTATCGATTTGTTCGAGACGCCTAAAGATCTCCTCCCCCCAGGCTTCCTCCGAGGCAGCGTCGACCTGTTGATCCAGGCTGCTGATCAGAGAATCGACTAGAGCGGCCCGAACTTCCGGCGGAAGCGCTAGCGCGCTTCTCAACAGCTCCGCGGCATCTCGTTCCACCCCTCCAGTTTATCTCCAGCTCGTCCCTCTAATTCGCCCCGTAGTTCTTCGTCACCTTGTTGCGTGGGTTATACACTTCGAAGCTGCCGTCTTCACGAGCCGTTAGCTTGAGATAGAATCCGGTGTCCGCCTCGTCGACGTTGGCGATGAAGGAGTCGGGCGGGTTGTGCTCTTTGCCGCCTTCGTCGGCGAAATGCAGTTGCCAGATCGCCTGAATGCCGGGAGACGCCTTCAGCGTGTCATACGTAGGGGGCGACCCGCCCTTCTTTGCGCCGTTATCCATAATGGCGACGGTGGGTGCGAGCGCATCCACCAGGGCCGGGCTGTTGCTCTGAAACAAACCGTGATGCGAGACCACAAAAACGTCTACTTTGCCCAACCGGTTCACAGGACACATCAATTGCTTTTCCTTGTTCCACGTCAGGTCGCCCAGGTCAACCATGCGGAATCGGCCCATCTGCCAGAACGTGCCGAGCGAGCGGGCGTTCTCTGTCGGATCGGGTTCCTTGTCCGGGGTCTTGGCGCAAAATGGGTTCTCGGCACCCGCGCCAGGCAGCGGGGTGGAAAGCACATTGCCGTCAGAGGAAACAACCGTAACGTCAAGGCCTTTGATCGGCAGTTTATCGCCAGGCTTCACCACCAAGTGCTGGCCATTTGAAACCGTCTGGTTGTATTCATCGATCATTCGCTGGTGGCGCTTATTGCCCGGCTCGCGGTTCGGTCCATGATCGATGAATGTGCCAACCGGCAGCTTCTGTGCGATCTGCGGCACTCCGCCTACATGATCCTCGTGATAGTGCGTCAGGATGAGAAAGTCGATTTTCTTGATCCCGGCGCGTTTAGCAGCAGCGGCTATGCGGTCGGCATCACGGAAATTGTTATCGGGCCAGCCCGCGTCGATCAGCACGGATTGCCCGGCGGGCGTGACAATAAGGGTCGCCTGGCCGCCCTCGACGTCCACGAAAAATGCTTCCAGATCTTTGGAGCGGGCGCCGGCAAGACCCGTAAACATAGCCCAAACGAGAACCGCAATTGTGATCCGCATTCGCGCCGATCGTATCAAATCGGATACGACCCTAGATCAGGCGAAACTTGACGGCCGCTTGCAAGGGGAACAGGAATCGGTTAGAGTCCGTCATTAATAGTAGAGAAAGGGATTTTTTGCCTTTTTGCACAAATTGCGGAACGCAGGTGTCGGGCCAGGCTGCCTATTGCCATAATTGCGGCGCTCGGCAGGCGCGCGGGCCTGTATCGGCGGACCCGCTCTCGAGAATGAGCGACCGCACGGCATCCATGCTCTGCTATATTCCCGTATTCGGCGTAATTCCGGCCATTGTTTTTCTCGCCTCCCAAAGATATCGCACAAACGCCAAGGTGCGTTTCGATGCGTTTCAGTCCCTGTACCTGTTTGTGGCGTTTCTAGTCGTCTCCTCGGTGCTTCCGCCGTTCTTTTGGCTGAGTTTTCACTCTCACGCCGCCTTCCTGCTGGTGGCCCCGCTAAAAGGGGTTATTTTCGTAATCTGGATTTATCTGCTGGTGAAAGCGGCGCAGGAGCAGCGGGTACACTTGCCGGTGATCGGGGATTTGGCCGCGCGCTCGGCGGCGGAACAGCTCTAATCTTACAATCTATTCATAACGGTGAATAAATACTCAACTGCCCATGTCGGCATTGTCGGGTTCCGCGGCTACAGCGGAGCGGAGCTGCTGAAAATTCTAAAGCGGCACCCGGCGGTCGATCCCTACATACTCGAGCACCGCTCGGATCCGGAACAACCCGTGGGACCCCTCGGAAGGATGCCAGAGAAATCGCTCCCGGCGACAGCCAAAGCGGCTAAGCAAGAAGGGCTGGCTCTGGTTTTCCTTGCGACGCCGGCTGAAGTCTCGATGGAACTTGCTCCGGAATTCCTGGAAGCCGGAATGAAGGTGATCGATCTAAGCGGCGCGTTCCGCCTTCGGGACGAGGAAACATATCACCGGTGGTACAAGGCCGAGCACAAAGCTGCATCGCTCCTAAGCGAAGCGGTTTACGGTCTTCCCGAGTTTTATCGCGAACGGATAGTGGGCGCTAATTTGGTATCCAATCCCGGCTGCTATCCCACCGCCGCCAACCTGGCTTTGCGGCCGCTTGTTAACTCAGAGGCAATTGACCGCACCCGCGGACTCGTGTGCGACGCAAAGTCGGGCGTAAGCGGAGCCGGACGCAAGGCATCGTTAAGTACCAGTTTCGTCGAGGTAACTGAAAACTTCAGCGCCTACGGCATCATGGAACATCGCCATGTGCCGGAGATACTCGAAAACTCCGGACTCGGCGAACGGGAGTTGACGTTTACAGCGCAACTGATACCGATCGCGCGAGGCATACTCGAAACCATTTACATCCGTTTCCAGCGAGTAAATGAAGCAGTCGAGATCTTGAGCCTTTACGAAGAGTGCTACGCCGATGAGCCGTTCGTGCGGCTCTATGCGCCGGGCAAAGTGCCGGATTTACGCGCCGTCCAATACACAAACTTTTGCGATATTGGGTTCGTTTTTGATCGCGAAAGCAAACGGGGCGTGGTTGTGAGTGCGATCGATAACCTGGTGAAAGGAGCTGCTGGGCAGGCCGTGCAGAACATGAACTTGGTTCTCGGTTTTCCCGAAACGGACGGGCTTCTGTGAGGGTTCTGGTCAAGCTTGGCGGAACCCTGCTCGAACACGCGGAATCCAGGGCGGCTCTGGCCACGCAGTTGACGGCCGTAGCCCGCGAGCATTCTCTGGTAGTGGTTCATGGCGGCGGCAAGCAGGTCACGAAATACCTCGAAGAGCGCGGCGTTCGATCGTCTTTTTTGAACGGATTGCGCGTCAGCGATGAAGCCGTAATAGATGCGGTCACGAAGGTGATCGCGGGGACCGTAAATCATCAGCTAGTTTCGTCGCTCATCGCCGCCGGGCTGCACGCGGTTGGGCTTTCCGGGTCTGACGGACCTTTAACAATCGCCGAACAATTTGACCCCGCGCTTGGATACGTGGGGCGCCCTATCCGGACCGACGGCCGTCTGCTCGAACTTCTGGTTGAAGCTGGATATGTTCCGACAGTCGCTTGCGTAGCAGCCGACGAGCAAGGCCGGATGTTGAACGTGAACGCCGATCAGATGGCGGTTTCTTGCGCGACCGGCTGGCGCGCCGGCATGCTGCTGTTTCTTACAGATGTTTCGGGCGTGAAGGGCGGCAACGGCGAGGTTATATCCCGGTTAACCATCGAGCAGAGCAGTGCGCTGGTTCAATCCGGCATTGCACGAGGCGGCATGCAAGCAAAACTCGAAGCGGCCGAAGTGGCGATTGATCAGGGTGTTCCTGAGGTGGTAATCGCTTCCGGTTGGGAGCGGGATATTTGCTTGCGTCTGCTTGCCGGAGAAGACCTCGGCACCAGGATCCATGCGGCCAACGTGCCGACGCAACCCTAACCGAACCGCGACCGCGAGGGAGTTCCGATGGGCCTGCGGCCCAGCTATACTGATGAAAATGGGCTCGAGCACCAGTTGTTTTTCAGAGGAGCGGTCTTGGCACTTTACTGGGTCGAAGGCGCGGTGATCTGCGCTTCGCGCGCCACTTCTTCTTTGTGCTGCTGGTTTGCTCCCTGAATCTGCTGGTATTGAGTCATTAGTTGGCGCGCCCGCTGTGTGTCGCCTTTCGCCTGGTAAGCTCGCGCCAGTTGATAGTGCAGGCTACCGTCGTCGTCCAGGTCCAAAGCTTTTTCCAGATGTGGAATTGCTTCGACAGGTTTATTGACTAACGCCAGTGCCAAGCCGAGCGAGGCGTCGGCCGGCTTCATGGACGGTTGGGCTTTTAGGGCCGCCTCTAGATAGGGAATGGCCTTATCCGGCTGTTCGGACCTCAGAAAGCTCTCGCCGAGCATGAAGTTGGTATCCGCGGACCGGTCCCCCTTTGCCAGTTCGCTTTGAAGCATGGGAATCAGCGTTTTATAGTCGTTGGCGAGAAAGAGCGCCGCAGCCAGTTCGTGCTCCAAACGCGGATCGCCCGGCGCGAGCTTTAGCGCGGCGCGCCATTCGTTGACGGCTTCGAGATACTGGCGATGACCGCGCAAAATATTGGCCTTCAAGGCATGAATCTGGACCGAATCGGGCAGCTTGCCGAGTTGTTCAAACGCGCCCAACGCTAACGCGTTATACGCTTTTGCCGCCCAGAACAGCCCATCAGGAGTTGCGCCGGCGCCTCGAGCGGCTTCAAGATATTTTCCGGCCAAAAAGTTGCAAGCGGTGGATCGATGTGCACAAGAGGCGGCGGCAAGTTTCTGTTCCTGTTTCTGCTCTTCGCGCGCCCAGTCGTCGTGGCCGCTTTTCGCATACACATGGGCGAGGCCGGCGTGTAGCGTGAGTAGATCTGGCTTCTTTCCTTCCGCCTGTTTATAGAAAAAGAACGCGCTGCGATATTGCACGCGGCTGGCTTGAGAATCGGCGACCAAGGTGAGCGCATAAGCCGATTCAGGCGCGATTTTCTCGAGCTGCTCAAACGAGCGGTCAGCCAGGGCCTCATACGCTTTGCCTAGCCCGTACCAGGCTTGTGCGTCTGAGCCGTCGCCGGCCGCAAGCTTACGGTATTCTTCAGCGGCCTCGTTGTCGCGGCCTGTCGCCATCAGCGCCCCGGCAAGCATGCCTCGGGCGTTGCGGTTTTCAGGCTGGAGCGCAATCAGCTTCTCCAACGGCCCAATCGCCAGTTTCGGTTGATTCAATTGAAGCCGCGCGGTTCCCAGCGACGTGAGTGCCGGGACGTTGTCAGGCTGAGTTTTCAGGACTGATTCAAATTGTTCCGCGGCCTCGGCCGGATGTCCAGCCATTTCCTCGGCCAGCCCGAGATTCAAAACGAAGCCGGGATTTCCGGATGTCGCCAGGACAAGTTCCCGATAGATCGGTATCGCCTCTGCGAAGCGGCCCTCGGCCATCAGTTCTTTTGCGTGATGGGACTGCTCGGCCAGTTGGTCTTCCTGGGACTGCGCCCATACCGCACAGATGGAAGCGCTAAAAACAACCAAGGCGGCCCGGGTTGCGAGCCGCCTTCCTTTAGAGCAATACAACATCAATGCACAAGTTTTACCATTTGCGGAGCTAAAGCTCCGCGCGGGCTGAAGCCCACCCTCCTGGTTTTACCACTGCAGCCGGAGCGCGAAACGGATGTTGCGCTCTCCGTAGGAACTGGTTACCTGCATGAAGGCGGCATCGCCCACGTTCGTGTCGCCCACAGCGCTGAAATGCGAAGTATTTGGCAGATTGTAGAACTCCGTCCGGAACTGGAGCGTAGCTTTCTCCATGATCGGGAAGTTCCTGACGATGGACATGTCCGTATTCCATACGCCTGGATTGTTGAGAATGTTGGGGCCCACGTTGCCGTAGGTTTGTGTGTTCACTGCAGCGAAGGCAGCCGGATTGTAGTAAGTAGTGCCAGGCCCTACCGCCCCAATGAACGGAACGCTGGGCATGACCTGGTTAGGGGTTTGTAGGTTGTCGGGCGCGTTTAGCGATGCGCCGGAGGCCGTGACAAGCAATGGTGTTCCCGTATAGGCGGATTCGATTCCGCTGAATTGCCAGCCGCCCAGAACTTTAGAAACGAGACCGGTGTTGAGCCAGGGCTTATCTTTTCCGAACGGCAGCTCATAAACCCAGCCCAACTGGAACACCTGGCCCTGGTTGAAGCCCGCAGTCTGGCGATTCCGCTGGAACTCAGACGGCTGGTTATAGTTCACATCGGCCCATCCGTCGTCATCGGTATAGTCGATGGCGTGGGAATAGGTGTAGGCGCCCTTCAACATCAGTCCTTTCGAGAACGATCGGTTAATAGATACCTGCAGCGAGTTATAGTTCGAACTCAGATAACCGTCCCACATGTCGGTGGGAACGGTGCGTCCAAAGGAAGCGTAGTAGGGAAGGCCTGTCGTACCTGATCCCGGATAACCGGCGTTGATGTCGTAATCGGCAAGCAGGTGCCTGGATCCCTGCCCCACATACCCAATCGACGTCACAAGGTCGCCCGGCAGTTTGCGCTCGATAGTGAAGTTCCACGACATTACATAGCCGCGATGAATCTCTCCCGCGTAGGGGCTGCGTTCACTGGCATCGCCCGGCAGCGGCACAATCCCGGTCGAGAGATCCGGCCCAACCACCGGTGGAATACCGCCCGCTAACGTACCCGCGTAGCTGAAGCTATTCGGAGCCACGGTGTCGGAGTTAATAGTGAGCGGATAAAAACCGCGCAACGGACGCGAGAACGGAATTGGGTCGTAATTCAAGCCGAAACCAGAGCGAATCACGGTTTTATCGCCGAGACGGTAGGCGATGCCGGCGCGTGGCGCGAATAGTTTGTGGCTAACTGTGATGCCCACGTCTTCAGGAACGTCGCCGCGGCCGCCCAAGTAAACATCGTTATTCGATGGATCGTAGCGCTCAATTCCTTTGCCGCAGCAGCGCGTCATCAGCGGATACAGCTCATAACGAAGACCGAGCGTGACCGTCAGCTTGGGAGAAACTTGCCAGCGGTCCTGCGCATACCAGCCGAATTGCCATTCGCGGGCTGTCATCAGGATGTATTGCAAGCCTTTCTGAATGTTATCTGTATAGCCGAGCAGAAACTGAGCGTAGGCGTTGTATTGGTTCGGCGCTGCGCCCCCGTTCAGCGAGGTCACTTGGCCATTGAAGTCAAAGTACCCACGTGCACCGCCAAAACTAAGCTCCGGCTGCCAGTGGTTCAGGTGATGCCGCACCACGTCGAAGCCGAATCGCAGCTCATGTGCTCCCTTTGTCCAGGTCAGATTACTGGTGCCCGAATAGCTTTCGTCGGTCCGGAACAGCGGCATCCAGTTCGGCACGCCCAGGGGACTTCCGCCGAAGTACCCTGTAACTGCAATGTTCGGAAATCCGCTCTGCCGAATATCCGGACCGTTCAGGCCGGGGATGCCGAGCACAGTGCCATAGTTCGTTCCGTAATCGGCTCCGACGGTGTCCTGCACCTGGCGCTCGTATCCGACCGTGCCATCCAGCACCACGGTCGGGCTGAACACATAGGTGTGACCAATAGACGCCACGTTGATGCTGGTAGGGCCGCCGCCAGGGCTCGAGCCCGGGGGTCCGGGAGCGTTTCCACCTGCCACACCGAACGCTCCAGTACCCTTCGCCAAGGCCTGCATATTGTCGTATTTGAAGTAAATCGAGTGCTTGTCGTTCCGGTTCCAGTTCAGCTTCGCGTCGGTCTGATACCGGTTATCAAATGGCGCGCCGGTAGCCGCGAAGTTATTTGACAGGCCGGCGAGGTTCGGAAGGGGAATATAGTTTTGTACTGCCGCCGCTTGCGGGCTGATCATCGATGTCGGAATGATCCCGCCGGCAAAAGGAATCCGTCCAGTCCCATCGGCATTGCCAGTCGTGGGATTGTAAATCGCGGTGTTGTAAGCGCTGAAATTTCCTGCCCTCTGGTCCGCCGTGGGAACCGTATTCAAGTTGTTTCCGCTGCTTTTTTGATCGGTCCCGTCGAAGCTGAGAAAATAAAACAGCTTGTTTTTCATGATCGGACCGCCGAGGCTGGCGCCATAATTGTTGTAGATTCCCACGGGTATCGGCGTGCCTGGCTGCAGGAAGAAATTGCGCGCGTTCAGGTGCTGATCGTTATGAAACTCAAAGGCGCTGCCGTGGATTTCATTCGTTCCCGATTTCGTCACCACGGTGATGGCCGATGAGCCGGCCAAACCCTGGTCCGCATCGGCTGCGCTCGTCGTCACATTCACCACATCGACAGTTTCGGCCGGAACCACGTAACCCGAGTATTGCGGTAGCCACACGTTAATGCTCTCAGCTCCGTCAATCTGCGTGATATTGGTCTGCGCATTTCCGCCATTGATATGCGTCGATAGCGACTGAGCGGGAACGTCCGTCATGGAGTTGATAAACGTTCCGGGCATGGCTCCTGGCGCGAGGTTAATCAGCGTCTGGTAATTTCGCTGTCCGCCCAGCGGGAGACTTGTAACTGACTTGCCCGTGATCTCTGTGTGCGTGTCGCCTTTGTCGGTTTGCAGTTGCGTGGCTTCCGCCGAGACCGTCACCTGCTCGGAAGCTTGACCCACTTCCAGGTGGACATCGGTGCGCGTCACCACGTTCGGCGTCACCACCAGGTTGGTTTGTTCAAAGTTTTTGAAGCCCTTCGCGCCAACCGCGATTTTATAAGTCCCCGGCGGCACGTTCGCAATGTTGTACCGCCCGCTCGCATCGGACGTGTCCTGCCGCACCTGGCCCGTTTGGACGTCCGTCGCTGTCACCTGTGCCCCAGGCACAACGGCGCCGCTCTGGTCCGTTACGGTTCCCACCAGCGAACCGTATAGGATTTGGGAAAAGGTGCTCTGTTGAGACAGCGCAAAAACGAAACATAAGACGGAAAGGAAGCAGATCGACTTCCACATGCTCCCTCGAGTACTACCCATGGTTCACCCTCCTGAAGCTGAAGAAAGAACAATAAGTGCGTTAACCCCTCATCGCAACGCGGGCACTCATGCCCCGTTGCAACGAATTTTCGCAACCACGTGCGCAACGGAGCACAGTCGCAGGCCTGACCTTGAAAAACTTGTGAAAGAGAACTAACCGATACTAATTAGAAAACAGGTTGCTTAGCTGAGAAGTTTACAGCAAGTCGCCCGTGGAGAACAAGGGCGAACCACTAGAAAAACAATGTTTTTCTAGGCCCGATTGCTTTCCTCCACACCCGTTGTCTTGTGGTTACGGGGAGCCGATAGGACCAAAAGAAAGCAAAGCGCCAGCAAAAGAAAGAGGGCCTGGGCCGCGGGCCGCTATGTTTTTACCACTGCAGGCGCAGTGCGAAGCGAATATTCCGCTCGCCGTATGAACTGTTGATTTGCATAAAGCTTCCGCTCGTCACGCTCGACGAGGCGACTCCATTGAAGTGCGACGTATTCGGAAGGTTGTAGAACTCGGTCCGGAACTGGACTGTAGCTTTCTCCTTGATGGGAAAGTTCCTCACAATCGACATATCCGTATTCCAAACACCCGGATTGTTGAGAATGTCTCTGCCGGAGTTGCCGTAGGATTGCGTCTTAACTGCCGTGAAGGCTGCGGGGCTGTAATACGTGGTACCAGGCCCGACGGCGCCAAGGAATGGAATACCGGTCTCGACCTGATTTGCGGTTTGTGTATTATCGGGCGCGTTTAGCGATGAACCGGGCGAAGTCACAGTGAACGGCGTTCCGGTGTAACAAGCCTCGATACCGCTGAACTCCCAACCGCCCAGGATTTTCGAGGCAAGACCGCTTGTGAGTAATGCCTTGTCTTTGCCAAATGGAAGGTCGTAGACCCAACCGAGCTGGAACACTTGACCCCGGTTGAAACCCGCCGTCGCCCGATTGCGTTGGAACTCAGAGGGTTGGTTCCAACCGACGCTCGCCCAACCGTCATCATCGGTGTAGTCGATGGCGTGCGAGTAGGTGTAAGCGCCTTTCAACATCAACCCTTTCGAAAACGACCGGTTGATGGAGGCTTGCAGAGAGTTGTAGCTGGAGCTCAGATATCCGTCCCACATCTGCGTCGCGACCGTGCGGTTATACGCAGCGTAGTACGGAAGACCGGTGGTGCCGGACCCTGGATAGCCGGCGTTGATGTCGTAATCGGCTAGCAGGTGCCTCGAGCCCTGGCCCACATACCCGACTGAAGTTACCAGAT
The DNA here is from genome assembly GCA_049585195.1 of Bryobacteraceae bacterium. Taxonomy (GTDB): domain Bacteria; phylum Acidobacteriota; class Terriglobia; order Bryobacterales; family Bryobacteraceae; genus KBS-96. The sequence goes on along the minus strand of JBAUZG010000282.1, from coordinate 24,741 downwards.
CGCCCGGCAGCCTGCGCTCGACGGTAAAATTCCAGGATTGAACATAGCCGCGGTGAATCTCCCCGGCCCAAGGGCTGCGCTCGCTGGCATTCCCCGGCAATGGCACAATGCCCGTCGAGAGATCCGGGCCAACTACCGGCGGAATACCGGAGGCCAGCGTCTCTGCGTAGCTGTACCCGTTCGGCGACGTGGTCTCGGCGTTAATGGTGAGAGGATAGAAACCGCGCAGCGGGCGAGAGAACGGAATCGGGTCGTAGTTCAAGCCATAGCCGGCACGGATAACTGTCTTGTCATCGAGCCGGTAGGCGAGGCCGGCACGCGGCGCGAAAAGTTTGTGGCTAACCGTGATCCCCACATCCTCGGGCACATTACCGCGGCCGCCCAGGTAAACGTTGTTGTTGGTGGGGTCGTACCGCTCGATTCCCTTGCCGTCGGAGCGCGTCATGAGCGGGTAAAGCTCGTATCGAACACCGAGCGTAACGGTCAGCTTCGGCGAAACCTGCCAGCGGTCCTGCGCATACCAGCCGAGCTGCCATTCGCGGCCCGTCATCAGAATGTACTGCAAACCTTTCTGCACGTCGTCGGAATAGCCGAGCAGGAACTGGGCGTATGAATTGTACTGGTTGGGTGCGGCGCCGCCGTTCAATGCGGTCATCTGCCCGCTGAAATTGAGCAGGCCTCGCGCCCCACCCAAGCTGAGTTCCGGCTGCCAGTGGTTCAAATGATGGCGGACAACGTCAAAGCCGAATCTAAGTTCGTGCGCCCCCTTGGTCCAGGTCAGATTGTCGCTATGCGAATACGTCTCGTCCGTCCGGAACAGAGGCATCCAGTTCGGCACGCCCGTTTCCGTGTAGAAGGTCGAGTTGCCTGGACTTGGCGCCCAGGAGACATTTGGAAATCCGCTCTGGCGAATGTCGGGACCATTCAGTCCCGGGATGCCGAGCACGTTGCCGTAGTCGGTGCCGTAATCGGCGCCTACGGTGTTTTGATTCAACCGCTCATAGCCGACCGTGCCGTCCAATACAACCGTCGGGCTGAACACATAGGTGTGACCAATGGAAGCGACGTTGACCGTGGTGTGGCCTATACCGGGGCTCGACCCTGCCGGTCCTGCAGCGGGACCGCCTGCCACGCCGAGAGCACCCTCGCCGCCCGAGGAAGCAACCATGTTGTCGAATTTGAAATAAATCGAGTGCTTGTCGGTCCGGTTCCAGTTCACCTTTACGTCGGTCTGATAGCGGTCGATAAAAGGACTTCCTATCGCCGAAAAGTTGTTCGCCGTGCCGGGGAGGTTCGGCAGCGGAAGGTAGCTCTGTAGCTTTGCAGCCTGAGAGGCAATCATCGACGAGGGAATGATGCCGTTCGCAAAAGGAATCCGCCCGGTTCCGTTGGCGTTGCCGGTTGCCGGGTTATAGATCGTGGTGTTGTACGCGCTAAAATTTCCGTTGCGCTGATCCGCCGTCGGCACCGTATTCAAGTTGTTTCCGCTGTTCTTCAGGTCGGTCCCATCGAAGCTTCCGAAATAGAACAGCTTGTTCTTTACGACGGGGCCGCCGATGGTGCCGCCGTAATTGTTGTAGATGCCAACCGGTATCGAGACACCCGGCGTCAGGAAGAAATTGCGCGCGTTCAAATGCTGATCGTTATGAAACCAGAAGGCGCTGCCGTGGATCTCGTTGGTGCCCGACTTCGTCACCACTGTGATGGCCGACGATCCGGCCAAGCCCTGGGCTGCATCGGCCGCGCTCGTCGTGACGTTCACCACGTCGACCGTCTCGGCGGGTACCATGTAGCCCGAATACTGCGGCAGCCACACGTTGATGCTTTCGGCTCCGTCGATCTGAGTAATGTTGGTCTGTGCGTTTCCGCCATTGATGTGCGTCGACAACGATTGCGTGGGAACGTCCGTGCTGGAATTGATGAACGCTCCCGGCATAGCTCCCGGCGCCAGATTAATCAGGGTCTGATAATTTCGCTGTCCACCCAATGGAAGATTGGTCACCGACCGCCCCGTAATTTCGGTGTGCGTGTCGCCCTTATCGGTTTGCAGTTGAGTCGCCTCTCCCGAGACCGTCACCGATTCCGAAGCTTGACCCACTTCCAGGCGAACATCGGTCCGCGTTACCACATTCGGCGTTACGGCCACATTGGTCTGTTCGAAATTCTTGAAACCCTTCGCGGCAACCGTAATCCTGTACGTTCCAGGCAAAGTGTTTACAATGTTGTAACGGCCGCTGGCATCGGATGTATCTTGGCGCACTTGTCCGGTCTGCACTTCCGCCGCCGTGATTTGAGCCCCCGGTACCACCGCGCCACTTTGGTCGGTAACGGTGCCCACCAGTGCACCGTACAAGATCTGCGCGAAAGCCGTGCAGGGGACGATCGCAAACAGCGCAAACAAAATAGAAAAAAGGGCAGCCACCTTCCAGGTGCCCTTGCGAGTACCGCTCATGTTCCCCTCCCCAATTCCAGAAAAGTTACTCGCGCCAAACACGCAACCGCTGGCGCGCCGTCACCGGCCTCGCTTTCGTCAGAAAACCTGTAAAGAGAACCCGAAACTTATCTAGGAATTGGCCTACTTAGCTGAGAAGTGTACAGCAAATCGCAGGCGAAGAACAAGAGTTAACTACATGAAGAAGCAAATCTCTTTCTGGTGGGCCGAACAGTCGCACAGCAACCTCCGGCACTGCACCTAGGTCCCCAGATTCTTGAGACTCAACTCGATTAGTTTCTGGGTACCTCCGAATGGCTCGCCGTTTCCTTCCCACTCCATCGAAAAGTAGCCTTTGTAACCAGCGGTTTTGGCGATAGCGAAGCATTTTGCGACGTTTACCCGGTAGAGCGTTTCACCGTCCATTTCGGAATCCTTGACGTGACTGATGTTGTAGGCGCGGTGGAACATGGCCTTTAAGGCCGAATCGTTGAAGGATTCGTCGCCGTGTTTCTCGATCATGGAATTGCAGAAATCGGGCAATGCCCGCAAGTAGGGGCTGTTGACTTTGTCAATGACGCTAGCGAGGAAGAAAGCGTCCTCGGAATGGGGATCGTCGTTTTCGAGATTGATCACGACCTTTTTGTACGTTCCATAGTCTGAGATCGCCTGCAAGCTCTCGATGGTCCGTCCGGTGTCAGGCGGGGTCCGGGCTGGGCCTTCGATACTGACGCGTATACTCGGCGAGCCTAAAGTTTCGGCGACGTCAACCCAATGCTTCGCGTTTGAAACGGCTGCCAGGCGTTTCTGATCGTCTGGATCGTAAAGGCTGCCGTGCGGGTTTACCGGGATATTTACGATGTGAGTGCCGGCGCTGGCAATCGCCTCCTTGAACTGGTTGAGATACGCAGCGCTGGAGCTGGGGAAGTGGTCATTTAGCGGTTCAATTCCTTTTATGCCAAATCGCGAGACGACCATGGCGGGAAACGTTTCAAGCCGCATGGTCCCGCCGTGTGGACTGAAGAGCTTTCGAAACGGCCAGCTCGAGACGGCCAGACGATCACGTGCAGCAGAAGGGAACTGAATGTCCGGCCCGGCAGCGTCGAGGGGTGAAGTGAAGCCCGCGAAGAAGGCACCCGAGCTCGCTAGGAATGCGCGTCGATTCATGTCTCTCTACTTTATTCGCTGCGTGGGGAGCTGTGAAAAAATCGCAAGACCGCTCCCTCGCGGTCGCGGCTCGGTTACGACTATCAATCGCTTGTAGCGTATTACGTTCAGAACACGCGATTTTTTCACAGCTTTTGATTCGCCGGGTCTCTAAAGTTTTCACCGCGGACCGCCGATCGAACCGGCAGATGAAAGCTTTCGAGTTTCGGCTACAGCGCATTGCGGACTTCAGACGGCAGGAATCGGACGTTGCCAAGAGCCGGTTGCAAACGCTTCTGAGCGAGATGCGGCGTCTCGAAGACGAACGCCGCTCACTTGAAGAGCAAAGGCGGGAGGCTAGAAGCAGCACAAGCGCCCAGAATGATCTGAGGGGTGAAGATCTTGTTGCGCTGTCCAGGTTCCAGGAATATCTCGGCCGCCGGCTGAAGGAACTCACCCAAAAGGAGATCGACCTCGCATCCAAAATAGAGAAACAGCGGGACGCGGTTGTAGAGGCGGAACGGAAAGTGAAGCTGCTCGACCGGCTTAAAGAACGGAAGTTTCAGGAATGGAGGGCAGCGTCGGATCGCGAGCTTGACGATTTGGCGGCAGACTCCCACCTTGCCCGATTGGCCGCCCAGCGAACCGCCGATCTCCGTATCAGCGTCAAAGGAGCCGGAAGCATAAGCGACCGGCTATGAAGGATTTCCTCGAGCGCGCATTTTCACTCGAGGTGAAACACTTCTTCGAGCGCGCGCATTTGCTCATCCGCCAATTTCCCATTGGAGCTCTGGAAGAATGGCTCCATTTCGCGCTGCCAGCGCCGGTTGACCTCGGTAGCGGCCATGCCGGCGAGCGCGCGGTCGAAGTCTTCCGTTTCGAGATAGCCGATTAGGAGTCCGTCCTCCCGCAGAAACAGCGAATAATTCCGCCATCCGGCATCGCGCAACGCGTCTAACATTTCGGGCCATACAGCTCGATGGCGCAGCTTATATTCAGCCAGCCGTTCGGGCTTAACTTGCAGGCAAAAACATACACGTTGCAATTGTTTCATTGGCGCCCGCTCGATCGTGCTAACCGACCCGTAACCGCCTTATAGTGAAACGAGTCTCACAGTGACGTTGCACGGAAAGGAGATAGTGAGAATGAACATCGAATTTATGTCTTTTCTTAATTTACAGGGCGCTAGCCCGTTGTCATTCGGGGAGGCGCCCCATCCCATCCGTTTCAACCCGAGCGCCGAGGGAGACGATGACGACGATTTTGAGGACGGCGACGTCGACGATCTCGATGACGATGACGAAGACTACGAAGATGATGAGGAGGAGGAAGAAGACGACGACCTGGATGACGAAGAGGAGGAAGAGGACGAAGAAGACGAGGAGTTGGAATAGCCTCGGAAAGCAGTCTCCGGCGGGCCGATGCCCGTTTTCCTATTCCACTCTGAGGCCGGCCGCCGGGTCGACACGGACCGCCCTCAATGCGGGCAAAAAAGAAGCCAATGATGCGATGGCAACGAGCAGCAAGGGAACGGCAACGAACATAAAGGGATCGCCCGGCTGAATTTCGAAGAGCTGCGTTCGGAGGAGTCTCGCCGCGAATGCTGCGCATGGCAGGCCCACGATCACGCCGGTCATTACAGGACGAAGACCTCTCAGAACGATCATCTTGAGCACATCGCCGGCGGTCGCTCCAATCGTCATGCGGATGGCGATCTCATTTCTGCGCTCGACAACGCCCCACGAAACCACTCCGTAGAGTCCGACGGTTGCCAGCGCCATCGCTAGAACCGCGAACGACGCAAACAACAGCGTGATGTATTTTCGCCCGTGTATCGTGCCATCCATCAATTCGCTCACCGTTTGCACACCAAAGACCGCCAGATCGGGGTCAAGTTGACGAATAATCGAACGAGCTTCGGCTGATACTCGGCTACCGGCCACTGTGTGCAGAACAACGTTGATTTCCGTGGCATCGCCATCCAGGATTGGAAGATAGAAGATAGGCTCGACGCCGGCGTCCGGCCGTTCCAACGCATCGCCCGCGATACCCACGATTTCATAGTTAAGCAGCGTCTGTTTCGCCATGTTTCCGACGAACCAGTACAACTTGATGTGCTTCCCAATCGGGTTCTCGGAAGGGATGAAGCGTTTTGCGAATTCCCGGTTGATAATCACCTGACCGGCGTGCGGATTTTTGTCGTCGAGTCCGATGCCATCGCGGACGGTAAAGCCGCGGCCAGCAAAAAGCGGAACTCCTGCGGCGCGAAAGAAGTCTGGACTGATCTCTTGATATTCGGCATCGGTCAGGTGGCCGGAGGGCGATGGATGGCCTTCGATTTGAAATACAGTATCCGGACAATAGCCGGGAACACTTACGATGGCACAACTACTAAGCCCTACCTCTCTTACTCCCGGCGCGGATTGTAAACGATCTTCTAACGTTTTGAGGAAAGCCGAAGCTTGAGCTCGCTCGTGGTATTTGGAATCCGGCAGGAAAAATCGCATCGTAAGCGTGTTGGTTGCGCGCAATCCTAAGTCTTTCGAGAGGAGCTGCTCGAAACTGCGGACGAGCAGTCCGGCGGCAACCAATAGAACGACAGAAAGCGCTACTTCGGTTGCAACGAGCGCCTCGCGAAGCCGGTTCTGTCGTCGCGCCGGCGTGTTTGCGCGCCCAGCGTCCTTCAAATCGTTTGCCAGATCGAGCCGCGACATTTGGAGCGCCGGAAATAATCCCGCCAATATGCCCGTCGCAACTGCCAGCCCTAGACTGAACAGGAAGACCCAGACATCTACGTGAACCTGCGCGGATTGCGGCAACCATGCGGCATCCGGCATGTTTGCCGCCAGATAACCGGTGAGCGAGGACGCAAGCAACAATCCGCCCGCGGCTCCAAAGAGCGAGAGAACACTGCTTTCGACGAGAAGCTGCCAGATAATACGCCGGCGGCTGGCACCGATCGCGGCTCGGATGGCGAGCTCGCGCTTACGCCCGAGCGCTCTGGTCAGTAATAGATTAGCCACGTTCACGCACGCGATCAGCAAAACACAAGCGACGGCCGCAAATAATAGCAGCAGCGATGTCCGTATGTCCTTCAGAGTGAACGCGGCAAGCGGCACGACGTTTCCGCCTTTGCCCATCACCTCCTCTGGATGCTGGCGTTTGTAGCGTTTGACGATTGAGTCGATTTCCTCGCGCGCCTGCTCGACCGTCGCCCCGGCTCGCAGACGGCCGATGGTGCTGCTCAATACGTGATTGTCATGCGCTTCCAGAACTGTGACCGGCAGGTGCTGTTCGAGCGGAATCCAGACCTGAATGGACCGCGTAGGATAGCGGAAGTCTCGAGGCATCACACCCACCACCGAAAACATTTTTCCATCCAGCCGGATACGCTTCGAAAGCACATCGGCCGACCCGCCGAACCTGCGCTGCCACAGGCCATAGCCGATGATGGCGACCGGTGAGCCGCCCGGCGTGTCTTCCACTGGAGAAAATGTCCGGCCCATAACCGGAGCGACTCCGAGCGTTTCGAAAAAGTTCGACGAAATCCCGCAGCCATCGACCATTTCCGCGCCCGATTCCTTTGAACTGCCCGATAGATTAAATGAGGTCAACGATGTCGCCGCAATGTATTCCAACGTCGTTGACTTTTTCTGCCAGTCCAAAAAATTGGCTGGGGCAACCGTGTTGTACGGATTGTTATCGACCACGTCTCTCTCGAAGAGCGCGACGAGTCTCTCGGGATGCGCGAACGGCAGAGGACGCAACAAGATACCGTTCACGACGCTGAAAATTGCCGTATTGGCGCCAATACCGAGGGCAAGAACCGTAATAGCAATCAGAGAAAATCCGGGCCGGCCGCGGAGTTGGCGAAGACCTGAGCCGAGATCGCGCAGAACGATTTCAACGAAAGGGATGCCGCGAGCTTCCCGATGCCGTTCCTTCAGTTGCGCGAGATTCCCAAACTGTCGCCGCGCGGCGTAGCGGGCATCCTCAGGCGGCATTCCCTGCCCCTCGAACCTTGCCGCCAGAAGTTTTAAGTGCTCGTCAAGCTCCTGCTCGAATTCCTGACCGGAGCGAAGGGCAAATAGTCCCCGCAGGCAGGAAACTAGTGAAAAGAACGGCCGCATGTCCTTTGGACTTACCAAAGGAGTTTACTACTTCTCCATTGGATTGTCCATAGGGGAACGGCTCATGAGCGCACAGCCGCTTGGTGGCGTTGTGCGCGGTTCAAATCATGAGCGCACAGCCGGTTGGTGGCGTTGTGCGCGGTTCAAAAAAAGAAATGTCAGATTTTCAGGAACAGTTTCCGCCGGTACATCCAGAGCAGGATGAGCCAGTACGAAAACAGGACTGCGATGCCCTGCATCAGCGGTTCCAGCCGGTTCCCGAAGAAAGCGAAAAATTGCGGGCCCAGGTTGATGCGGAACGAGCTTACGATGAAATCTCCGAACAGGTGCGCAATGAGATAAGCGGCGATCGAATTCATTCCAATGACGACCAGCGGGAAGGTCCATTTGCGAAAGCCCTTCATGTCGATCAACCAGCTCAATGCGGCGAGTGTCACAAAGCACAAGCCACCGCTAAACAGAGTCCAACTAGGGGTCCAGATGCGCTTCACGATTGGGCAGATTCCGGTATAATGCAGCAACGCTCCGGCTGCGGCGCAGCAAACGCCAGTCAGCAACAGACGTTTCAAGGGGATGCGCGGCGCGTCGGCTCTAAGCCATTCGCCTGCGATCAGACCCAGGATCATGGTGCCGAGCGTTGGGATGAAACTCAGAGTGAGGTAACCGCCATCGTTCGCAATGAATGCGGCCGGTCTCGGAAGGACATTCAAAAACCAGCGGTCGAAAGCTGCCCCGAAACCCGTGTTCTTGTTCCAATGCGCGGCGAAACCCGCGAAATTATGCGGCCAGCCGGGACCCGGCGCGCCCACTGCCTGATAATTGAAGCCGGCGCCAGGCACCGGATACAAGGCCCAAGCAAGCCAGTACCCAAACAGAATCAGGCCGCAGGCCGTCCATTGCCAGCGCTGCGACCGGAAGCCGAGCAGAAACAGGAACGGATAGCCGAGACCGATCTGAGTAAGCGTATCTTCGAACGTAAAATTCGTCTGGGTGCTGTGCATTGAGCGGAGGAAGATTCCCAGCGCAACGAGCAGCAGAGAGCGCCACAATGCATGCCCAAATAATTTGTTGAAGGTGGCTCCCTTAGCGAGCCGGCTGGCGATGGAATAGGGCAGCGCGACTCCGACCAGAAACGAGAATGAGGGCTGAATCATGTCGTGCAGCGAGCAGCCCGACCACTCGGTATGCGTTTGATTGAAGGCGAGAATGCGCCAAAAGAGATTGCCCGGATATCCGGCGGCGACTCGCGCGAATTCGAGCACCTCGGCCATCATCAACAGCATTACGATGCCGCGGTAGGTGTCGATTGCTACGTTTCGCCGCATAAGCGGAACGATAGGCGCCGATTGCGCGGCGGCGGATCTCGTTTCGACGACTGTTTGCACGGCCTGGCTCCTTGTTTCGCGTACGTTAAAACTGGTTCCTTTTAAGATACGCTAATTCGTGGACTCCATAGATCAGGCGGGCGCAGATTCAATTACCGGTGGGTATGACTCCGGCGTTTTCGACCATCAAGATAACTGTTCGTTGCTTCGCCCGGGTGCGATGCATCATCCCCTTCGGAACAACAAATGCCTGTCTCGGTGAAAGCTCCACGACACGATCTTTGAGCTCGATCAGCAGCTGACCTTCGACCACATAAAAGAATTCGTCGTCCTGTTCGTGCTTGTGCCAGTGATAATCGCCGTTAATGATGCCGAGCCGGACTACGGAGTCGTTCACTTTGCAGAGTGTCTGGTTATACCACTGAAACTGGCAGGCTTCCGCCAGAGCTTTTTCGTCAATTAATTCCAAGGGCTGATGCAGAATGTTGAGGCGTGTCTCGTATGGAAATTGGGCGGGATCTGAAGCCATCCTGTTTCTCCTGATCTACTCCCAGCGTAAGCCGGCCGCCCGCTCTTTCGCTATCCTGTCTCTGTGCGCACCGTTTTCACGGTTCTCGAGGAGACTGCTCAGCGTCAAGGCAACGCGATTGCCCTGCACCAGCCAACGGCGGTGAAGGACGCTTCGGGTTATCGCACGTTTACTTGGACAGATTGGCTTCAGATCTCGCGTGAAATCGCGGTGGGATTGCTCTCGCTCGGATTGCGCAAGGGCGATGTCGTCTGTATTCTTTCAGAGACCCGCGCCGAATTCTATCTTGCCGACATTGCCATTATGGGCGTGGGCGGTGTTTCCGCTGCTCTTTACACCAGCTACCCGGTATTCGAGCAGGTAAAGAGTATTCAAAACATCGATCCGCAGTTTCTGTTCGTCGAGGACCGGAAAACCCTCGAGTCTCTTCTGGCGGCGTACGATGGCCGGCGGCCGAAACACATTCTTTTGCTGAGCGGCGAGGCGGACGCAGCTCTCTCATTCGATACGGTGCGCGAGATGGGCCGGGAGTTGCTGGGCCGCGATCCCTCGGTATTCGACAGGATCCATGGCGAAGTCCATCCGGACGACCCGGCTATTCTGTATCTCACCTCCGGAGCGACGGGTGCTCCGAAGATGAGCCTGACGTCGCATTCCGCCGTGCTCTCGAATATCGATCAGGGTCCAAACGTGCTGCCCATTGGACCCGAGGATTCGACAATTGTTTTCCTGCCCTCGGCGCACATTGCGCAGCGAATCGTTCTCGAGCTATTACCGATGAGGATGGGAACTCCGGTGTGGTTCTCCGAGAGTCTCTCGAAGCTCCCTGGTGAGCTGAAACGGATTCGTCCCACCTTCCTACTGGCTCCGCCTCGTGTATGGGAACGGATGTACGCGAGTATTCTGAACGAACTCAGAAAAAAACCGGGCGTTTCGCGCAAACTGTTTTACGGCGCTCTGGGACTCGGCATGGAAGTGCACAAGCGGCGGCTGGAGGGTCGTCCGATCCCGGCGTGGATGTCGCGAGCGTTAAAGGTGGCGGACAGAGTTGCGTTCTCGAAAGTCCGAGAGCGGCTTGGGGGACGAATCAGGATCGCGGCCAGCGGCGCAGCTCCGCTCGGCAAAGACCTGAGTGAGTTCTTTTCGGCGATCGGCATGCCGATTATCGAGGGGTATGGCCTGACTGAAACAGGCGTGCTGTGCTTCAATCCATTAGACCGGCCGAAACCCGGCAGCATCGGCAAGTTGCTTCCCGGCGCGCAGGCGCGTATTGCCGAAGATGGCGAGTTGCTGATAAAGAGCCCTGGAATGTTTCTGGGCTATTACAAAGACGAAGCAGCCACAAAGTCAGTGTTTACCGCGGACGGATGGATGGCGACCGGAGATATTGCCGAAGTGGACGAGGAAGGATACTACTTCATTACCGGCCGAAAGAAAGAATTGATTGTTTCCTCGAACGGGAAGAAGATTTATCCGGCGCGGATTGAGAGCCTGTTCAAGCTGGAACCGGTCGTTAATCAGGTCCTGTTGATTGGCGACAAGCAACCGTATGTGACGGCTCTCATCACGGTGAACGCGGCTCACCTCTCAACCATAAAAGGCATGGAGGAATACAAGAACAAACCGCATAACGAGTTAGTCGAAGCGCCTCCGGTCGCGCAGGCAGTTCAATCGGCGGTTAACCGCGTGAACAAACAGCTTGCTGAATTCGAGCGAATTCGACGATTCCGCATACTGCCACGCGATTTCACAATCGAAGCCGGAGAACTCACTCCCACGATGAAAATCCGCCGTGCCAGGGTACTCGAGAACGAGCGCGCGCTCATATCGGAACTCTATCCGGGTAAAGAGGAGCTGAGTAACACCGCTGGCGCGGGCTGACTGAAGCCGTCAGCCTTTACATAGTCATTTACCGGGCTGGGGGTTCATCTCTTGCTCCGTTATTCTAGCGGGAGTTCGTCGCAACCACTCCTCTGAAAAACACGCGGAAGACCGCTCCCTCGCGGTCGCGGCTCGGTTCCGGGCTTGCGGTCTTTCATCAGCTTTGGTGGCCTGGAGGGCCATGGGGATCTCCCTGACGGTCGTGGCTCGGAAAGCGGGGCTCGTGGATTCAAATGTTTGGCCGAGCCGCGCACGCAAGTGAGCGGTCCCGTGACGAACTCCGCTACGGTTTGGATCAGCAACTTTTCGGGCGGTTTCCGCTCCAAATACAGCGAGTGCTTCGTTTGCGAGAAGTCCTATGTGGCGCCGTAGGCGCGGTCGATCAGGTTCTCAAGGAAGCTTTTCGAGGCGCGTATGTCAGCTTCCTGCTTCGGTCCCGAGATCTCGCGCTCGATTGTAATCGGCCCGCTGTAGTTGAGCTGTTTCAAACCTTGCATTACGGCGGGAAAATTCACGCGGCCCTTGCCTATAGCAACTTCCTCGCCGAGCTTCCTGGGATTCGTGGGATAGAGACCGTCCTTGGCGTGCAACCCATGCACGTACGGGCCGATCACCTCGAGCGCTCCCACCGGCTCGCCTTTCCCATAGAGAATTAGGTTGGCAGTATCGAGGTTGATCTTGATATTGGGAAGACCCGCATCCTGAATGGCACGCAACAACGTAATAGGCGTCTCCTGGCCGGTCTCCATCATGAACGTTTGACCATTGGCCTTACAGTGGCTGGCCACGTCGCGAATCGCCGCTACGGCTTCGTTATACAGCGCATCGTTCGGATTCTCCGGAATAAATCCGCAGTGCGTATGAACGGCTTCTATATTGAGCTTTTTCGCCAGATCGGACGCGCGCTTCAATGCGTCGATGCGCGCCTCGCGGGTCGCAGGCGGCACGATGCCAATGGTTAGCGGACCGTGATAAAAGTCCCAGATCATCTTCCCTGGCCCGAGCGTCATCACCGCCGTTGCTTCTATCTGGTATTCTTCGAGCGCGTGGCGGAGCGGCTCGACGATGCTGGACGGCGACATTCCGACACCCACCTGGCAAGTCCGAAATCCGAGGGCATGCACTCTCGCGATAGCTTGCTGCGGACCGGCTGGCCCCGTCGCATTGGTTACCACACCGAGGCGTGGCTTAGCGGTTTCCGCCCCGGTCAATCTGCTGGACAAACCGGTAGCCGTCACGGCAAATGTTTGCAGAAACTCTCTGCGTCCCGCTGTTGATGGATAAAGATTCATGCCCCCCGCACAATCTCGCTGAACGATATCGGGTCAAGGCTCGCGCCGCCGACCAGAACACCATCTAATTCATCTTGCTTCATCAAGCCCTGTATGTTATCGGGCTTGACGCTACCGCCATATAAAATACGAACCTGTTGCGCCGCGTCCTGTCCAAATCGCCGGTCGACTTCCGCCCGAATCAACCCATGCGCTTCGGCGGCAATTTGGGGTGTGGCGGTATGTCCCGTTCCGATGGCCCACACCGGCTCGTAGGCGATGACTACTCTTGAAAACTGCTCTTCGGTCAGGCCCGCCACCCCGCCCGCAAACTGCTCTACCAGAACCTGCTCTGTTTTATCTGCCTTGCGCTCTTCCAACTTCTCGCCCACGCACACCACTGGCGTCAAACCGGCCTGCAGCGCCGACTGCGTCTTCTTCAAAACGTCGGCATCGGTTTCGAAGCCATACAAGCGGCGCTCGCTGTGACCGACCAGCACCCACGCGCAGTCCACCGCAGCCAACATACCCGCGGAAATTTCGCCAGTGTAGGCGCCCTCCTTACACCAATGCACGTCCTGTCCTCCGATGCCGATGCTAGTCTGGCGCGTGGCGTCGACCGCCGCAGGGATGTTGACGAACGGCGGAAAGATGACAATTTCGCAACGGTCCACGCCTTCTATCAAAGGATTGAATTGCTGAAAGAAGTGCACTGTCTGTCGGACAGTCTTGTACATCTTCCAGTTTCCTGCCATAATGCGCCGTCTCATATCGTGTTCAACGACTGACTATCCTTTCGAAATGTCCTTTAGAAAGCTCGTGCCGCGGGCAATGATTGTTCCAAAGTTCGCGGCGATTGTTTGGCCGATATCGGATAGAGTTTCGCGCGTTCCCAGATTTATACCCTGCCGTACGCAAGGGCCGTGCGCGAGCAGGGGCGTGTATTCGCGCGAGTGGTCGGTCGACGGCGTTGTCGGATCACAGCCGTGGTCGGCCGTAAGAAGGAGAAGATCGCCGGGGGCAAGTTCGAGGGATGGCAGCCAGGTGTCCACAGCCTCCAGTGCCGTAGCATAGCCTTCGACATTGTTGCGGTGTCCGTAGAGCTGGTCGAAATCGACAAGATTCGTGAAAATAAGCCCGGTCTGCTGCTCGCGTATCGCTTCCTGAGTTTTTCTCATGCCTTCCCGGTTGTCCTTAGTCTTGACGGCAGTTGTGATGCCGCGATTCAGAAACACGTCGGCAATCTTGCCCACGCTGTAAACAGGAACGCCTCGCTCGGCCAAGCGGTCGAGCAGCATGCCGGCGGGCGGCGATATCGCGTAATCGTGACGGTTGGCCGTGCGCCGGAAGCTACCGGGCTCGCCTTCAAAGGGTCTGGCAATCACGCGTCCCACTTCATGCTCTCCGCGGAGCAATTGGCGCGCGGTTTCGCAGATGCGATACAGCTCGGCCACAGGAATCACGGCTTCGTGAGCGGCGATCTGAAATACGCTGTCGGCTGATGTATAAACGATCGGCCAACCGGTTCGCATGTGCTCGGCGCCCAATTCTTCAATAATCTGGGTGCCTGATGCAGGCTTATTGCCCAGAGTCTTGCGGCCAATGTGCCCTTCAAACTCATCCATGATTTCGCGGGGAAAGCCGCGCGGATAAACTGGGAAAGGTTTTGCGAGATGTATGCCTGCCATCTCCCAATGCCCCGTGGTTGTATCTTTTCCCGGCGAGGCTAAAGCACACTTCCCATAAGCGCCACATGGATGCTCCACAGCATCCAGCCCTTCGAGTGACCGGATGTTCGCCAACCCGAGCTTCACAAGGTTAGGCAGACGCAACGCCCGATGGCTCGCGATGTTTCCAAGTGTGTCGCTGCCCAAATCGCCGTAAGCCTCCGCGTCAGGCATAGCGCCTATTCCAACGCTATCGAGAACAATCAGAATCACGCGCTGAAACTTCGGCGCAGTCTCGCCGACATCCACTTATTTCGCTCCTGCGGGCGCCGCTTTTGCAGCGGCCGATGCCGCTCGAAATTCATCGCGCAACCGGGCTGCACGATCGCGCGCCAGGTGCATGTAGCTCTCATGCGAGGCTACTTGGTTCAAAAGAGGCACAAATTGCGAGGGCGCAGCAAGTTCCTTTTTGAGCCAGAGCGACTCGATTTCGGCGAGCGCATCGTTCACCCCGAGCTTGTCGAAACGCGAGGTCTCTTCGAGCGATATATAGGCTCGCTCGGAAGCGGCGATGTTTTCGAACCGGTCAAGCAGTTGCTGAGCGAGCGGATTCAACGAATAGTTGAAGACGGCTTCGGAAATTTTGCCCGAGCCGTCCTCGTAGCGGAATGTTTTCTTTCCCGTTTTTGCCACCTTGAGGCCCGATTCCAGCGAATCTTTGAAAAAGTTGAGTTTGGAAGCCATATCGAACAGCGAAGCTGTTTCATCGGCGGGCATTTGCGCCTTCACAGGTTGATCGTCCGTAAGCGACTCTTTGTACTCGAGTGCGCCATTCTTTGAAACCGAGACGAAGGTATAGGCGGGCTTGCTGCCCGGAAACTCCTTTGTGAAGGTAACTGTTTGGGCGGAGAGACCGAGTGCAAAAATGAAGGCCGCCGCGGCGCGAATCATGCCCCTTTCCTTGCTGTCGAGGCTATCGAGCAAAATGTGGCGCGAGTGGCATGGCAAATGGCCACCGCCAGCGCGTCCGAAGCGTCGAAAGAATCGAATTTTCCGGCTCCCACCCTAAGAAGCGACTGAACCATGGACTGAACCTGATGTTTTTCCGCCCGCCCATAACCCGTCACGCTCATTTTGACCGATAGTGGTGAATATTCACTGACGGAGGCGCCTGCCTCGACAGCAACCAGCAGCGCCACTCCCCTGACATGCGCAAGCTTCAACGCGGATTTCGTGTTGACCGCATGAAACACCTCTTCGACGGCCACCACTTCAGGAGTGTGAGCCGCCATCAGCCGCCGTAGCCCGGCGGCAATCGCCGCGAGGCGCACTTCGAATGCGTCCGCCGTACGCAGTCGAATAACACCACACTCGATCAATGTATGAACGCGCCCGTCCGACTCGATTACGCCATAGCCGGTGCCCGCTGCTCCGCAGTCGATGCCAAGTATGCGCATGAGGGTGGGCGAAATGGAGCGCTTACCGCTCCCGATCAGCTAGGCGAGCGCCTCGACTTCCGCTTCGTCGACTTCGTAATTTGCATATACGTTCTGCACGTCGTCGTGCTCTTCCAACAGATCGAACAGCTTCAGCATTGCCTGCGCGTTCTTACCCTCCAGCTTGATCGTGTTCTTCGGCAGCATTGCGATCTCCGCCGACTCGGCCGGCACGCCCGCTTTTTCGAGCGCCTGCAGAACCGCTTCATGTGCCTCCGGAGGGGAAACGATCTCCCACGCCCCGCCCTGATCTCGAATATCGTCGGCTCCCGCGTCAAGGGCAATCGTCATCAGTTGTTCTTCGCTAGCCTTTTCCCCGTCGACAATGATCTGGCTTTTGCGTTCAAACATCCACGCCACGCTGCCCTGCTCACCCAGGTTGCCGCCATTCTTCGAAAACACATGGCGGATCTCGCTCACCGTGCGATTGCGGTTGTCAGTGGCCACAGAGACGAGCACGGCGGCGCCGCCCGGACCATAACCCTCGAACATAATCTCGTCGATCTGCCCGCCTTCGAGCTCGCCCGTGCCCCGCATGATGGCTCGCTTGATGTTTTCGGCTGGCATACTCACAGCCTTGGCGGCGGTAATGGCGGTCCGCAGACGTGGATTCGCGTCGGGGTCGCCCCCGCTGCGGGCGGCGATCTGTATTTCCTTGATTAGGCGCGTAAACGCCTTGCCACGCTTGGCGTCGAGCGCCGCCTTCTT
Organism: Bryobacteraceae bacterium; assembly: GCA_049585195.1. GTDB lineage: Bacteria > Acidobacteriota > Terriglobia > Bryobacterales > Bryobacteraceae > KBS-96. The sequence continues at coordinate 8,157 of JBAUZG010000282.1, read as the reverse complement.
ATGCTTAATCGTGGCCCATTTACTATGTCCGGACATACCAAACCTCAACTGTGCCCAACTCCTGAGAATATCAAAAGCGCGGGGTTGGAAACCCGGGCCCTAAGGTAGCTTTAGAAAACGTGACACGTTGTCGGCCGCGCCTCCGATGGCACGCGCCAAACTCAGCTTTGCCACGTTATGAGCGAACACGCTGTTGATGTAATCGAGATCCGCGCTCGCTAACGATTGCTGGGCCTGCACGACTTCGACATTGTCGGAGACACCTGCCTCGAAACGTTGACGCGTGAGATTTAGAGTCTCTTTTGTCACTTTCAGGTTCTCATCGGCGACGCTTACCTGATTCGCCGCCGCCTGCAAGTCGAGAAAAGCGCTGCGGACATCGCTTTCGATTTTGGCGCGAAGATCCTGGACCTCGGCTTGGCGCTGAGCGAGAGCCGCATCGGCTTGCATAATGTCGCCCTCGGCACGCCCGCCGCGCCAGATGGGGACCGTCAAGGTTCCGGTGACATTGAAGGTTCCGTGCGATTCGTCCGGCTTCAACCCGTTTGCGCCGTAGTCCGCGCTAAGCGAAAGCGAAGGCATGCGCTCAGCCCGCGCCGCCGATCTGGTGAAAGTAGCGGCGCGAACTTGCGCTTCCGCCGCTTTCAGATCTTGACGATGGGCGTAGGCTTGTTCGAGCGCCTCATCGATTCCGATTGGCGGAGCCGGTGAGAACGGCACGTCGTCGGTGATGTCGAACTGGTCATTAGCTGGCAGGCCAGTCAGTCTTGCTAGATTGATTTTCTGTTTGGATAGATCGTTCTGCAATGTCACCAGCCGCTCTTGCCCAGTGAGCATCTCGACACGGCTCCGGTTCGCATCCGTTTGTGCCACCAGACCGACGGCGCGCTGCTGAGAGGCCTGTTCGAAAAGGGCTTTTGCTGTGTCGAGTTGAGCGCGCGCGGAATCCACGCGGGCCTTTGCCGCAATCACTTGAAGATAGGCGCCACCCACGCCGAGAATCACCAGATCGCGCGCATCTCTCAAAGTAAATGCGTTGGCGCGAGTAATTTCCTCGGCGGAACGGTAATTCTTCCAGGCGGACATGTCGGCAACAGTCTGCGTGAGCCTGGCACGGAGATCGAAATAGTTGTAGGGACCAACGATTGTGGGAATTGACAGTCCAGGAAAGGGTGATTGAAACCGAATACCCGCAATCGCCAGATTGATTTGCTGCTCGGTCTCGGTCAGTGTCGCGCTTAAATTCGGAAGCAGTGAACTTCGCGCGACCCGCGTTTGGCCCCGCGACTGGCGTAACGCTTCCGCCATTCCGACGGTGCCCAAATTGTAGGCGAGACCTCGTTCAATCGCTTCGCGAAACGAAAGTTTGCCGGAAAACGGCGCCTTCGCCGCGCTGCTCGCGCTGCCTGTGAACGGGCCTGAGGATTCGACAGAAGTATTCAGCGTGTTGACGCTCGACGTCGTTCCTGGAACGGCCGATTGCGTCGCGCTAACGGAACCGGTTTGCGCGGTCCGGCCCGAGAGCGGGAGTTGGTTAGCCACAGTTCCCGGCGAAGGAGCCGGTGCGGGGCCTAATTGAGCCAGCGCGGAAACGGATGCGACGAGTAATGCACCCAAAGATCTTGTGGCGCACGCTCTCAGCGTGCCGTGTCCACGCTCGTGTGGACACCGCGGCTCCCTTGCGGTCGCGGCTCGGTTGTGATTATCGATCAGTTGCAGCATGTCACGTCGGTCTCTAACCCAGCTGTTTTCGGAATCGCCAAACGCTCAACGACACCAGTACAACCGTGAATGCGAGCAGAGCAAGAAAGTGCGGCCAAAGCGATGCCACGCCGCTTCCCTTGAGCATGCTCGCTCGGGCGATGACGCCAAAATGATAAATAGGATTGAATTGTGTCAACGGCTGCATCCAATGGGGCATGGCTTCCATGGGTGTCAATGCGCCCGAAAGACTGGCCATCGGGGGGTTCACGAAAAAGCTGCTGAGCTGCGCCTGTTCAGCGGATTTTGTGAACGTGGCGATAAACGTTCCAATTCCGATGCCTGAAAGAAGGCACAAAGCTGCGCCGCAGGCGACTAGAAGAAAGCTGCCATGAAACGGCACATCGAACACCAAGCGCATCAGGGTGATTGCCAGAAGCGCCATCAGGCACAGGAGAAAAAACAGGGGCGCAATCTTGGCAATGATGATTTCCGATGTACTCGCCGGCGACATGAGCAACTGTTCGATAGTGCCGGCTTCGCGTTCCTTCACCATCGTGGCTGCCGCGACGAGAGAACCGTTCAAAATGCAAAGCAACCCCAAGATGCCCGTCACAGTGAACCAGGAAGTGACAAGGCCAGGGTTGTATAGGAAGGACGGCTGAAAATCGACCTGCCCGCGTCGGATGAGATCGGGAGCCGCGATTTGCTGAAAGGCCGCATGCAATCCTGAGTTCCTAAGCCCCACAGTATATGTCGCAATCACGCCCTCCGCGTAGTTCCTGGCAATAGTGGCAGTATTGGCATCCATCGCGTTCAACAGAAATTGAACAGTGGCTGGCCGCCCACGCTCGAGATCGCGCGCGTAATCGTAGGGAATGACCAGACCTGCCTGCACCTTCCCGTGGGAGATCGCTTCACTGAGGCGTGCGGATGAGAGATAGTAGCCGTAAAGACGAAAACTCCGGCTCTCGCTGAGCGCGGCGATGAGCTCACGGCTTTCCGGCGTGCGGCTCTCATCGATCACTCCGAGCCGGAGATTCTCGACTTTCGAGTTCAAAACGAAGCCGAAGAGCAGCAGTTGCAAGACTGGCGGCAATACCAGCGACATCGCCACCCGGCGATCGCGCCGTATTTGGTTGAACTCTTTCTGAATAAGCGCGGCAATGCGGTGGTTTATCATCGTTTACGCCTTTACCTGCATGCGCCGCATTGTTCGCCACGCGACGAAATAGAAGATCAACCCGATGAACCCGATCACGCCGACCGCAAGCCCCGTTGACGGCCAGCCGCCTCCCTGCAGAAATGCATCGCGGACGATATAGATGTAATACTTGCCCCAGACGAAATCGGAGATCCAGCGTATCTGAGGCGGAATGTTGTCGATCGGAAAAATCAAACCCGAGAGCAGGAAGACCAGCAGGAATCCGCCCAATGCGACAGCTTGTATCGCCGCCACCCGGCTCGGAATGGCCGCGCCCACCATGGTTCCAAACGCAGCCACGCAGAATGCGTATAAAACAGTAGCTACGAGGAACGAGGTGGGGTCCCCGGCGAAGCTCAGACCGAAATACGTTCTCAGCAACACTAGCAGGGGAACGGCTTCGGCGAGTCCAACCAGAGTGAACGCGCTTATCTTTCCCAGCAGATATTCGTGCGCCGGAATGTTCGAGACGTAAACCTGCAAAATGGTTTTCTTCTCCCCTTCTTTGGCCATCGAGAGAGAAGCGAGTAGCGCCGGGAACATGGACATCGCAAGGACGAACACGCCCGGACCCGAATATTTGTCGCTTGAAAGGCCCGGGTTGTACCACAGGCGTATCTGTGCCTGAACCGGCGCTGGCTGTTTCGCGCCTGAATTCGCGGCATTATAGGCGCGCACAATGCGGTCTGCGTCGCCAGCGACAATGCTGGCTGTATTCGCGTCCGACCCATCCACCATGAATTGCACCGGCGCGCTGACGCCGCGAGCGATATTGCGCTCGAAATGCGCGGGGATGATGAGAGCGGCTCTGGCTTTATTCCCAGTAAACGACGCCTCCGGTTTCCTGCTGGTCGACCAGTAAATGATGTACAGCGAATTGGAGGCTCGGAAAGCGTCAATAAAATCGTGAGAAGTGGGTGAGTCATCAAAATCCTGCACCACAATCGGCAGATGGCTTACGGTCAGCGCGATAGCCGATCCCAACAACAGGAGAATCATCACGGGAAGCCCGAGAACCAGCGCTAAAGCGAGGCGGTCGCGAAGAATCTGAATGAGTTCTTTGCGCGTCTGAGCGAGAATGCGACGCATGTTGTGTGCACTCCTTCAATCTTCAGCGGCCACTTTGCCCTGTTGCCGCGCTCTTTCGACCACACCGATGAAGACGTCTTCAAGCGAGAAGCGTTCTTCCTGCGCATTCAAGACGCGAATGCCTGCGGTTGCCAGTTGCTGAGTGGTTTCCCGGATGCCGCTTTCGACGTCGTCGTCGGTGATGACATGCAGCCGTTCGCCGAACAACGACACTCGCCAGCGTTCCGAGCTCTTCTTCAAGAGGTCGGCGGCTTGTTGCGGCTGATCGACGATGAACTCGAGCAGATGGCCCGTCTGCCGGCTCTTAATCTCGCTCGGTGTCCCCTCCGCCACAAGTTCGCCCGCAGCCATGAATCCCAGGCGATTGCATTGTTCCGCTTCTTCGAGGTAGTGTGTGGTCACAAGGATTGCCGAACCTAAATCGGCAAGCCGGTTGATAACGCTCCAAAAAGCGCGTCGCGCCAATGGGTCTACACCGGAGGTCGGCTCGTCCAAAAATATGACTTCCGGCTCGTGCATGATGGCCGCGCCGAGCGCTACGCGCTGTTTCCAGCCGCCAGGAAGGCTCCCGGTAACTTGCGATTCTTTGCCCTCGAGCCCCGAGAACTCGAGCGTCCAACGGCGTTTTTCTCCCCGCTCGCTTTCGGGCACACCGTAGACTCCCGCGAAAAAATCGAGGTTTTCCCGAATGGATAGGTCGTCATAAAGCGAGAACTTTTGGGACATATAGCCAATACGTTGACGTACGTTCTGCGACCGCAGACTGCCGCGCTCGCCGGCTAGTTGCATTTCACCCGTGGTGGGCGCGAGCAGACCGCAAAGCATCTTTATGGTGGTTGTCTTCCCCGCCCCGTTCGCTCCGAGCAGTCCGTAGACTTCCCCATAACGGATCTCGACGTTGACCTCCTTAACGGCCGTGAAGGACCCGAACTGTTTCGTAAGCGCCTTCGCGCCGATGGCAATTTGGCCGCGGAGATTCCTATGATCGTGGCGGCCGGGGAACGCATGTGACCGCACCTCTTGCCCCAAGCCGCGCAGTTTCGCCACGAAGATGTTTTCGAGCGTCGGCTCGTCGACGCGAACGTCTGAAATCTCGAGTTGGGCGGATTTCAGTTGCTCCTCGACAAATGGTGTTGCCCGATCTGGATCGTGCACCAGTAGATCCAGCCGGTCGCCAAACCGTTGAACGTCCGAAATCTCGTTCTCTGGACCCGCAAGATTCGAGAGCACAGCCGCGGCGTCGGCGAGACGCGTCGTCCGCAGCTCGAGCCGCTTTGCGCCGAGGCTTGCCCGCAGTTCCGCGGGAGTCCCGGTTTGATGAATCTCGCCCTCGTGAATGAGAGCGACACGATGGCATCGTTCAGCTTCATCTAGATAAGGTGTGGCGACCAGAACGGTCAATCCGCCGGCCGCGAGATGGATCAGTGTGTCCCAGAATTCGCGCCGCGATACAGGGTCGACGCCGGTCGTTGGCTCGTCGAGTAATAGAACACGGGGCTCCGGCACCAGCGCGCAGACAAGCGCCAGCTTCTGCTTCATTCCACCGCTCAAGCGCCCTGCTAGCCGGTCTTCGAAGCGGTCCATGTCAAACAGCTGCAGATAACGGAGACCTCGCTTCGAGATTTCCGCAGGCGCGACACGCCTTAGATCGCCGATGTAACGAATGTTTTCCGAAACACTCAAATCGGGATACAAGCTGAAGGATTGCGTCAGGTAGCCGGTCTCCGCTCGCGCTTCGCGAGCTGGTTTACCGAATACTTCGACCGAACCGGCGGTCGCTTCCATCACGCCCGCCAAAATCTGAAATGCCGAGGTCTTGCCTGCGCCGTCGGGGCCAATCAACCCGAAGATCTCGCCGGGCGCCACTTCCAGGCCGATGCCGCGGAGCGCTTCCGTTGCGTCGTACCGTTTCCAAAGTCCTTCGACGCGGATCGCGCACGATGCGCGGGAGCGGTCAAGCGAACCGGCTGGGCGTTCGAGTGTGGCGCTCGTCATCTCGCCGCCTTCCGAGCCGGCCACTCCGTGCCCTGAACGAGAACCTCCCCGTCGGCAGGCATTCCGGGTTTCGCGTAACCGATTCCGCTCTTTAGTTGCAGCTTGACGCCGACAACTTGTTTCACTCGATCGTTCCGAAAATAGGTGTTTTCCGGGGTAAAGGTGGCTTGCGGATCGATTCTCGACACGAAGGCATCGAGCGGCTGGCTGGGATTCGAATCGAGGTAAATGTGCGACGGTTGGCCCAGCTTCACTCTTCCAATCTCCCCTTCGGGAATGAAGCCGCGTAGATAGACCTTGCTCAAGTCGAGCAGCGTAATGATGGCCGTTCCGGCCGTGACAACTTCGCCGGGCTCGGCCGCTCGTGTGATAACAGTGCCGCTGAAGGGAGCACGCACCGTCAGATCCTTACGGTTCGCTTGGGCTTCGGCGAGTTCGAATCGAGACTGCTCGGCAGTGGCGGCGGCATTGGCGATCTCGTCTTGCTGCTGCGCCATTTGTCCGCGTACCGCCGCGACTTGAGCTTCGCGGATTCCCGGGTTGGCGAGGGCGGCTTGAGCCGTGGTCAGGGCGCCTCGATCTGCTTCTACCCTTCGTTTCGCGGCGGCAACCGAAGCTGCGTCTTGATCTGCCGTTGCCACCGATTGTCTGCCTTGCCGCTCGGAGACTGCGCCCGTTTGAGCCAGCCTCGTATAGGCTTCCTTGTCGAACAAGGCAAGCTTGTATGAAGCTTCCTGCTGCGCCAGGTCGGCTTCCGCGGCTGTCAGTTCCGCCTGCGCTTGCCACACTCTTCCTTCTGCGTCAACTCTCGACTGCTCCATTTGCAGTTGGTTTTGCCGCAGTTGTTCCTCGAGAATCGCGATTTGCGCCCGCGCTGAAGCAGTCCGCGCTTGCGCGGCCACCAACGCCGCTTGCGCCTGTTCCTGGCGGGCGCGCACTTGCTCGTCGTCGAGCGTGGCAATTACGTCTCCCGCTTTCACGCTGTCACCTTCCCTCACCTGCACCTCGAGGATCCGGCCTGTGGTTTTGGACGCGACTGCCGAATCGTCTCCTTCGATCCGCCCGCTAAGAACAACGATGCTGTCGGGAATTGCAGGAGCGGAAAAAAACAGTCGCCAGATCGCAAATACGGCCGCCGCCAACACCACGATCGCGACAAGCGGAGCCAGTGCACGCCGGCGCTTTGCTTTCTTGTCTTGTCCGGCCGGCTGAGCCCGTTCCGGCGTCTGCTGCTCCTTAGCTTCCGTTCGCGCTGGAGCCGTTTGTTCCATTACTTGGGCCTCCTCTTCGACGACGCGGGCATCGTCCGTATATTGCCTTTCAAGCGCTGAGCTCGAAGGTAAGCCAGCGAGAAGTCCGCAATGTGGTCCGCAACCATCCGCCTCTGTCCCGGCGTCATTTGCATTTCCGGCCAAAGATGCGCTAACAATGGCCGCGCAAGAGCATAGTGCGCCACTTGTCCCATAATGCTGTGCGTGCACAGCCGCGTTGTCTGATGGTCTACCGGAAGGTCCAGAATCTGTGCGATCAACAAGCGCAATCGGTCATACAACGGCCGCAATGTTTCGTCTATAACGCGCGAAAGCGCAGGCGTGGGCTGCGCGGCCTCTTTCACAAGAAGCCGTAGATGCAAGCCAAACTGCGGGCCATACCGTGAGGAGGTCTCGCTGAAGCGTTCGATAACACCGCGGATGATTTGGCGTAACGCGCCGCAGGGATCGGCGTTTTCTTCCAGAGCCTTGTTAACAATCTCCATTTTTGCGGAGGCGTCGATGGCGTGGCGGATCACCTCGAGATAAAGCTCCATCTTGTCGCCGAAGTGATAGTTGACCAGAGCGACATTCGCCCCTGCCCGCCCGCAGATCTCGCGAATCGTCGTTTTTTCGTACCCGCGTTCGGCAAAGACGTGAACCGCCGCCATTAATAACCGCGTCCTCGTATCCTCGGAGGCCAGTCTTTCGTGCTGAACCGCTGCCGTACGCCGCGCCATCTAAACGGCAGTTTAAAACAATTGTTTAAAATTGTCAATAGCGCTTTTTTCGGCTGTCACCGCAAAATGATAATGTCCTAATCGTGCCAAATAGAAATGTCCTATTGACAAGGGCACGCTGGGGAGTTGGAAACGGACCAACTCGTAATGACCCAGAAGGAGCGCGACCGGCTGGTTG
>JBAUZG010000281.1:0-5714 GCA_049585195.1 Bryobacteraceae bacterium | reverse complement strand
CCGTGAAACGAGTAGTGGAGTTGGATTGTCATGCCCGAATGGACCGAGCGAAAGGACCTCCCGGGCAGTCTCATCCGTCAGTTCCTCAAAGCAAACCTCGGCGTCTACGCTGACGCATTTGTGAAGCATCTCGCCTGTGATGCGTTTCGCCGCAAGCGCCGCAAAACGGCAGCGAAATTCCTCAAGCCGATCCGAGGAAAGCGTAACACCGGCCGCCTGCTGATGTCCGCCGAACTGAATAAACAGGTCGGAGATGGATTCCAATGCTTCGACCAAATGGAAGGCCGGGATGCTCCGACCTGAACCGGCTATGAAGCCCGGTCGTCGCGAGGCATCGGTTAACACGAAAACCGGCCGGTAGAAGTGTTCGACCAGACGGCTGGCGACGATGCCCAGAACTCCCGGATGCCAATCGGCGGCATAGAACACAAGGCCAGACTTCCCGTTGTCCACAGCTTCAGAGCTTCCCAGTATGAATTCCACAATCTCACGCTCGGTTTTTTGGCGGTCGGCATTCAGATGGTCGAGTTTCCGTGCAAGCTCCACCGCGCGCCCCGCATCACCGGTGAGCATCAATTCTACTGCGTGTTTGGCGGTAGCCATCCTTCCGGCCGCATTCACGCGCGGCGCAATTCGGAAAGCCACGTCTTGGGCTGACGGGGCTTCTCCAGGCTCAATGCCGGCGGTGGCCAATAACGCGGCAAGGCCCGGGTTGGAGACATTCTTCATGCCAGACAGCCCGCGCGCTACCAAGATTCGATTTTCGCCAGCCAGCGACACAACGTCGGCAATCGTGGCGATGGCCGCCGGTTTCAAGAAGGACTCCAATAATTGTTGTTTCCGCGCCCGTGACAATTTGCTGCGAATGAGCAATCCCCGGACCAGCTGAAATGCCAGGCCGGCGCCACACAGCTGCTTGTTCGGGTAAGCACAATCGGCGCGATTCGGATTGAGGACTGCGAGCGCGGATGGTAATTCGGCATCAGGAAGGTGGTGATCGGTCACAATGATGTCCAGGTCCAGGCGACTTGCTTGCCGAACCACATCATGAGCGCGGATGCCAGTATCCACGCTGATCACCAGGGCTATGCCTTTCTTTGCAGCTCGGGCAATGACCTCTTCCCTCATCCCGTAACCTTCGAGGCGGTGAGGAACACAATAGCTCACCCTTCCTCCGAGCAGCTCGATTGCCTTGTACAGAATGACGAGCGAGCAAACACCGTCCACATCGTAATCTCCGTAAATCAAAATCCGCTCGCGCTTCTTCAAGGCTTCGATAATTCGGGTCACGGCGGCCTCCATATCCTGCAACAGCATTGGATCGGAAAGCCGATGAGCACTCATGTTCAGAAAAGCGTGAGCGGCGGCGGGATCCCCAAGTCCTCGAAGAACCAGGATGCGGGCCATGAGCCGCGACACACAAATCGCTCGGCTCAGAGAATCGACAATGCTTTCGGAAACGTTCGGTAAGATCCAGTGGACATCAGCTCCGGCCGGAAGCGGAGCGGCACTTTCGACCGAAGACATATAATCTCCTCAGTGAATAAACGGTGATGGAAATGGAAAGAAAGGGTCGCGGATTCTGCAGCGGGCGTTAGAGCCTGCGGCTACGAGCAGCCCTGAAGGTTCCAAATCTCGTTGCTGCCGGCCAAAGGGACGAAGGCGCGTTGCTCATTCTCCCGGCGATGCGGGTACCAGGAATTGTTGATCCGCGGGATCAACAATTCAGATCCCAGCAGCGCTTCGAAATGCGGAATTTGGGTTTAATAACCATGTTTCGCGCGATTCGACCGCGTGATCTGGCACTGCATGCACATATGCACTGTGATGGTCCCATCTTCATTGCTCGTCCCTTCCCAACCGTGTTCCTTCGCTTCTTGAGCGGAAACGTTCTGCCTCGTCAGCTTGGACCCGGCAGAGAGGCGCTGGCCACAACCAACGCAGACTTTCTGGTCTGTGTTTTCAGTCATGGGATGTTTATAACATCCGGAAGCACAGGTGCCGTCTAAGCTATTCTGCTCGATTCGGGCCTATGACTCACGTGCCCAGACTTGACACCCGCACGATTTCATCTAGAGACCCAGGTACGCTACCGGCTGGAGCCAGAACGAAAACTTGGTTCGTCCCACCGCTCGATCACGAAGAACGTATCCGCCCCGTCGACAGTCACGGCCAGGAACGGATCCTTCACATCCCTGATGTCGGAAATGTAAAACCGCGCTGAGGGATAGAGGCTCTCGATGCGGTCGATCGTCAGCATTACGGGTTTAGGGATCGGCTTGTTGTAGACATCCGCAGAGACATGGTTCGGCCGGCCGGACCAGAAGCCGTTTGAGGACTTGATGGGATGCCAATTCCAGTCAGTGTAATCGAAGCGGTTCTTTCTTTTTCGTTCGACTTGCCCATCCAAGTATCGGGTCACGGCGTCGTATTCGTAGACCCCGATGCAGACTTCGCGGATCACGCGCGAAAGTTCGATCAATTGCAGCGGAATCTTGTTGATACCTAATCGCTTCGAAAGCTCGATGTACTCCTGATCCGGTTCTTCAACGGCCAGGGTTGCCGGAACAGGTTGTGGTACACCTGAGCCGTCCCCGAAAATCGTTGTCACAGCCGGCATCTTCAAAAATGGAGTGAGCATGGTGAACCTCCTGAGCGGAACTATAAGCGAAACCCGCTCAAATCTGAAAAATGTCCATATCGGGGCGCACGGCAATCATTCCCTGGGGCACTGCTACGAAGCAGCACACTTTTCTCGCGGACGTGCCAGCACGATCCAGCGTGTTGCCGTAAACGCTCCCGAAGTCCGGAATATCGCAACCGGGTGTTGTTCTTTCGGACAGCAATCTGGAGAGCTTTGGGTTCGCCGACGACCACGACGAGCCGTTTGCCCCGTGTAATACCGGTATAGATCAGATTCCGTTCGAGGAGCATGTATTGCTGCATTGCCAACGGAATCACCACCACCGGGAACTCCGACCCCTGTGATTTATGGATGCTGATCGCGTAGGCCGGCGATATCTCGTCCAGTTCGCCGTAGTCGTACGCTACCTCGCGGCTATCGTAACCAATGACGACCTCGCGTTCCACGGGGTCAATGGATTTAATTTGGCCGATGTCCCCGTTGAAGACTTCCTTCTCGTAATCGTTCTCGGTCTGGATTACCTTGTCACGAAGCCGGAAGCGGTAGCCGAAACGCTCGATTTCCGGTTCGCCTGGGCGAAGTGGGTTCAGCACGCTCTGGAGCTGATCGTTCAGTTCGCGGACACCGATGGAGCCACGATTCATCGGGCACAGCACTTGCACATCGCGAATCGGGTCCAGGCCGAACTTGTCACGGACTCTGCGCGATACGAGTTCAATCACCAGGTCCCGAATACTGTCCGGTTCCGTGCGCCCGAGAAAGTAGAAATCGGATTCACCCTCGCCTTGCTTCTCTGGCATTTCGCCGGTTTTGATGCGGTGGGCCGTTGTTACGATCTGACTCTCGGCCGCTTGGCGGAACACCTCGGTCAGGCGGACCACGGGCACCACTCCGCTTTCGATGATGTCACGCAGAACAGTCCCCGGCCCAACTGAGGGCAACTGATCGACGTCGCCGACCAAAATCAGACCGGCGTGCGATGGAAGCGCCCGCAGCAGGTCACTCATCAGGGGGACATCCACCATGGATGTCTCATCTACGATGAGAAGGTCACACTCGATCGGATTCTTCTCATTTCTCGCGAAACGCCCGGTGCCGCGTTGCACTTCAAGCAAACGATGAATGGTCTTGGCCTCCGAACCGGTAGTCTCGGTGAGCCGTTTGGCCGCGCGGCCCGTAGGAGCGCAAAGCGCGCACTGGACTTTCTTGGCTAGAAGAATCGTGATGATCGAGCAGACCAGCGTAGTCTTGCCAACTCCCGGACCTCCGGTAATGACGGACACGCGATTGCTGAGCGCCTGGCGCAATGCTTCGCGTTGACTCGGCGCCAGGTGCTTTCCGGTGCGCTGTTCGCACCAGACGACCGCCCGCTCAAAATCGATGGCAGGAAAAGCTGGATCCGATCGCGAAAGCTGCGCAATGCGTCCCGCAATCTCCCGCTCTGCCCCTGCCAGGTATGGCAGGAAAACCAGATCTTCACTGCCGATCCGTTCGAAAACCACGTTGCCTTTCGTCACCATTTGACTCAGCGCGTGCTCGATTACCGTTGTGCCAATCTCCAGCAACTGCGCGGCGTTAGCAATCAGCCTGGTGCCCGGAAGAGCACAATGCCCATCCTGGCTTGCTTCTAGCAATGCGTGCCTGAGGCCAGCGCACGCGCGCTGCATGGAGTCTCGCGGGACACCCAATTTATGTGCGATTTCATCCGAGGTCTTGAAACCGATTCCGGGAATGTCTTGCGCTAGGACGTAGGGATTCGTTCGAACCTTCTCGATTGCATCTGCTCCGTACGTCTTGTGAATTCGGACAGCGCGGCTGGTGCCCACCCCATGCGAATGGAGGAACAACATGATATCCCGGATCGACCGCTGATCGCTCCAGGCCTGAGTGATTTTCAGTTTGCGCTTGGGACCGATACCTTCGACTTGCTCCAGAGAATTGGGAGTTTTCTCGATAACGTCGAAAAGCTCCTCACCAAAACGGGCGATCAGCTTCTTCGCATACACGGGTCCGATCCCCTTGACCATGCCGCTTCCCAGGTACTTTTCCATCCCCTCGCGCGTATTTGGCGGCATCGTTCGAAGGTGAAAGGCTTTCAGCTGCCGGCCGTGCTGTTTGTCCACAACCCAATCGCCTTGCGCGATAAGCCATTCCCCAGCCGAGACCGCCGGTGCCGAGCCGACCACCGTCACCAGATCCCGGTGACCCTCGGCCTTAACTTGCAGGACGCAGAACCCACTCTCCTCCGAGAAAAACGTGACGCGCTCGATCAGCCCAGTGAGTTCATACCCACTTGGCGCGTGAAAAGGAGCAGACATAGATTTATCTAATTGTTCTTCATTGTGGCAGCCGTCTGTATCGAAAGCCGCCCTGATCGCATATGCTGACAACGCTTCCGTCAGGGAAGCACGCTATCGGACGAGTAGGCGAACTCACCAAGGTAGATGAGCGAAGTCTTTCAGAGGCTAGGTGATGTAGTCCTGGGCCGGCCAACGCACGTCATAGGCGGGCTCACAGCTTGATCGAATCACTCCGCGGAAACAAACACGAATTCGTCACCTTCATACTAGGCCGCTCAAAGCGTAAGAAAATCAGACTGGAGGCGGCATGGACAATCTGCGTGAGTCGGTCAAGGCACTCATCACGGACGCTGTGCTTCAACAGCGGCTCGCGAAGTACATGGTTGAGCAATGCTTTCGAAACTCACAATTGGAGGATCTGCGCGCGGGCACAGCTCCGAGTTCTAAAACCGGGGATTACTCGGATGTTGCCGTCAAAACCCCTTTTGGAGAAATCCCTTGGTGCGAGCTATCGCGCCTTGATGATGCGGAGATGAAGCTTTGATGATAGACGTCGTAAATCGAACGTATCGATTCATCAATCGTCTCTTTGATGAGCAGGCCGGTGGCGAACTATTAATTCGCTTGGCAACTCGGGATCCACTACCTAGGTGGGAAAATCCGAGGCTGCTGACCGAAGGTTGATCTTCGCAATTTAAAAGATGGGTTTGTTGCGATTCCGATCGTTATTCAGACGCCGCAATGGCAGGCCGTGCGAGCCTAGCTAGCTA
>JBAUZG010000280.1:0-25732 GCA_049585195.1 Bryobacteraceae bacterium | reverse complement strand
GCGCTCCGACAGCAGCGCCTGTCGTCGTTCTGAGCGAACCGCTGTGGCGCAGCCACTTTGGCTCGAACCCTTCCGTTATCGGTCAGGCCCTGAACTTGAACGGTAATCAAGCCGTCATCATCGGAGTAATGCCGGCATCCTTCCGGTTTCCAGCCGGAGAAGAATTATGGACCAACATCCGGCTCCGGCCGCCAACCCGCCGCGGTCCATTTCCGTTCATTGGCATTGCACGGCTGAAGCAGGGCATCACCCTCGAACACGCTCAGGAAGAAACCAACGCCATCGGCCGCCACATCGAGCTCGCCAATCCCGCCAACTATCGCGGCATGACCATGCCAATCCTGCAACTTCGCGAAGCTTTGACCGCTAAGACCCGGTCGGCATTGCTCGTAATGTTTGGCGCCGTATTTCTGGTGCTGCTCATCGCGACGGTGAATGTCGCAAACCTCGTGCTCGTGCGTTCCAACGGACGTGAGCGCGAGATGGCCGTCCGGCTCAGCCTCGGCGTAACGCGCGGACGGCTGCTGCGTCACTTGCTGACCGAGAGTTTGTTGCTCGGCGGAACCGGCGGATCGGCGGGGCTTGCGCTCGCGTGGCTAGGGGTTCATGGAGTGCGCGCGTGGAATCCTGGCAATCTTCCGCTCATCGAAGACAGCCAGCTCGATCTTCGCGCCCTCGCTTTCACGTTCCTCATTTCAGTCCTCAGCACAATCGTTTTCGGCCTCGCTCCTGCCATTCGAAGCTCCCGCACCAACCTCAACAACTCTCTCAAGCAGGGCGGCAGAAGCGGGACAGCTAACGCGGCGAAACTTAGAGCCCATGGCATGTTGGTAATTGCCGAAGTGGCGCTGTCGTTCACGCTCTTGATTGGAGGTGGTCTCCTGCTCCGCAGTTTTCTCCAACTGCAGCGCGTCAACGCAGGGTTCCGAGCTGATCCGCAGGAGGTGCTGACCATCGGAATCGCTCCCGGCCGTTCGAACATCAGTAATTCCGATCCCATGATTACGTCCTACCTTACGCGCTACGAACGCATGCTGGAACGAATACGCAATCTGCCGGGTGTTACCTCAGTGGCTCTTTCGGATTCTCTGGCGCCCGACCGCCGCGCCGATTACGACACCTTCCAGATCGAAGGCGAGCCCTGGACTGAGTCCCGCTTCCCAGCCGTAACAGAAGTGATCGTGAGTCCCGATTACTTTCGAACTCTCGGCGTTCCGTTGCTCAAAGGCCGCTACTTTAGCGAAGCCGATACCGCCAGCGGCCCAGGCGCCATCATCATCAGCGAGAGCCTGGCGCACCGCTATTTCGAAGCCAGCAACCCGATCGGCCGCAGAATTGCTCCCAGCGGACCGGATAACCACAATCGCGCCCTGCCGATCGTCGGAGTCGTGGCCGACGTGAAATATACCGGGCTTGATAGCGCGTCGGAGCCGGCGTTTTATGGCCTTTACACCGAGTCTTCAGACTTTCAGAAACTGAACCTGGTGGTGCGGTCCTCAATTGCCGCAGCGCTTCCGCGCCAGATCGAGCGGGAAATTAGAGCGATCGATCCAAACGCCACGCTCAGTGACGTAGGGACGCTCGAAGCTGCCATGTCGAAATCTGTAGCGCAGCCTCGATTCCGTACCGTGCTGATTACCGGCTTTGCTGGCTTAGCATTGCTCCTTTCCGCAATCGGCATGTACGGAGTTATCGCTTATTCGGTGGCGCAGCGCACCAATGAAATCGGAATCCGAATGGCGCTCGGAGCCCGGCGGACCACTATCCTCAAGCGGATTGTTGGAAACGGCGCAACTCTGGCTATCGCCGGAGTCGTCATCGGTTGGGGAAGCGCCCTCATTTTCAAGCGCGCATTATCACTCCTTCTGTTTGCGACAAATTCCACCGATCCAGCAACGTTCGTTTGCGTGACCGTGCTTCTACTCGCGGTGGCAGTTCTCGCGAGCCTCATCCCCGCCGTGCGTGCCACCCGAATCGATCCCATTGTGGCGTTGCGATATGAGTAGACGATTTATGTTCTGGCGCAGGAAAAAACGCGAGCACGATCTCGACCGCGAGATCCATGCCCATCTCGCAGCAGAATCGGAAGAGCAGCAAGAGAACGGCCTAACGCCGGATGAAGCCCGTTACGCCGCCCAACGCACGCTCGGCAACCCCACTTTGATCAAGGAGGACACTCGCGCCACGTGGGGCCTAACTTGGCTGGAACGATTGAAGCAGGACCTTGCGTACGCCGCGCGAACCTTCAGGCGAACGCCCGGGTTCACCGCAGTTGCAATTCTGACGCTGGCTCTCGGCATCGGCGCAACCACCGCGATCTTCAGCGTCGTCAACGCCGTCTTCCTCCATCCGCTGCCGTATCCCAACGCGGACCGGCTGGTTGTGATTTGGGAAAAGCTTCTGCGCGATCCGAAAGGGCCGCCGGTATTCGATACCTATCGCGATTTCGAAGCGTGGAAGAATCACAGCCAGAGTTTCGAAATACTTGCTCCAGCCACGTGGAAAGATGGCGGACGAATCGTAACGGGCCGCGGACCCGCGCGCGACGTACTCGCGTTGCCGGTAGGAATCGATTACTTCTCGCTGCTCGGCGCGAAACCGGAAATCGGCCGGACATTTCAGCACGACGATTTGCGCAGCGGCTGTACGGTTGTGTTGAAACATAGTTTCTGGACAACGGTGCTGGGCGGGCAGAAAAGCGTCGTCGGCGCGCACATTCAACTGAACGAGACGGCCTGCACTGTGATCGGCGTCATGCCGCCGGGATTCACGTTCTATCCCGACGCGATCGCGATGTGGATGCTCATCACTCCTGCTAGCGAGATCGCTCGCGATCCCGAGCATGCCGCAGTCGGAGCGTTTGGGCTGCTGAAGCCAGGCGTATCCATCGCGCAGGCGCAGAAAGAAGTGGAATTGCTTTATGTGAACGAACACCGAAAAGACCCGCACGGCATCCAGGTACGCCCAGTCGTTTTTCCGCTTGCCGAAGAGTTCTCGTATTTGACAGGGCCAAACCTGCGGCTCAGCGTCATCGTGCTGTTTGGTGCGGTCGGTTTTGTGCTTCTCATTGCGTGCTTGAACATTGCAAATCTGCTGCTGGGCCGGGCTCTGGTTCGACAGAAAGAGCTGGCTGTGAGGGCTGCATTGGGATCGGGACGCGCGCGGCTGATCCGCCAACTACTGACCGAGGGCTTGCTGCTTTCCATTGCGGGAGCCGTGCTTGGAACCGTGCTCGCGGCGGCAGCCGTCCACTACTTTCGAGTCTTGAATCCGATCGATATGCCACCAGGAAATCCGGTGAGCGTAAACCTTTGGGTTCTTGCGTTTTCTGCCGTGCTGGCAGTCGTAACTGCGCTTGTGTTTGGATTAACCCCCGCGCTCAAAGCTTCGCGAGTCGACTTGTTCGAAGCTCTCAAGGCAGGCAGCCGGAGCGCCTCCTTCGCGCCGGAAGCTCGGGCAATTGGAAAGGCGCTGGTTGCCGCGGAAGTGACGCTTTCCTTTGTCCTCCTCGCAGGCGCGGGGTTGCTGATTCAAAGCGTCGATCGTTTGGCTTCAGTGCCCTTAGGGTTCAGACCGGAACACCTGTGGACGATGTCGGTCGGCCTACCCAAGTGGAGTTACTCGAAACCCGACCGGCGCGCCGGGTTCTATGCCCGAGTAATCGATCGAGCAAGGGCGTTTCCCGGTGTCGAATTCGCTGCGTTTGCGAGTTCGCTGCCGCTCTCTGGCGGCCGTTGGGGAGGAAATGTGCTGGTGGTAGAAGGGCGGCCAGAACCGCAGCCCACAGCCGTTCCGGGAGACATTGCCAAGCTTTCGATTACCCGCGGATATTTTCAAACGATGGATGTTCCGCTCGAACGAGGCCGCCTGTTCGAAGATCGGGATCGGGAAGGAAGCCAGGCCGTTGCGATCGTAAATGAATCGCTGGTCCGCACGTACTTTCCGAACGAGAGCCCGATTGGACGGCAGATCAAAGTGGGAGAGCCGGGAGCTGAGAGGCCCTGGCTGACGATCGTGGGTGTGGTCGCGGACGAGAAGGACAAGAATTTCTTTCATGAGATGGCCTGGGAAGACGTTCCCGTCGTGTTTCGTCCGGTGACCCAGGATCCGCCATCGAACGCCGCTCTCGTACTACGTGTGCCCAGAGACGAAATCGATCTCGGAGCCGCGATGCAGAAAGAAATCGCGAACATCGATAGCAGCGTGCCGGTTGGCGATATCCAGACCATGAACAGCCGCCTTTCGCACACGCTCTCTTATCCCCGTTTTCGCGCGATTGTGCTGGGCGCCTTTGCGGGACTTGCCCTCCTGCTTGCGGGCGTCGGTTTGTACGGCGTGCTGTCACAGTCCATTGTGCAGCGCACCCAGGAGTTTGGCATACGCATGGCACTTGGCGCCCAAAAGGGCGATGTGCTGAGGCTTGTTGTCCGGCAGGGGCTGGTGTTGACCGGAACGGGGCTGATTTTGGGCATAGCAGCCGCGTTGTATTTGACAAGATCCTTAAGCAGCTTGCTTTATAGCGTGAAGGCGGCCGATGCGTGGACGCTTGCATGCGTCTCGCCGGTGCTGTTGCTGGTCGCTTTCCTTGCCACGTACATTCCCGCCCACCGAGCCATGAAAGTCGATCCCATGGTGGCCTTGAGGTACGAGTAAATGTTGATATCAACCATTTTGCGAGATCTGTTATACGCGCTGAGAACAATGCGCAAGAATCCTGCCTTCGCTGTTACGGCTGTGCTGGCGTTGACGCTGGGTATTGGAGCCAATACCGCGATTTTTAGCGTAATTCGCGCGGTGCTGCTGAAACCGCTCGCCTATCGCGACCCCGACCGGCTGGTTGGTATCACAGG
Organism: Bryobacteraceae bacterium; assembly: GCA_049585195.1. Taxonomy (GTDB): domain Bacteria; phylum Acidobacteriota; class Terriglobia; order Bryobacterales; family Bryobacteraceae; genus KBS-96. The sequence continues at coordinate 20,882 of JBAUZG010000280.1, read as the reverse complement.
CGGCGCAACGCCGGCGCGGTTCGAGGAGATTAAGACCAGCGCGCGATCCTTCATCGGCATCGGAACCTTTACCGGCCAGGAAAGGGTCACGCTCACGGGCGGAGCGGAACCGGAAGTGTTGAAGGCGGCGCGCGTATCGGCGAGCTTTCTTCGGATCTTGGGTGCTCACGCGCTCGTGGGCCGCGGCTTTCTGGCGGCGGAAGATTCGCCGGGCGGGCCAGCGGTTGCAATAATCAGCGCTGAGCTATGGCAGCGGCGCTTCGGCGGCGATCCGCGAATGACCGGCAAAACAATCACGCTCGCGGCCGCGCCCTACACGATCGTTGGAATTCTCCCGGCGCGCTTTCAGTTCCCATTTCCTGGTCTCGACGTTTGGTTGACACGGCCATCGGACTGGCCGGTACTGCAGCCCAAGTCCCGCGCCCTTAGCCCTTTCCTGACTATATTCGGGCGACTGAAGCCAGAGTTGACGCTCAAACAAGCGAGCGCGGAGATGGCAGTGATTCAGCGCCAATACGCGACGAGCCATCCGGCAATGCTTGATGCGAAGCTGAAATCCCCAGTGCGGGTGACGCCATGGAAGGACAAACTCGTCGGTACGGTTCGCTCCGTGCTGTGGATGTTGTTCGGCGCGGTCGGCTTTGTATTGTTGATCGCCTGCGCTAACGTCGCCAGCCTGCTGCTTGCGCGAGCGAGCGCCCGTTCGCGGGAATTTGCGGTGCGTGCGGCGATTGGCGCTGGGCGCGGTCGCCTCATCTCGCAACTGCTGGCGGAAAGCGTGCTACTGGCGCTGGCAGGCGGTGTGCTGGGTCTGCTATTGGCCAATGGGACCTTGAAAGGCCTTACGAGCATGACGGCCATCGATCTGCCGCGCGTTGGCGAGATCCGGCTCGATGGTGCAGTGCTCGCGTTTACTATGGCGCTCTCTGTCGCGACTGGCGTTTTATTTGGGCTGGTCCCTTCGATAGGCGCTTCGCGGCCCGATCTCGTGAGTGTCCTCAGAGCAAGCGGAGAAGCGGCAAGTTCGCCGGGCTTGAAGCGCGCAATGCTCGGCCTCAACACACGCGGCTTGCTGGTCGTGGGACAGGTGGCGATGTCGATTGTGCTGCTGATTGGCGCCTCACTTTTGATGGAAAGCCTGATTCGCCTGTATCGTTCGAACCTCGGATTCAATCGCGAGAATCTCCTCACAGCGCGGATTTCTGTGCCACTGTTGCGCTACGACACGGATCAAAAAGCGAATGCGTTTTTCGAAGAACTCACTCAGCGCGTGGGATCGGTGCCGGGAATACGCAGCGCGGCAGCGGCGATGACTCTCCCCATGACCGGCTTTGCCGGAACTCCCGTGCAAGACGTCCGCAAACCGGCGCTGAAGTTAAATGAACGCCCGATTGCAACCTTGTTGATTGTTACGCCGGGATATTTTCGGACTCTCGAAATTCCTTTAAGACGCGGTCGCGACTTTACAGAACGAGATAAGGACGGCGCCGAGTGCGTGGCCATTATTGACGAAGGTCTGGCGCGGCGCTTCTGGCCGGCCTATCCGCGTGGCCTTGATCCCGTCGGCCAGCGCCTGCTGATTGGCGGAACGAACCCGCATCCCGCTGAAATCGTCGGAATCGTCGCCGATGTCCATCAGAACATCGAAAACACGGCTTGGCCGGAGAGTGTCTACGTCTCGTTCGCGCAAAACCCGCTCGATAGCGCCATGCTCGCTATACGGACGGAAGGCGATCCGATGCGGTTCGCAACAGCCGTTCGCGAACAGGTGCAGGCGCTTGATCGCGATCAGCCCCTGTCAGACATCGAAACCATGGATGAACTCGTGGAAGCACAACTAGGCCAGCGGGGGTTGCTCGCGATGCTGCTAGGATCGTTTGCCGCCTCCGCTCTGCTGCTTGCGGTCATCGGAATCTACGGCGTGATTGCCTATTGGGTCGCGCAGCGTACTGCCGAATTGGGTATTCGGCGAGCGCTAGGAGCGCAGCAGGGCGACATTTTACGCCTCGTATTGGGCCAAGGCCTTGGTCTGGCGCTCAGTGGAGTGATTATCGGCACTGCCGGAGCGTTTGCGCTGACACGGTTTATGAAAGGTTTGCTCTTTCAAGTAGCTCCCACCGATCCTCGAACGTTCGTCTGTGTCGCGCTGCTGCTCTTACTGGTGGCACTGGCAGCAAGCTACGTCCCAGCGCGGCGCGCGATACGAATCGATCCCATGGTGGCTTTGCGCTACGAGTAACGGAGTTCCCCAAATGACTTTCTGGCGAAGAAAAAAACGCGACCGAGATCTCGACCGCGAAATCCGTTCGCACTTGGAAGCAGAAGCCGCCGATCAGCAGGACAACGGCCTTTCGGTCGATGAAGCCCGCTACACCGCCCAACGCGCCTTCGGCAACACCACCTTAATCAAAGAAGACACTCGCGCCATGTGGGGATGGGCATCATCGCTACAACTTTGGCAAGACATTCGCTACGCCGCACACATGCTGCGCAAAAATTATGGATTCACGGCCGCGGCTGTGCTCTCATTGGGCCTCGGTATTGGCGCGAATACTGCGATCTTCTCGGTGATGAACGCAGTCCTGTTCCGCCCTCTGCCCTATCACGATCCCGAAAAATTAGTGGACGTATGGGGGCAGAACGTCACACACGGCGTTGTTCAAGGCACAATCAGCTACCCCGATTTTCTCGACCTGGAAAGCCAGAACAGCATCTTCACCGGAATGGCGGCTTACCGGGAGACGCACGGTATCGTGTTGGCGGACGGCGATGAGCCCGAGCGCGTCGACGCGGCGATAGTCTCCGCCAATCTCTTCGATCTCCTTGGGACACCTCCAGAGTTGGGCCGCGTATTCCATCCCGGAGACGATTCGGCAAGCAAAGGCCAGACGGTGATATTGAGTCATCGCCTGTGGCAGAGCCGCTTCAATTCAAATCGAGACATTATCGGGCAGCCTATCGTGTTAGACGGTCACAGTTATCTCGTCACCGGCGTCATGCCCGCGGGTTTCGAGTTTCCCGTTCTTGCCGAACCGGTTCAACTGTGGCTGCCGGCTTCCTACGATAGCTCGATGACAACCTCGCGCGGAGTGCACACTTACAATGTCATCGCGCGCCTCAAGTCTGGAGCAACAGCCGCCCAAGCGGCAACCCAAATGAACACCATCATGCGCCGGCTGGCGCAACTGTATCCCGACAATCACAAAGCAGGCGATGGCGCGCGCGTCGCGATCCAGCTATCCGATATCGTTGGAAACACGCGCGACACTCTCATAGTGCTCTTTGGGGCCGTCACGATAGTGTTATTGATTGCCTGCGCGAACATAGCCAACTTGATCCTCGTACGGACTGCGAGCCGTGGCCGCGAGGTTGCGATTCGGACGGCATTAGGCGCGGGCCGTTTTCGCCTTGTACGGCAATTCCTCACAGAAAATCTGCTGCTGGCGGTTCTCGGCGGCAGTTTCGGCTTATTGCTCGGATACTGGGCCATCCAGCTGTTCGTCAAAGCCGGCCCGCGCGATATTCCCCGCTTAACAAGCGCCGGTCTCGATGCTTCCGCGCTCGTCTTTACGTTGACCATTTCCCTCGGCTGCAGTTTGCTATTCGGCCTTGTTCCATCCGTCCGCCTTTCGAAAAGGGGAACAGGTGAGCTGCTAAACGAGCGCGCCCGTAGATCAACTTCAGGCGTGGGCAGAGGAAAGTTGCGAGATCTCTTAGTAATAACCGAAATTGCGCTCTCTCTCGTAATGATGCTCGCGGCCGGGCTCTTGCTCAAGACGCTGTGGCGCCTCGAGCGGGTAAACCCGGGATTCGATCCCAGCCACGTTCTCACTTTCGACCTAAATCTTCCGGCGACAGGCTACACCGGCGCACGGCGCGCTGCCTTCTTTGACGAGTTACTTTCCAAGGTTCGAACATTACCCGGCGTGGCATCGGCGAGCATGGTATTCCCTTTGCCGTTCAGTGGAAGCGGCATCACCACCAGCTTTGATATCGAAGGGCGTCGGCTGAGTCCCGCTGAAACACCGCAAGCCGGGCTCTGCGCTGCCGGTCGCGATTATTTCCGCACGATGCACATCCCCTTCCTCGAAGGCCGTGACTTTTCCAATCGGGATGCTGCTCAGAAAAGATCCGTTGCGATCATCGATGAAGCATTTGCCCGGCGCTATTTTCCCAGCGAGGACCCCATTGGAAAGCGAGTCAAATCTGACGCCGAAGTAAATGGAACGCCCGCACAGATGAGCGAAATCATCGGAGTGGTCGCCGATCTTAAGCTCAATAGTCTCCGCGAAAACGCGAGCCCCCTCGTATTTGTCCCTACTGCACAATTTCCCATCGACGCCATGAGCGTCGTTGTCAGAACTCAGGCCGATCCGCGAGTCTTGCTTCCAGCCATTCGAGAGCAGGTTCGGGCCATCGACGAAAGCGCCTTGATATTCAGAGGCAAAACGCTCGACCAATATTTCGGCCTGCTGCTCGGCCAACCACGATTCAATGCGCTGCTTCTCGCCGCGTTTGCGGCCCTGGCTCTGACACTGGCGATAGTCGGATTGTACGGTGCCGTTTCCTACGCGATCAGCCAGCGAACGCAGGAAATCGGAATCCGGATGGCGCTCGGAGCCACGCCACGGCTTGTCCTTGGTATGGTCTTCAGACATGGCTTCCGCATGATCGCTCTTGGCCTCGCCATCGGCCTGTGTGCGGCATTCTCGTTGATGCATCTAATGACCGCGCTGCTGTTCGGTATTACGGCAACCGATCCGGTTACGTTTGTGGTCGTTCCAATCCTCCTGACGGCGGTAACGGCCCTGGCATGTTATATCCCAACGCGAAGAGCAATGCGCATCGATCCGCTGGCGGCTCTCCGCTACGAGTAACGGGAGAGCGCTATGTTCTGGCGCCGACGAAAACAGCGTGACCAGGAACTGGAGCGGGAAGTGCGCTCGCACCTGGAAGCGGAAGCCGCTGAGCAGCAGGAGAACGGCTTACCGCCGGACGAAGCTCGCTACACTGCCCAACGCGCCTTCGGCAACACCACTCTAATCAAAGAAAACACTCGCGCCATGTGGGGATCGAGAGCCCTCGAGAGTGTTTCTCAGGATCTCTGTTACGCACTCCGGCTGCTGCGCAAGAGTCCGGCCTTCACGATCACGGCCGTACTATCGCTGGCCATCGGAATCGGCATGAACACCGCGATCTTCAGCCTTCTCGATGCGGTCCTCCTACGCACCCTTCCTGTTCATTCGTCCGAGGACCTGATCGTGATTGCGGAGCGATCACGCTCTCGCGAGTCGTTTTCTCTTTCGTGGCCCGAATTTCAAGTATTGAAAGGAAGCGACGCTCTGACAGAAATATCCGCATTTCGCCCGTGGCGTTTTCGCACCACAATCCACGGCGAGCCACAGTTGGTAAACGGTCAGCTTGTATCAGGCAACTATTTTTCCCTGCTCGGCGTGCCACCCATTCTCGGACGCACACTAACCGAGCGCGACGATCAAGCCCCTGGCGCGAGTCCGGTCGCCGTCCTGAGTTATCGCTACTGGCAGCGCGAGTTTGCCTCCAACCCTAACGTCATCGGGCAAACAGTGGACATTCAGGGCTATCCGTTCACAGTTATCGGAGTGGCCGCGCCCGAGTTCTTTGGATTGGAACCCGGCAAGGCGATCGACATAACAGTCCCGTTGACGATGCAGGGAACCGCCATGCCCGGCACACCATTGCTGAAGTCTCCGGATGCAAGATGGCTGCGCTTAATCGGACGCCGCAAATCGGGCCTGTCGCTCGGGCAGGTTCAGGCCAATCTCGCGCTACGTTGGGTCCAGCTCAAGGACGCTTTCCCGAACGACCATGACAGCATCGAGTCTCGTGTAGAAGCGCTCCCCGGCGGCCAGGGACTCTATGATCTCCGCCGCCAATTCTCCCTTCCTCTTCGTGTCTTAATGTGTGCGGTCGTTCTCGTCTTGCTGATCGCCTGCGCGAATCTCGCGAGTCTCTTACTGGCACGGGCAACTGCCAGACAGCAGGAGATCAGTGTCCGATTATCTCTAGGAGCCAGCCGTGGCAGACTTCTCCGTCAGTTACTCACCGAAAGCATGGTGTTGTCGGCGCTTGGCGGTATTTGCGGGACGGCGATTGCCTATTGGGCAAGCCCCTTGCTCGTCGAGATCATGTCGCGTGGCCGCGATCCCATTGTGCTCGATCTGGCAATACACACGCCCGCGTTAGTCTTTACAGCCATCGTCAGCCTCGTCACAGGCTTGCTGTTTGGCGCCTTGCCCGCAATCCGCGCTACGAGCACGGAACGTCTGCGCGGAGGCCGTGCGATTACGGGAAGACCACGACGCTGGACAGCAGCCCTGATCGCCTCGCAAGTGTCCCTCTCTCTCATGGTGCTGGTCTGCGCGGGTCTTCTGCTTGGCAGTCTCCGTAAGCTTCGGCACATTGATCCAGGTTTCCGCGAAGATCATGTGCTCCTGATGAGTATTCGGCCGGCACTCAGTAACTACGGCGGACCTCGAAGCGCGCAGCTCTATCAGGAACTTTATCGCCGGTTCAGCGCCCTGCCAGGAGTAAAGTCGGCGACATTGTGCGGCGATGCGCCGCTTGGAGGCGTTTCCTACACGGCGCGTGCCTCCGTTTCAGGCGCAGCCGGGCAGCAAAGTGAGCAGATGGACGCCAGCGTAAACGCCGTTGGGCCGCGTTTCTTCGAAACTATGGGCATTCCACTTTTATCGGGCCGTGATCTTAATTCCCGTGATGATGATCGTGCCCCGCAGGTAGCTGTCATCAGCGAGCGCATCGCAAGTACCCTGTTCCCAGGCAAGAACCCTTTAGGTCAGCCCATTGAGATCGGAGGATCATCCATGGAAATCGTCGGCGTCGCAAAAGAAACGCGGTACAACGGACTGCGCGAGCCTCCCTCACCCATGGTCTACCGGCCCTATTTGCAGATGCCGGACACGTGGGAGGAATTATTCTTCGGCATCCGGACGGCGAGCGATCCCGACACCGTTGTAAGTCTCGTGCGGCGCGAACTGCGCGATGCGGCGCCCAACGTCCCGGTATTCTCGCTGACTACGCTCGAAAAACAAGTCGACGCCAGTTTAGTTCGCGAGCGCATCGTTTCCACCCTCTCCACATGGTTTGGCGCGTTCGCGCTATTGCTGGCCTCCATTGGCCTCTACGGAAGGCTTGCATACGCAGTCGTTGAACGTACACGCGAAATTGGTATCCGCCTGGCTTTGGGTGCAAGGAGAACCGTCGTCATGTGGGCAATTCTGCGCGACGTGCTGGCGCTTGTACTCTGCGGCATTGCAGTCGGATTACCGCTCGCCATAGCATCCGCAGGCGCGATACAGAGCCTGCTTTACGGCCTCGCGCCCTTCGACCCTTGGACGCTGAGCGTTGTCGTAATAACAATCCTTGCCGTAGCCGCGTCTGCCGCCTATATTCCCGTGCGACGTGCCTCGCGCATCGATCCCATGGTCGCCCTGCGCTACGAATAGGCTCGCCGAACGCGTGCCTCTACCGCGCCACTGCCCGTATACAAGGCAACCGACAGAACCATCGCCATAAGACTCGCGCCCCACGCGCGTTCCGTCTGAAATGCCTGGCTGGTGAGGGCGAACATGTTCCCCAGACCTCCGGTCTGCATCAGGTACTCGGAAACCATCGCGACAATAATGCTGTAAGCGGCGCCAATCCGAAGCGCCACTGCCAAACTCGGCAGCGCCGCCGGAAGCGCAAGCAAAAATAGCCGCTTGCCGCGTGTTGCGGCAAGTGTCGCGAAAAGCTCGTCTGCCATCGGCGGCAACGTCCTTAATCCCTGGCTGGCATATACAAAGCCCGGAAAGAAAGTCATAACCGCGACCGTTACGAATTCGGTTCTACTCCGGTAGCCAAAAATCCGCGCCAGGATGGGAATCAGACAGACTATCGGAGTGGAACTGACCAGCAGCGCCACCGGACTGATCGCGCCTGAGAGAAATTGCGCGCGCCACGCCGCAATCGCGAGCGTCACCCCGATAAGCAGTCCCGCCGCGAGACCGGCCAGCGCAAACGACAATGTCCAAACGGCCGGCAGCGCGTAATCTATCGGATTCAGCGCCATATCGCGAATAACCGTTACCGGAGACACAATCACAATGCTGTTGTAGTGTCCTGCCATCACCCAGATTTGCCACACGGCGAACATCAGAAGTAATCCCCAGCTTTGCTCGAGAATGCGCCGCATCATAGGAATCTTTTCGCGACAAATCGTTCGGCTGCGTGTGCCGCGCCATAACCCGCAAGCGAGATCACCGCAATAGCTAACACAGCTCCCCACATCAGCGGTATCTGGAAATTCTGCATTGTGTTCAGAAGCACGATTCCCAGCCCCGTAGGAGCCCCAAACCATTCGCCTACAATCGAGCCAATCATCGCAGCAGTCACCGAGACCTTGAATCCGCTCAGAAAAGAAGGGATGGCCGAAGGTATTTCCAAATAGAAAAGCCGCTGCCATCTGCCCGCCCCGAACGTAGTGAGCATGTCGCCAAGCGTGGCGTGGGCCGTACGCAGTCCGGAAGCAACCGCAACGTAAATCAGGAAAAAAACTGAAATCGCCGCCAGCATCGCCGGAGTGAACTCACGTCCTATCAGCAGGACGAAGATCGGACCCAGCGCCACCGCGGGAATCGCATTAATCGTAACGGCCAGCCGGTCTAGACCCGGCCGCAGCGGTGAAATAACATGTGCAATCAGGGCCGTCGCCGCCCCAAGCAGAGCGCCCGCACACAGGCCCACAACCGCCGAATCCAGGGTCGCAGCCGCCGACCGGCAAAGCAGCGCCGCGAAACGCGGCTCGAGATAAATCGCGGCTACGCTCATCGGCGTTGGAACCGTCAGCCCTGCCACTCCCGATCGCGCAATCCCCTCCCATACGGCCAAAATGAATATTTGTCCGAGAATCGGATAGACGAGGCGCACTCCTCAAGGCTCCAGAAGGACAGTCAGATCGTCGGTCATCCGGTGAAACTCCTCCGACCTCATGCAGTCGAGCGTGCGCGGGTGCGGAAACGGAACATCAATTGGCTGAACAATCGTGCCCGGGCTGCCGCTCATCACAATTACGCGGTCCGCTAAGTAAAGCGCTTCCTCAACCGAGTGCGTGACCATAAGCGTAGTAGGTTTTTTATCCAGCCAGATGCGTTGCAGCTCGAGATTCATTCGCGTTCGCGTCACTGCATCCAGCGCGCCGAATGGTTCATCCAGCAACAGCAGTGCCGGCTCAAGGCACAACGCACGCGCAATCGCCGCCCGCTGGCGCATGCCGCCCGAGAGCTGGCTGGGACGCGCTTGCTCGAACCCCCGCAACCCCACAAGCTCGATCAGGTGCTCGACCCGCGACTCATCCACCGGCAGCCCCGCAATCTTGTACGGCAGCGCCGTGTTCGCCTTGATCGAAAGCCACGGCAACAGTGCGTGATCCTGAAAAGCAATGCCGATACGATGCCTTTCGCGAAGTGCCTCCGGCCGTTCCCCGTCGATCAAAATGCGGCCCGCCGACGCTTCGTCCAAAGCTGCAACCAGGTGCAGCAGCGTGCTCTTGCCGCAACCCGATGGACCGATGACAGCCACAAACTCCCCATCGCGCACCGATAAATTGATACGCTTCAGCGCAACCACCCCCGGCCGTCCATCGAGCGCGTACCATTTACTCACTTCCTGAATCTCGATATCGGCCATAGGTCAGCCGGTGGCTCTGTCGAAACGCTCCATGATCGTGCTGTATCGGCGGCTCACGCGCTCCTTCATTGCGCCCATGTCAATCGTCAGCAGCACGCGATCTTTCATCAGCACCCGCCCGTCGACAATCGTCGTCCGCACATTCGGACCCACCGTACTCTCCGCGAGCGTAATCGTCGGATCGTAGTTCGGAAACTGTGCGTAGCTGTCCGATTCAACCAGAATCAGGTCCGCCAGTTTGCCCGCTTCGAGCGAGCCAATATGCCGCTCCAGGCGAGCCGCTCGTGTCCCTCCGCGAATCGCCGCCCGCAGCATCTGTTCATGCGTAATCGGCGGAGTAATGTGGTACGGCGTGCCTCCTACCGCCTGTTGCCCCACTGTCGCCGCATGCACCACTTCAAACATGTCCAGGCTTCCTCGAGTCGCCGCGCCGTCCGTGCCCAGCCCCAGCCGTATTCCTCGATGCAGCATCTCGAGTACCCGTGGCGAGCCCATCTTGTAGTTGTTGAACGAGCAGTGGCATGCCGAAACGTTGCGTTTCTGGTAAAGATCCAGCTCATTCAAACTCAGCAACACGGAATGCGCCGCATGCACATGCTCGTTCAACGATCCAATGCTCTCCAGGTATTCCGCTGGACGCAAGCCCCACGTCTTAACCGCATAATCCACCTCGTAGGTGCCCTCGGCTAGGTGCGTATGAATCGGTGCGACCGTTTGTCTCGCGAGCGCGCTCATGCCGGCCGTCAATTCGCGCGTGTTCACCATAATCTGGCGCAGCGATAACCACGCATTCACTCGCGGATGATCCCGCCAGCGTTTTACCAGTTCTTCGTTTTTCTTGAGCGCCTCGTCCGTCGTGAAGCGCGATTTCTCGGGAATGCTTTCGTCCATGTCCATGGTCGACAGCGCAATCCGTCCACGAATCCCGATTTCGTCCGCCGCCCGTCCCATCTCGTCCGGGAAAGGACCCCCTGCCTCCAGAAAGCACGTTGTGCCGCTCGCGATCATCGACGCATAACCGGCCAGCCCGCTCGAGTACACATCTTCCGGTTCGAGTCCGCTCTCAAAAGGAATCAGGTAGCGCGACCAGACAGGCTCCTTCAACGCGCCTGTGCGCCGCAGCGCCGAAAGCTTCCCATGCAGAAACTGCTGAGCCGTGTGAACGTGCGCATCCACAAATCCAGGCATCGCGATCAGTCCCGTTGCGTCGATCGTCTCCTTCGCTCTGAAACGATTTCGAGCGTCCGCCGCCGCTCCAATCCATGCAATGCGATTGCCCGCGATCGCGATTGCTCCGTCGAGTATCTGCGTGCCCACATCGTCAAACGTCACGACGCACGCCCCTTTTATCAACAAATCTACTTCTACAATTTCAGCGATTGTTGTCTCCTTTCCCTGTTCAGACTTCCGTACGCCTCTTCAAGTAAAGACATGTCCATGATTCGTGAAGCCTCAGGCAGGTTCGTTCGACCCGAAGCAATCGCCGCCGCGTACATGTGATCGCGTAAGTCTGCCTCCGATATCCAAAATGGCCCTGGCGAGCCTGGGGCCTGATATAAGGGCAATTGACGCTCGTTAGTTTGCAGCTCATGTTCGAGCGTCAGCCCCAGGTCCGCGCCGAATTTCTCCACCGCCAGCTTCGCCGCGTACACCGGGTCGCGGTCGTTTGCCGCCTTGCCTTTCAGACGCGCCCTCAAGAACCCTACGAGTTGCGCCCTACGTTTCACAAGAGTTTGGCGCTCGACAAAAACCAGTGTCGATGGAACTTTGTATCCCAGCTGATCGAGCCGCGTCACGAAGAAATCCACTCCAGGGCGCATGCCCATGCCTTCAAATACCAGAGGCTGATTCGTGACGAAGCAGTAATACGCGTCGCCCGCGCCATTCAAAAGCGCCTCTGGCGAGAAGCCCGCCGGCACAAGTTGATAATCCGGCGGAAGATGATTCAGCTTGAACATCGCTCCAATCGCCGTCCTCTCGTTTGGGCCCTGCACAAGAAACCGGCAATGCGGCAGGTCGGCCGGACGCCGCACTGGGCGGCGCGCAAGCGACATTAAACCCGCCGGCGGGAGCGGAAAAATCGAAGCGATAATGACAAAATCGTTGCCTCGAACAACGGCATCGACGAATGGCAGCCACTCCGCTTCACCGATCTGCGCCTGCCGTGCTGCCACTTCGATCAGCGGTTGCGGCGCATTGGGCCCTCCTGGCCAAATCTTCAGTGCAATATTCTCCTGTGCAAAGTACCCTCGTTCGAGTGCAACCCATAAGTCCGCATACTCCACGTTCGGCACCCAGCCAATCGCCAATACCACATCCCGCCGGTTCCGCGAGACGCAAGAATCGAGCGCGCCAAGCGACCACGCAACCGCCGCGCCCCGAGCGACGAAGCTCCGTCGATCCAGGCGCTGATAGGTGTTCGGCATAAGGCTGGAGTGTGGCGCACGCTTCAGCGTGCAGCGGTGAACTTCAGTTCACCGTCAGACGCGATAGCTCTTGTCCACTAACGTAACCTATTCTTGGTAAAACAATCTTCTTCAATGAAAAATGTCTCTTCGGGCATCACAGCCCCGCTACTCGTCTTGTCTTTTTACACTCTCCTGTCATCTGCCTTGGCCGCCTCTCCGCCCCCGAATGCCGGCGAACAAACCTACGTCATTGCCGATCAGGACGCCGCCGGACCCGCCGGTTCCGATATGACCGCCCTGCTCGTTTTCCTGCAATCACCTCGCGTCAACCTGCTCGGAATTACTGTTGTGACAGGCGACTTCTGGCGCGATGAAGAACTGGTTCATGCGCTCCGTCTCTTGGAGTTGATCGGGCGCACCGACGTCAAGGTTTACGCGGGAGCCGAGTACCCGCTGGTGCGCACCGAGCAAGAAACCTCTCTATTCGAACAGTTGTACGGAAAAGTCGCTTGGAAGGGAGCATGGCGCGCCGATAGTCACGCCGCCAATTTGATTCCCCACATGCCTGAGGGTAATCCCACCACTAAGCCCGCCGACGAGGATGCGCCGCACTTTATGGTCCGCATGGTGCATAAATATCCGCACCAGGTCGCCATCTATAGCGCGGGACCGTTGACCAATATCGCTCTAGCCATTCGGCTTGATTCGCATTTCGCCGAGCTGGCGAAGGAGCTCGTCATCATGGGCGGCAGCTTAAACCCACGCACCGACGATCAGGAGTTCGCTAATAACCCGCGTCACGAATTTAATTTTTGGTTCGACCCCGAGGCCGCCAGCATCGTCTTGCGTGCGCCCTGGCCAAAGATCACCGACACAACCGTCGATGCCTCCCTCGAAACCAGGCCCACTGAAGAGATGATGGCCGCATGGTCTCATCTCGACACTCCTGCCGCCCGCTATCTAACCAGATACACCGAGCGTCCCTTGGGTTCCTACCAATGGGATGAATTCCGCCGCTGCCTGGCTCGATCCAAGCATCGTGACCCGCGAGCACTTCGTCTACATGGATGTCAATACCACACACGGCCCCGGATACGGCGACACATTGACCTGGAACGAAAAGGACAAGCCCGTAATTGCGCTGCAGAAGGTCCATGCCCAGGTAGACGTCGATGCCGCGAAGTTTCAAAAGGCCCTGTACCAGCTTCTTTCCCATTCCGCGCCCGGCGAAACCAACCCCTTAATGACCCGTTAGATGGGAACTGGTTCCCGGTTCTGCTCTTTCAGCTTCTCGGCCTGAAAGTACGCGGTCAACGCATCGACGATCGCCTGCAAGCGGCCCTGCATGATCAAATCAAGCTGATGCAGCGTTAACCCGATACGATGATCGGTGACACGGTTCTGCGGAAAGTTATACGTGCGAATCTTTTCGCTTCGATCGCCCGTCCCCACCATGCTCTTCCGCTCGGCGCCAATTTGCGCGAGCTGCTTCTCAAGCTCCATCTGGTAGAGTCTCGACCGTAACACCTGCATCGCCTTGTTGCGGTTTTTGATCTGCGATTTTTCGTCCTGGCACGAAACCACCACGCCCGTCGGCAAGTGTGTCACGCGCACAGCGGAATACGTGGTGTTCACCGACTGCCCGCCAGGTCCCGACGAGCAGAACGTATCGATGCGAATATCCTTAGGATCGATCTGCACGTCCACTTCGTCCGCTTCCGGCATTACCGCGACCGTGATCGTCGACGTATGAACGCGCCCCTGCGTCTCCGTCTCCGGAACGCGCTGCACCCGGTGCACACCGCTCTCATATTTCAAACGGCTGTACACTTTCGACCCGCTGATAATGGCGATTACTTCGTTCACGCCGCCCACTGTCGATTCGCTCAGCGACGTGATCTCTACTTTCCAGCCCTGCTCTTCGGCGTACCGCGTGTACATTCGAAACACTTCGCCCGCAAACAGCGACGCCTCATCGCCGCCCGCGCCCTTCCGTATTTCGAGCACCACGTCCTTTTCATCGTTCGGGTCTTTCGGCAGAAGAAGCAGATGGATGTGCTGTTCAAGCGATTCAATCTGGGGCTCGAGCCGCTGCACTTCAAGCTCGGCCATCTCGCGCAAGTCCGCGTCCGATTCCTGAAGCATCGCGCGAGCGTCCTCCAATTCCCGCTCGGCCTTCTTCCATTCGCGGTACGTCGCCACCAGTTCCGTCAATTCCGACTGCTGCTTGGCGACCTTGCGGTATTCGTCCCGATCGTTGCTCACGTCCGGGTCCGCCATCTTCTCTGTCAGCTCGTTATAGCGCGCTTCCGCTTCTTCCAGCCGTTGACTGTATTGCATTGAAAAGTTGCCTGCCGGGACTCACGCGATCACGAGCTCGCCGCCTTGCGCCTTTTCCAAGGCCATTGCCCGGTCGAGCGCGTGGATCGCCACCTCGGCTTGATCATTCGATGGCGGCTGCGTCGTAATTCGTTGCAGCCACAGCCCGGGCTGCGTCAGCATTGCCATCAGCCCCTTCCGGCGCCGTGCCGCATAGCGAATCAACTCATAGCTAAGACCCGCAATCAACGGAAGCAGAGCGATTCGCGCCGCCAATTTCACGGCAAACGAGTCGAACGGCAGCAGTGCGTAGACGATCATCGCAAGCACCATCACCACCAACAGAAAACTCGTTCCGCACCGTGGGTGCCACGTCACGAACCGCTGCGCGTTCTCGACCGTAACCGGCTGCCCGGATTCAAAATTGAACACCACTTTGTGCTCCGCGCCGTGGTATTCAAATACCCGCTCGATATCTTTCATCCGCGAGATCGCCACCAGGAACCCGAGGAACAGCGCGATACGAATCGCACCGTCAATCAAGTTAATGGCGAGCCGGCTGCCCGCTCCCGGAATGTGATGCCCCAACCACGTCGCCAGAAACAGCGGCACAACCTTATAAAGAAACAAGAAAAACAGGAGGGAAAAGGCCACATTTCCCCACATCGCCCAGCCGCTCAGCTCTCGCTTCTTCGCTTTCGGTTCGCTCCCCGGCTCGGAGCCCGCCGAATCAAGCAACGCGTTCGCCGAAAATCGCAGCGCCCGCATCCCCAGCCACATCGCCTGGCCCAGGGTGCCTAAACCTCGGATTACGGGAAGCTTGAAAATCTTGTGCTTTTCCGACATTCGCGCCAGTTGCGATTCCTCGGTCACAATCTCGCCGTCAGGCTTGCGCACCGCCACGCAATAGCTGTGAGGCGAGCGCATCATCACGCCCTCCATCACCGCTTGGCCGCCCACCAGCGTCTCTTCGCCGCTCTCTAAAATGGGCAGAAGTTGTAAATGCGCAAATAGGCGCAGAAAACCGCGTACGCTCAAGAAGGGAAAGCTCCAGTTCTAAGTATAGCTTGGAAACGCGCTTCCGTGTTCCGTTTCACGCTCGCCCAACGAACCCCCGGCTGCTAAAATGATGATTCAGCGAGTTATCTCGCACTGCTCATGCCAGCCATCTCCCGCCGCCAGTCCGTCGTAGTCGATATCGATGGAGTCAAAATCGGAGGCTCTCATCCCATCGTCGTCCAGTCGATGACCAACACCGACACGGCCGACACAGCCTCGACCGTCAACCAGATAATGGAGCTCGCCCGCGCCGGCTCCGAAATCGTGCGCGTCACCGTCAATACCGAAGACGCAGCGAAAGCAGTCCCCAAAATTGTCGATTCGCTCCGCACCTTCGGCGTGAACGTGCCCGTCATCGGCGATTTCCACTACAACGGCCACCTCCTGCTCCGCAAATTTCCCGACTGCGCCCGAGCGCTCTCGAAGTACCGCATCAACCCCGGCAACGTCAACATCGGGAAAAAGCACGACGACAATTTCCGCACAATGATCGAGTGCGCCATCGAATATGACAAACCCGTGCGCATCGGCGTCAATTGGGGCTCGCTCGACGGTCAACTGCTCACCCGCATGATGGATGAGAATTCGAAACGGTCCGACCCGCTCGATGCCATGGAAGTCACCATGCAAGCCGTCGTCGAAAGCGCCCTGCGCAGCGCCGAAGCCGCCGAACGCTACGGCTTGGCCCACGACAAAATTATTCTGAGCGCCAAAGTCAGCAACGTGCAAAATGTCGTCGCGGTGTATCAGATGCTCGCAGCGCGCTGCGATTACCCGTTGCACGTTGGCCTCACTGAAGCCGGTCTCGGCTCGAAAGGCATTGTCGCCACTGCCGCCGCGCTGTCCGTCTTGCTCCAGCAAGGTATCGGCGATACCATCCGCGCTTCGCTCACGCCCTTGCCTAATGGCGACCGGACCGAAGAAGTCATCGTCTGCCAGCAAGTGCTCCAAGCCCTCGGCCTGCGCAATTTCACCCCTCAAGTGGCCGCCTGCCCCGGTTGTGGGCGCACCACCAGCACCTTCTTTCAGGAGCTCGCCGATCAAATCCAAACCTATCTCCGCGAGCAAATGCCTATTTGGCGCGAGCGTTATTCCGGTGTCGAGGAGATGAAGGTAGCAGTCATGGGCTGTGTCGTCAACGGTCCCGGCGAATCGAAGCACGCCGATATCGGCATTTCACTGCCAGGCACGTTCGAAGAACCCGTCGCTCCCGTCTATATCGACGGCAAGCTGTCGAAAACCCTCCGCGGTTCGCACATCGTCGAAGACTTTCGCGAAATTCTCGACAATTACGTCGCCCGCCGCTACGAAACAGCTGATCGAAGCGCACAGCCGATCGGTGGCGTTGTGCGCCGTCCAAGCAAATCCCTCGAACCCGTCGCGCGATAGCGTGTCGCTCTCCACTCTTCTCAACGCCCTCGCCTTCGCCGTCGTCGGCATCATCCTATTCGCCGTATCACTGGTGCTTGTCGCGCGAATCTTGCCCGGCGATCTCTGGCGTCAAGCGTTAGTCGAAAAAAACCTCCACGCCGCCATCATCCTCGCCGGCATCGCCCTCGCTCTCGGCTGGATCGTAGCCGCCGCCGTACATTAGTCAGGAGGGTGGGCTTTAGGCCCGCGCGGGGCTTCAGCCCAGCCTCCCGTCTTTGCGAAGCTACCGCTGCACCTTGGCCGTCTGTTGCTGACCAGTCTGTACCTGCGGAGCCGCGGCCAACCCCAGCTGCTCCATCAAACTCAGCAGATTCCAATCGGCCCACTGCTCAACGATCTTCCCTTTATCAATCCGGCAAATTGTCGTACCCGAAACTCTCGCGCTCTTTTCAGTCGCCTGCATGCCGAGAAATGGACCGCGATGCGTGCCATGCACAGTCCAATGTACGACCACTTCGTTGCGTTCCGCGATCATGTCCTCGATCGTGAACTTCAGATCGGGAAATGCGCTCCTGCACATCCGTATGTGCTCCTTAAAATTCTCCGCGCCCGATGTCAGGGACGGGAAAACCGGATCGTGAAAGCGGCACCCAGTTGCCATCAGCTCATCGATCGCTTCGATTCTGCCTTTGTTCCACCCCTCTTCAATCAATCTCCGAGCGATTTTCTTGTTCTCGTCGGACATGGTGCTACTCCTTTCCATCAATAAGCATACGCCCGCTTGCACAGCCTTTGGACATAACATAGAATATCTATGTTATGGCCCTCCCCACCCGCGACGAAATCCCGCCCGGCACTCTGGACATGCTCATCCTGAAAACTCTCAGCGCCGCCCCTCCCATGCATGGCTTCGAAATAGCCGATGCGATTCAGCACCGGTCGGAAGACATCCTGCGAGTCGAAGAAGGATCGCTATACCCCGCTCTCCAGCGAATGCTACTCAAGGGCTGGCTCGAAGCCGAATGGGGCAAAACCGAAGAAAACCGCCGCGCCCGCTACTATCGACTCACTCGCGCTGGACGCAAACAACTGGAGCAGGAGCTCGAGCGCTATAACCGGGTTTCCGTGGCAATCGCCCGCATTGTCCAACCTGCCTAGGAGGAAGACATGTCATTCGGAGAGCTTTGGCGGCGAATCAAATTTCTTCTGCACCGGGGAACCGACATCGACGACCTGGAAGAAGAAATGCAACTGCACGCCGAACTTCGCGCCCGCCGTTTGCGCGAGCAAGGCCTGCCATCGGAGGATGCGGCGGCCGCCGCCCGTCGCCAGTTCGGCAACCGCACCGGCTTGAAAGAAGCGGCATGGGAGATGTGGAGCTTCGCGCCTGTCGAGATACTGTGGCGCGACCTCCGTTTCGCCGCAAGAATCCTCCGAAAAAACCCCGGCTTCACGCTGACCGCTGTATTAACTCTCGCGCTCGGCATCGGTGCAAATACAGCGGTCTTCAGCGTAGTGGACGCCGTGCTCCTGCGCCCTTTTCCCTATCCATCGCCGGATAAGCTCGGCTCGCTCACCTGCGTGTTTAAAATGCGCACGCAGCAGGGCTTGCTCACTGGCATGTTTACCGATCAAGATGGCCAGACCTGGCAGCTAGTCCGCGACCATGCTCATGGTCTCGATTCCGCCGTGTTCTCAGACATGAGTTCGACGGTCAACATCGGGGGACCCGATCATGTCCGCTACGTGCGGCAGCAGCGCGTCAGCTCCGGCTTCTTCCGCGTTCTAGGCATCGCACCCATCTTCGGCCGCGAATTCACGCGAGCCGAAGACACCGTAGGAGGACCCAAAGTCGCCGTAATCGGCTATGGCCTCTGGAAAAGCGCGCTCCATGGCGACAGATCGCTGTTGAATCGCCCCATCTTACTCCGAGGTGAACCCTACGTCATCGTCGGCGTCATGCCGCCCGGCTTCAAAACTCCGGCTCTCGCCGACGTGTGGACCCCGCTGCGGCCCTCAACCCAAGGCGAGGGCGCAAACAGGAATTATGAAATCATCACGCGACTGAAGCCCGGCGCCTCATGGCCGCAAGCTATTTCAGAGGTCGAAACCATCGGCGCGCAGAGCCTGCGCTCTATCCACCTCGATCCCGGCGAATCCCTGCGCATCACCTTGCTCCCCTTGCAAAAAGCATGGTCGGATGAGATCCGCGCGCCGGTACTTATGCTCTGGTGCGCGGTCGGCGTGGTTTTACTCATCTGCTCGATCAACATCGCGGGACTCATGCTCGTACGAGGCGCGGCCCGCCGGCACGAGATCGCAACACGTATGGCTGTCGGTGGCGGCCGCACGCAAGTGGTGAGGCAGTTACTCGTCGAGAGCCTTCTTCTCTCTCTACTATCCGGAGCCGCCGGTTTGGCGGCAGGCTACATAGGTATCGCGGGTCTCAAAATCGCAGCGCGCCAAAGCCTCAACGTCTGGCAGAACATGGGCCTCGACGCAAGAGTCTTTACATGCGCCTGCGCCATCACTGTACTTGCCGCAATTCTGTTCAGCGTCTATCCCGCTCTGGAAGCAAGCCGCCTCGATCTTCGCGCGGGCCTTGCCGACGCAGGTACCCGCACCGTGGCCGGAGTAAGAAACCTTTGGCCACGCCGGATTTTAATCGTCGGTGAAGTGGCGCTCGGGCTGATTCTCCTGGTTGCCGCGGGCCTTTTCGTGCGCTCGTACTTTTTCTTACGAAACCAGGCACAAGGCTTCGATGCCACGAACGTAGTCACTGCAACCCTTCCATTGCAAGACGCCCGCTATCAGACCAACCAAAAAGTGAATCTGCTCTTTCAGCAGGCCCTCTCGCGTATCCGAACGCTCGCCGGCATCGAAAGCGCGGCGTTCGGCATGAGTCTGCCCTATGAACGCGGCCTAAACACTACGGCCAAACTTCCTGGCGGGCTGGCCAAAGACACGACGCTCACCTACGTCACTCCGGATTACTTCCACGTCCTCCGAATTCCGATCCTCGAAGGCCGCGTTTTTTCCGATCTGGATCGCGAGCACAGCAAGCAAGTCGTGATTGTAAACCAGACGTTCGTTCGCGTCTTCTTTGGCAAACAGGACGCGCTTGGTAAGAGCGTGTTCAACTGGAATCATCCGAGCGAGATCGTCGGCGTAGTCGCCGATCTCCCCGCGCTTGGCAGCCTAGGAGAGTATCACACCCCGGTTACTCCAATTCCAACCATTCTTGTTCCCGTTACACAAATCGAATCCTTCGAACTATTGAACACCTGGTTTACGCCAAGCTGCCTGGTGCGCGGTTCCGCGCCCGAGCCAGTCGTCGTGACCGGCATGCAAAAGGCAATGAAATCCGTCGATCCCCTGTTGCCCTTTTCCGAATTCCGCACGATCGGCAAAATCAGAAGCGCGGCACTTGCGCAGCAGCAATTTCAAGCCATGCTGATGGCCGCGCTCGCCGCGCTCTCGCTTCTGCTCGCCGCCGTCGGCATCTACGGCTTGATCGCCCAGTCCGTCATCGAGCGAACCCGAGAATTTGGCATTCGCATCGCCGTCGGCGCAACCAACTGGCAAGCGGCGCAATCGGCGATGCGGCCCGCGATCCTCCTTACGATATTGGGTTGTTTCATCGGAATCGCTGCCTCGCTCGCCACCGTCCGCCTCATGCGCAGCGTCATCTGGGGCGTGAGCCCGGCCGATCCCGAAACATTTGCCGCAACCGCGGCGTTGCTGCTCCTCGTTTCTATCGTCGCGAGCTTCGTCCCCGCCATCCGCATCTTTCGAATGGATTGCGCCGCAGTCCTAAGAACCGACTGAACCTCTCTTTGATCGGTGGGGCGGGCCTCTGGCCAGGCCGGAGGCCCATAAGCGCTAAGATAAGGATTGACCGAATTCACGAAACCGAGTAAGCTCGATGCATGTCATGGTTGGACGAAGACTGGCAGGTACTGCTTGGTTTGTTTCCTTCGGACTGGGAAGAGTTAGGAA
>JBAUZG010000279.1:0-16900 GCA_049585195.1 Bryobacteraceae bacterium | reverse complement strand
CTTCGGTTCGCTGATGAACGGCAAAAGTAACTCATCTAAAGCAACATCTGCACGATTGTGGACGCGCGCGTCCGCATTATTCGCGAGGTCAAAGGTGACGGCCGACCATTTCATTCCTTTTTTTGTTCCTTCTATTGAAGAGAACGCGATTCGAGAAGTCGTGGAGACCCTCCGTTCCGGTTGGATAACCACCGGACAAAGGTGCTTCCAATTTGAGAGGGAGTTTCAGGACTATGTCGGTGCTCAAACGGCTTTGGCCGTTAGTTCGTGCACAGCCGGCCTTCACTTAGCTCTCACGGCACTGGGTATCGGACCGGGGGATGAAGTAATCACGACTCCGCTGACATTCTGCGCGACCGCTAATGTCATCGTCCAAACGGGTGCGAAGCCTGTGCTGGCTGATATTGGGGACGACTTCAATATCGACCCGGATGCGATTAGATCGCGAATCACTCGCAACACGCGCGCCATCGTTCCGGTTCATGTTGCGGGACTGCCGTGCGATCTACAAGCGATCTGGGGCTTGGCGCGGGAATATGGCCTGAAAGTTGTGGAGGATGCGGCCCACGCCGTCGGAGCGCAGTATCAAGGGATGCAAATAGGAGCGGGCATGAGCGATGCGGTGGCGTTTAGCTTCTATGCAAACAAAAACCTGACGACTGGCGAAGGCGGCATGATCACAAGTCCTGTACCCGAACTGACGGAGCGGATGCGCATACTGTCACTGCACGGAATTAACAAAGATGCGTGGCGACGCTATAGCAGAGAAGGCACCTGGTATTACGAAGTAACTGACTGCGGATTTAAGTATAATTTGCCGGACATACTCGCGGCTATCGGCATTCACCAGCTTCGCAAGCTGGACGAGATGACTGCACGGCGGATTGATATTGCACGGGCGTACAAGTGTGCCTTTAGCGAAATGCCTGAAATCGAACTGCCTCCCGATCGAAGTGATTCCAGGCACTGCTGGCATCTGTACATGCTTCGGCTCCAGTTAAACAGCTTAGACGTGGATCGCGACACGTTCTTCTCCGAAATGCGGGCTCAAGGCGTAGGGTGCAGCGTCCATTTCATTCCGATCCAACTGCATCCTTATTACCGAAAATTGATGGACTCAGACCCCTGTCCACGATCCCTGGCTGAATACCGTCGCCTCATTTCTATTCCGTTGTATCCGGCCATGACGGATGCCGACGTAAATCACGTGATTGCGGCGGTAAAGAACGTGGTGACTAAGTGTAAAAAAAGAAAGCTCTTTTTCGTTCCCCAAGTTGTGGGGCAAACGCTCTCTTAGGTGATTACCGTGGAAAGTACTTACTCCTTGCGGCGCTTCCATCCCCATCCGCTGGTCGAATGGGCACTTCGCTGGGCTACACAAGTCTTTATCTTCGTGAGTTCAGGCCTTGGCGCCTTTCTGCTCCGATTCGATTTTAACGTTCCCGCTGATGAATGGGTTCATGTCGCCTATGCAGTGCCGATCTGGGTGGTGGTGAAAACCGTCGCATTTCACATGTTTCGTTTGGACAACAGGTCATGGCGATACATCTCCGCGCCTGAACTGTTGAACATCACCTGGCTGAATCTTCTGGCTTCTTGCGGCGGGATGGTGACGATTCTACTTCTCGCCCCTCAGGGGTTGCCACGTTCGGTGTACGTTTTGGATTTCTTACTCTGTGTCTGCGCGACAGCCGGGATTCGGGTTGTGACGCGTCTCTGCGGCGAGAAGGTAGATCGCCCCGATCGCAAGAGACCGTCGAAGCGAGTTCTGATTTATGGCGCTGGAAATGCAGGAGTGTGCCTCCTTCGGGAGATCCGCATGAGCCCGAAACTTGGGTGGAGGGTATGCGGGTTTATCGATGACGATCCGGGTAAAAGAGATCTCTTGATCCAGGAAGTCCCGGTCTTTGATAGCAGGCGGGATCTCGCCGGTCTGGTGAGAGAAGCGAAAATCGACGAAATCCTGATCGCGATTCCCTCGGCAGCCGGTCCGCAGATGGTGCACATACTGCAGCGATGTCAGAACGCCGGGGCACCGTTCCGCACTATACCTAGAATCGCCGACATTATCGAGGGGTCCGGTCTTACTACTCAGATTCGTAATGTAGCTGTCGAAGACCTGCTAGGCAGAAGGCCGGTGAATCTAGACGAGACTGCGGTTCGACGCAAGGTCGACGGCCGTGTGGTCCTGATTACTGGAGCAGCTGGTTCCATTGGATCCGAGCTGTGCCGGCAAGTTGCCCGGTTTCAGCCCGAGCGGATTGTCGCGTTCGAAATTTCAGAGACTGGGCTGTTTCATTTGGAGTCCGAGATGCGTGCCTTGTTTCCCGGCGTGCCATTTCATGCGGAGATCGGCAATATACAGAATTCGCAGCGGCTGGACGAGCTGATGGATGAGTATCGACCTAAGATCGTTTATCATGCGGCGGCTTACAAACATGTTCCCATGATGGAGAGCCAGGTCTTTGAAGCGGTCGAGAATAACATTCTCGGGACCTGCAACGTCGCACTCGCGGCAGCGCGTCATGGCGTGTCGGATTTCGTGATGATTTCGTCGGACAAAGCGGTACGTCCGACCAATGTGATGGGCGCGACCAAACGAATATCTGAATTACTTATTAAAAGCTTGCATGAAAACGGAACAAGATACGTCTCTGTTCGCTTCGGAAATGTCCTCGGCAGCAATGGCAGCGTGGTCCCGATCTTTAAGAAGCAAATAACCGAGGGCGGCCCCGTCACGGTCACGCATCCGGACATGCGGCGCTATTTCATGACAATCCCCGAGGCCGTACAACTAGTTTTGCAGGCATCGACCATGGGGCAAGGAGGGGAGATCTTCGTACTCGATATGGGAGAGCCGGTGAGGATCGTCGACCTCGCCCGAAATTTGATCCTACTCTCGGGCCTGCGTCCGGACGAAGATATTCGTATCGAGTTTACCGGAATCCGGGCCGGGGAAAAGCTGTATGAAGAGCTAAGTGGATACGACGAGAACACGGCCGTCACCGATCACGCGCAGATCAAAGTTTTGATGGGTAGCGGATTGCCCAACGACGCCATGGCGGCCTACGTCCGCTGTCTGCGGGAAGCATGCGAGAAACGTGATTTCGGAAATGTACTTCTGTGCTTCAAAGAGATCGTGCCAGATTACAACCCAAGTTCAGCAATTCTGAAGAGCTGTCTCGATGTTGAACACAGCATCGTTCACTCTTCAGTTCGAGGCATAGGACTGCCGGTTGCCGCGACGGTAGTTCAATGAGCCGGCGGTAGGTTGCAGCGGACGAATCGTATCTTTATCGGATTTAGGCGTCGGGAACCAGGTCTCGAATCATGACAACAGCGCAGGCCGTGAGCTTTGCTGGCTCGTATCAATCCAAATGGCCCGAAATGGTCCGGAACGGCGCGATCGTTTGCACGGTATTGAGTACGCCATTCATTTTTGTTTTGAATTTGGCGGCAAGAGAGACCGCACTGTCGGTCTCCGACCTTTCCGTGGTGCTCGCGTGCGTGCTGTTAGCAGGCGATTTGTTTGCGGGCCGCCTGCGGTTTCCATTCGGCGCTCTTTGCTTGCTAAGCCTCGCGACGATCATTCTCTCGTTAGTTGTTAACACCGAGCACGTACTTGTCAGCAAAGGCCCACTGGGGGCAGCGGCGGAGATTCCAAAAAATCTCATCGTGTGGCTCCATTTCTATGTGCTCGCGAATTTGGTTCGAACCCGGCATCAGTTTCTGCTTGTATTAAAAAGCTGGCTCATCGCGGCCGTAATTGACGCTTTGCTGGGTATTGGAGGCTCCCTCGCGTATCAATTCGCAGGCATAGAAAGCAGTTTTTCCATGATGTTTCGCGCTCAGGGAACCCTCGCCGATGCGAATCTTTTCGCGGCGCATCTAGTGGTGAGCTTTCTCCTGGCTGTGTTGTACTGCCGGCTGACCGGCAAGTATCACCTCTGGTTTATTCCTGTGTCACTGATCTTTGCCGCGGGAATTTTCTTTTCGGCATCGCGTGGAAGTACGATGACTTTTGGTATTTGCCTGGTGCTTCTTTGTTTAGTTAACTGTTCCTGGCCCGTGAGACTGGCTGCTCTAGCGTGCCTGGGCGTGCTCGGTCTGCTGATAAGTCTCGCTCCGATAGAGGGAACGGGAACATCGAATCCGTTCTTCAGCCGGCTTAGCACGACCACCGTGTCTCTGGATGACGAGGGAGCGGCAGACCGGAAGCGCCTCTGGGACAGCGCTTGGCACGAGTTTGCGGAGTCTCCGATCTTCGGCGTCGGCCGAGGTAATTTTCGGCCTCTTGATGAACCCGATATCACGAAAACAGGGCAGATACATAACACATACCTCGGTTTGTTGTGCGAGATCGGAGTGCTTGGTTTTCTAGTGTTGATTACTTTTCTGGTGTGTTATCCGCTCAGATTAGCGCGATGGCCCGCGCGCATTCCAGCGCTACGAATACCGACTCGAATATTACTGCTTTCGTTTTTGGCGGTGGGGCTCTGCGGACTAACTATTTGCATCGAGAATTACCGGGGCCTATGGGTCCTGATTGCAACGGCCGAAGCCTACGACCGGCTGTATCTTAGAGCGATTGTATGACCCAGGAGGTACTAGTAAGTTGCGAGTTGCCTGAACAGAGCGAGGGAGAGAAACCCACGCTGGCTAAACCACTGCGGGACGCGAAACGGCTGACGTCGAGCGTCGCTGTCACGCTAGCTCTAACTTCCATCAGGTCGCTCTTCGCATTCCACATACTCGGTCCGACTCTGATGGGCGCGTGGAGATCTGCGGCGACGATCGACACCGTGCACGAGATCGCCCGCATGGGGGTGGTGAGGGCCATGACCATTCGCGTCCCGGTGCTGGATGGAGCAGGCCGCCGGAGTGAAGCCGACGACATTATTGCAGAGTCCGGGTCGTTGATGCTGTGGCTGGGAGTGGCACTGGCAATTGGCATATTCGCTTCGAGTTTTCTGATCGCGAATCACGACCTCCGCCTGGCTATGCAGTGGATGTCGCCACTCGGCCTAGTGACCGAACCCTACGTGTTTTTGCGCGAACTGGCCGCGGCTCGCCACAGGTTCGATTTGCGCTCGAAAGAGACCATGTTTCGCGGACTCGTGGAACTTGCAGCCGCCGTGGCGCTTTGTGGAACGTTCAAGCTAGCCGGATTAGGGACGGGAATTGTGCTGTCGGTCGCCTTCACGGCGGCGTATCTGTATCACCGCCAGTCGGTGCCGTTTCGTTTGTGGCCTCGACCCGGCGTCATTAAGAATTTGATTCGTACCGGCGCTCCATTCTCGCTGAGCGAAGGCGCTTACGAGTTGATACGCCGCATCGACGTGATGATCATGGCCGTGCTGCTCGGCCCGACCTCTGTTGGATATTACGCTGTCAGCCGGTTAATCACGGACTTTTCCACACTTTTCTGTCAAAGGGGTATCGCGCCCGTGCTTTCACCTCATTTATTGCATACCTACGGACGTACAGGCTCTGTGAACAAGGCGGCGATTCTTTTTGAGGATCCGGCAAGGTTGTTGTGTTACGCGGTCCCACCGCTCGTCGGAGTGGGAACGATACTCTGTGGAAATTTCATTCAACTGCTTCTGCCGCAGTACATACCGGGGATTGCCGCGGCGCAGATCACCTTATGGTCCGTTTTTTTCGTTGCCCTGCACTCGACCGTAGGGTCCTTTATTGTGGCGGCGGGGATGGTGCCAGCGGTTCTGCGGATGTATGCAATCCTGATTCCGGCTGGCGCGGTTGCAGAGTATGCGGTCCTGAAAGCGAATCTGGGCCTGCAGGGAGCCGCGTGGTGCACGCTGGCGATTTTGGCGATTATCGGCGTGGCCGAAATTATGATCGCCAAGCGGAAATGCGGAGATACGTACCGCGAGGCGTGCCGCTTCGTCGCATTGCTCTATCTCCCGGTGCTCTACGCAATTTCTTTGAGATACCTGGTGGAAACGGCCCGTGTGAGCTTCTGGCTTCCGATCGGCCACGGCTCGATTTTTGAGCCATTCATCAAATCACTTATTTTCCTAGTTCTTTATGCGCCAATCCTGGCCATCTACGAGAGCAAACTTTCCTTGCTCCGCGTGCTCCGCCAGGCTTCTTAAAAGACATCCCGCCCTTAAAAGACATCTCGATGGACACGCCACTAATAGTAAACTTATGCGAACGCGCGGCCCAACCTTTATCGCTGGTGGGCGGAAAAGCGAAGAACCTGATGCGGCTGGCGGAAACGGGAGCATCCGTTCCAGCTGGATTTTGCGTCACAACACAGGCTTACCGCACATTTGTCGCACGTAACGGCCTGGAGCACGTGATTGCGGATTCAGTCCGGGAGATTCAAGACAGTGACGAGAGCGCTCGGGCGGCATCGAGGCGCATTCAGCAGGCTTTCCTCAGCGGCATTCTGCCAACTGATGTACTCGACGCCATTCGAAAACACTATGAGCAGCTCTCGGTTCGGCATGCAGAAGGCTTACCTGTAGCTGTCCGATCTTCAGCGACGGCGGAGGATCTCAGCGATGCGAGCTTCGCCGGCATCCAGACGACAGTGCTCAACGTGCGGGGGCTTGGTCCAGTCATAGACGCACTTCGAAGCTGTTGGGCTTCGTTGTGGACACAGCAAGCTATAAGCTATCGCTCGCGCAAGCGGATTACCGATAGCGATCTGGCCATTGCGGTCATTGTGCAGAAGATGATTCCTTCGCGCGTCGCGGGCGTGCTGTTCACGATAGAGCCTGTTACGGGCAATCGTGATTGCTTGACGGTAGAGGCATGTTGGGGTTTGGGGGAAGCGCTGGTCTCCGGCAACACGATTCCCGATCATTACGAACTCGATCGTGCTACTTTCCGTCTCCGTTATCAGATCTACGGGCGCCAGGATCAAGCTGTGGAGTGCGCCGAAGAAGGCGGAACGCGCATTGCCCGTGTCCGGGAAACTGAGCGCCGCGACCCTTGTCTCAGCGCGGAGCAGCTCGCCTATCTAGCGAGGACGGGACTGGCGATCGAGAAGTATTTCGGGTCGCCGCAGGATATCGAATGGGCGATCGACGCCAATCGCGCAAAATCGCGCTCCGGTTTCGAGAACATCTATTTTCTACAGAGCCGTCCGATCACCGTTCTGCGCCCACACTCGGGTTCTTCGGCCCAGGCCGAGCCCTGGGAGAGCCCAGTGTCTGGGGCCATCTGGGTCCGTCAAAGCGGAGGAGTGGTTGAGCATCTTCCGGCGCCGGCTTCGCCGCTATTTGCTACCGGGCAGCTTCCGTTGATCTGCGACCGTTTAGACGCGCAATGCCCTGAGATGGGTGTGGTCACTCCCGCGCCTACATACACGCTAATTAACGGCTACTTCTATAACCGCAGCGATTATCGAGTGGGCCCTGGCGCGCTGTTGCTTCCCGTCAACTATTGGAGAGCCGCGCGAAAGGGAGCCCGGGATTGGCGCGCGCGCTACCTGCCGGGTCAATTAGCTGCCATTGCGGCTGCCTCTCGCTTTGACCTGTCCGGCGCCAGCATTTCTCAATTGCTGCGACACATACAGAAGTTGTTTTCGATGAATGCCAGGGCTTGGGACAATGCCGTTCGCGCTTCGCGAACTTACGTCCTGACGGAGCCGTTATTCCGCCGGCTATTTGAGTCGCTGATTCGGCCCATTACGGGAGGCGACGCGGTCACGTACCTGCGTGGATTTGAGAGCCAAACGATGGCTGGCGAGCAGGTCCAATGGGAACTCGCTCGCTCTGCGCGGGCGCTACCTAGAGTCAGCGAGCGAATCCGGAAATATCAAGCGGAGGAAGCATGGCAGCGAATCTCGGCCGATCCCAGTTGCCGTCACTGGGTGGAGCAGTTCAGCGAGTTCTGCGAGTTGTACGGCCATGCGAACGCAAGCCACGATTACCTTCAGGCAACAATGGCCGATGATCCCGCCAAAGGCCTCCAGTCGATTCGCATCCGCCTGGAATCCGAATCCGAAAATCCGCAGGAACGCCAGTCGAGGCTGGCGCTAGAACGAGAGACCGCCACCGCTCAAGCGCTCGCAAAACTGCAGAAACATCGACTTCGCAAAGCTCTCTTTCAATGGGCACTCTCGTGGGCACAAAAAGGCGCTTCAACCAGAGAAGACATTTTCTTCTTTGCACTGCGTGGCTGGCCGCTCGCCCGTCGTGCCATTGTCCAACTTGGAAAAGCTCTGGTCGAAGTTGGCGTGCTCGCGTGCCGGGAAGATATTTTCTTTCTCACCTGGGACGAGCTCGAAGCGGCTGCTGCGAGCGAAGGCTCCGGAAATTGGCAGGCGAAAGTAGCCGAACGCCGTGCTCGGCACGAGCTCCGAACGTCCCTCACTCCGCCGCCGCGTATACCCGCGGGTTCGCCATCAACTGTACGAAAGAGGGTGATCGCCCGATTGAAAAAATACATCGTAGGCCGCGGCACAACCAGTACCGATGGCTTCTTATGGGGAGCGCCGGTCAGTCCTGGCATAGTAACCGGCCATGCACGAATCATCTGTTCGGTCGAAGAATTAGGCAGGCTGGAACCCGGCAATATTCTCATTACGCGGGCAGCCACTCCTGAGTGGACATCGACGTTTGGTGTTGCGGCCGGCCTGGTCACTGACGTTGGCGGGCCTCTAAGCCACAGCAGCATTATTGCTCGCGAATTCGGCATTCCGAGCGTTATGGGTGTGCGCATCGCTACGACAGCCATTGCGGAAGGACAGTTGGTCACCATTGACGGCACAAAAGGTTCAATACAGCTTCACTAGGGGAAATTTATGAAAAGACAACAGCCACGCTTCGAACGCGGGGCCGTCGTGATCTCGATTGACACCGAGCAGATATGGGGGCATTTCGATATCACCCGCGAACACGACTTCTGCAAACGATATCCGAACGCGCCGGCAGTAAATGACCGGCTGTTGAAATGCATCTGCTCAGCGGGCCTGAGCGCCACCTGGGACGTAGTGGGTGCACTCTCGCTTCCGGGCAGTGAAGGAGCGGCTGATCCGCGGATGTGCGGTTTACCGGAAGAATGGATTGGACGGATTCCAGCGGGGGACGAGATCGCAACGCCTTTGTGGTACCGGCGGCGTTTCGTCACAGCCATTCGGGATGCAGTTCCAACTCAGGAGATAGCTCTGCACGGCGGTCTCACTCATATGGTTTGGGGAAATGGAGATAACTCCTCAGAGACTCTCCGCCTTGAAATGCTTCGTGGTATGGAGGCGCTGGATGAGATCGGCGTCCAACCGCGCTCTTTCGTATTCCCACGGGATCTGGAAGGGCACCACGACGTCTTAGCTAAGGGAGGCATTCAGTGTTACCGCGGGCGCGCACCGATTATGTCGGAATGGCTCGGGTACAATCCGGCCGGGTCGATCACTAGGGCGATTGAAGAAGTAGCGCGGCTCACGCCGCCTCCCATATGGCCGACGGAAGTACTGCCGGGCTTGTGGAACATTCCCGCTTCGCTCTTTATCTACTGCATGGGACGCTCGCGCTCGCGCTGGGTACCGCTACATCTGCGCCTGGAGAGGGTCCGTCGTGGGGTGGAAGCCGCCATCCAGTCGAAAGGGATCTTCCATCTGGGGTTGCATCCGGAGAACCTTGCGGAAGCTCCGGACGCCTTCGGCACATTCGAAACGATCCTTTCTTACCTTGCCGGCATGCGAGAGAAAGGCGTCGAGATACTGACTATGGCTCAGGTGTTGGACCGCGCCAAAGCTTCGAGCGAGAGGTCATGAAATATATGCCTGGAGAGTTCTTCGCACAATTCATGCAACTGCGCGGCCGCCGGATTATTGAGTTCGCCGGAACGTTGTGGTATAGCGCAAACATGCGGATCTACATGAACATTCCGTTTCATGAGCCGCTCGATCTGCCACGGGTTCAACTGGCGGAGATGATGCGCAAGACACATATGCTGGGCGTCCGGTATCCTTCGCTGCACAGGGCCGGATTGCCAAGCGGTGCATATGTTTTCCGGCAAAAGCATTACGATCTCTCATCGATCCACCAAAAGCAAAGGGCGCATGTCCGCCGCGGTCTCGAAGGTTGCGAGGTGCGGCAAGTGGATGAGGCCGAGCTTCTCGTTCAAGGCCTCAAGTGCAACCTCGATACGATGGAACGGCAAAACCGTTTCGACAGCGAATTTGGCAATCCGCGGCAGTGGCAGCGTCTCGTGAAAGCGGCGTGGCAATGTCCGGCGGTTCGCGTGTTTGGAGCATTCGCTGACGGCCGCCTCGCGGCGTATGCCATCATATGCCGCGAAGATGGATGGATCCAGATTCTGCATCAGATGTCTCGCACCGACTCTCTCAATTTCTTCCCTAACCATGCACTTACGTACACGCTGACGAAGGCCTGCGCGGAAGATCCGAGCGTTGAGGGAGTTTGCTATGGACTCGCCGGGTTGAGCTCTGGAGAAGGGCTTCATCAATACAAGCTTCGCTTTGGCTACGAATTGCAGCAGCAGAATTCTGTGTTCTTGTTCCATCCGGGCGTTGAAAAACTGCTCAGCAGCTCTCTTGTAGCTAAGGGAGTCGGGTTACTGCGGAAAGCGCGCCCGGAAAATCAACGATTCAAGCGGATCGAATCCGTTCTCACCGGAGCCCGGATGACGCGCTTTGGGTCTGCCGCGGTCAATCTTGCGCCTGTGTCTGAATAAGGATCGACAACCCATGCGTTCTCACCGATTGATTCCGCCATTGGGCGTCCCCTACGGCATCGGCGACTATATCGCTGGTACATTAGCATCTTTTCGCCAGGCGCCGGCCCCGCCGGACTCTCTCAAGGCGGTATTCGGCGATCGGCCGCTGTTTTGGACCGGCAGCGGACGGCAGGCTCTGTGGCTCATTCTGCGCGCACTGAACCTCCCCGCCGGAGCCGGTATCGCGGTTCCGCTGTTCGGCTCGACCTCGGTTCCGCTTACGATTTCGAGCATGGGATTCGAGCCCATCTTTCTAGACGTGCAGAAATCGACGCTTACGGTCGATCCGGCCGATATCGAGCGCATCAAACACCGAATCTCGGCCATCGTCGTGGAACATCTGTTCGGGCATTTGGCCGATATGCCTCAGATCTTAGAGGCAGCCTCTGGAATCCCCGTGATTGAAGACACAGCCCAAGCACCCTTGAGTTTCCTGAATGGCCGTATGGCTGGAAGCTTCGGCGTAGCGTCCTTCTACAGCTTCGCGTCCTCTAAGTATCTGCCCGCGGCGGGCGGTGGCCTGGCTGCAATCAACAGCCCGGATCTGGCAGTCGAATTCGCCCGGCAAGCGCGCCAACTGACACCTCCGGCGCGCCTAGTCGAACTTCGCGGCGGTGTCATGCAAGCTGCCAAAGCCGCCCTGTTTCGCAGACCTTTCTATGGTCTCGCCGGTCATGCCGCGCGTTCATCTACAAAACCACGTTCACTGTTCACGGCAAATCTCGACCTGCAAGCCATTGCTCGAGGCAGTGCCGCTGTCGTATTGCGCCAGGCCGACGGTTTCGCGGAGCGTGTTCGAGAGCAGCAATCGAATAGTCTGTTTCTGATCGATCAACTCGCCGGAATTCCAGGCATAGACCTGCCTTATCAACCGCCCGGCGCGATACATAATCGTGCCCTGTTCCCGGTGCTGGTCGCCGATAGCAGAGAGCGCGATGCCGTGAGAGCGGGAATGCGCAGTTCGGGCGTTGACACGTCTCGCTTACATTCCAATTCGCCCGAGTGTGCCCAAGCATTTGGCTACAAGGGCGATTGTCCGGTCTCAGAACAAGCGGCATCGACATTAGTTGTGCTTCCCAATCAAGCCGGTCTCTCCCGCGACGATCTCAAACGTGTGGCCGCTTCATTTCGCGCAGCGCTCGAAGCGCACCGCTCATCGGCAAGGAGGTCAGACCAGCTTTTTCGAAGCTGCAATGGCGGATTTCATCGGGAAACAGTCACAAATCGTAAGCGAAAGGCAGTAACTCCATGAAGGTATTTCAGGTACTCAGCGGAGGCGCTTGGGGAGGTGGTGCGGTTGTTGTACTGGCGATCACTCGGGCCCTGATTAATCGTGGCGACGAGGTCTGGGTTCTTTGCCTGGATGAGGGCGTCGCCAGCCGTTTCCGGGCAGCCGGTGCGACTGTCGTAACCTCCCCGCTTTGGTTCCATCCGATCAACCCGCTTGATGTCGCACCGTTCGCTCAGCTATATGCGTTGTGCGTCAGAGAACGGTTTGATCTGGTGGCGACACATACATCAAAGGGAGGATTCCTCGGTCGTCTTGCGGCGCGATTGGCGGGAACTCCGCACATTGTGCACCACGCGCATGGGTTCGCTTTCCGCGAATGTAATAGCTGGGCAGTGCGGCGATTTTATATCGCATTAGAGCGCTTGGCGTCCGGTTACTGTGATTCCATCATTTCCGTGAGCGAAGATCACAGACAAGGTGCAATTCGCGAGGGCGTGGCAAGTGCCGATCAGATTAAGACTGTGCTGAACGGCATCGACCTCCTTCCGTTTCGAGAGACAAATAGAACTGCGATGCGTCGTGCCTTCGGCTTTCGCGAAGACGACGTGGTGCTTTGTGTCGGAAGCAGGCTGGCGCCAAAAAAAGGACTCGAGTACCTGATGGCGGCTATGCCTGCGGTGATCGCCCGACATCCTTCTGTGCATCTTGTCCTGTTTGGGGAGGGCCCATTACAAGTAGAGCTACTGCGCCAAGCCGAACAGCTTGGTATCTCCAGACATATCCACTTTCCGGGTTTTCGCAAGGACATTCCCCAGTTGCTAGGCGGGTTCGACGTGGTCCTTCAACCTTCGCTGTCAGAAGGATTATCCATATCCATTCTGGAGGCAATGGCCGCCGGCCGGCCCATTATCGCGTGCGATATTCAGGGCAACAGAGAAGTGATCCGGCATGGCAAAAACGGTCTGCTGGTTCCACCCGCTAATGCTGCCGCTCTCGCCGAAGCTATTGTGCGAATCCTTTCCGATCCGGCCTTGGCGAAAACCATGGGCGAAGAGGCGGCACGTGACTGCCGGACGCGGTTTTCACAAGATCGCATGGTCGATGAGACGCTGGCCGTCTACGATCGAGTCTGTAGGAGCGAGGTTTCGGAGGCGATCGAGCCAGAAGAGCTAATTCGCCTGTAGGAGATACCGCTTCTATGTCACTGCGACCCGACCACGCGGGAACCCCTCTTCTTATCCAATGGTTTAAACGATTTCTGGGCATCATCGTTCCAATCATCGTTGTGGGTGCTGCGCTGGTTTTATCGCGCCCTATCTCGCCCAGACTGATTCGTTCAGCCCCCCTTGCCGTTTGGACAGCTTCCAGCCTCCAGCGAATCGGCCCGACCGACCCGTCCGGCGCCGAAACGCGAGTCCAACTGTTCGCGGCGCTCGGCGAATCGGAGTCGTTTCAAATTGTCGCGGGAGCTCCTGACAGCAACGATATTCGGGGACTAAACGTTGCGGTTTCCGATCTGACTGGCCCTGCCGGTCAAGTGATCTCAAAAAGCAATTTTCAGCTCTACCGCGAACATTATGTTTACATTGGTCCTAACCAGGGCAGCGCGAATTGGCACGGCTCTAACCAACCTCTAGGTCCCGGATGGTATCCAGATGGGTTAATTCCCTTTGTAGATCCGTCAACCGGGGCTCCGCTTTCCGGGGCTCCCCTTACGGCGGTGCCTTATGATGTACCAGCCGGTAAGAATCAGCCGTTTTGGATCGACATATCTGTTCCACGCTTGGCCGTGCCGGGGCAATACACCGGCACTTATACGGTCAGAAGCCGCGAACGCATTGTTAGTGGCCAGATCCTCCTAAAGGTGTGGAACTTCGCGCTACCGCGACAACCATCGCTCGTGAGCAGCTTTTTGATATCGAAATCGAGGAACCAAGCCACTTTCAAAGAGCTGCTTCGTCACCGGCTTATGCCTGACAGTGTTCCTCAAGCGCTCCAACCAGAATTGATCGATGAATATGGACTAGGTGCGACTAGCCTCAACCTTTGGGGTGGCGCGTCATACGGCCATTGCAGCATGGCGCCGCCGCCGCCGGTCGAAACGATTCGAAAGGCTGCTTCCGCTCAACACTCAAGTCTCCTTTTATATAACTACAGCGCCGATGAAGTCGACCGCTGCAAAGAACTGTTCCCGGCTGTCAAGCAGTGGGCGCAAAACCTACATGCTGCCGGAATCATGAACCTGGTCACAATGGGCCCCATACCGCAACTATTCGACGACGGATCGCAATCCGGACGATCGGCGGTCGACATCTGGCCCATTCTTCCGGATACGTACGACAGCGATCTCGCCAATGTACAACGTGCCCTTCAGAAGGGCGATCAAGTCTGGTCCTACAACACGGAGGTGCAGGACGCCTATTCTCCCAAGTGGGAGATCGATTTCGCTCCCATCAACTTCAGGATTCAACCTGGTTTTATTAACCAGAGTCTCCATCTGACGGGACTGCTTTACTGGTGCGTGGACCGGTGGTCCGCGGACCCATGGAACGATGTCGTATTCAAGGATGGCAACGGAACTTTTCCGGGAGACGGCGAACTGGTCTATCCGGGTTCTCCTGTCGGTGTCGCAGGCGTGGTTCCCTCTATGCGGCTGAAGTGGCTGAGGGATGGCGTTGACGATTACGATTACATTCAAATGCTGAAGCAGGCAGGCTATGGAGATTGGGCAATGCAAATCGCCACCGGTGTCGGTCCTGACTGGACGCACTGGACTCGCGACCCAAACGTGCTGGAAGCGGCACGATTAAAATTCGGGCAAATGCTGGACCGCCTTGCAACGCAGCCGAACGTGCAGACGGCACGTTCCGGCGGCGATGCCCGAGTACATTAGCTGCGGCTTTCATTCCGGGCCGAACCAGCGCGGCGATATACCAACGACCAACAGACCTTGCCAATGCAGCTTCGCGCCCTGCGCGAGTATGTCGGCCGCCGTGGTTGGATGATCGCACTGCGAGTGCGTGAGGTCGGTTCCGGCGGGGCGAGCCGCGGGGCACGACAGCGATTGCTGCAGACGGCCGGCGGTGGGAAGTGGGAAGTCGACGTGGCGCTAGTGTGACGCCTGGATCGCTGGGGCCGGCGAGTAACAGATGTACTGACTACTCTTCAGGAACTGAAGCATCTCGGTGTCGGCTTCGTATAGCGCACCGAGGCTCTGGATCTGACTACACCAGCCTGCCGCGCCATGGCCGGACTGCTCGCTTTTGCGCGCCGTGAACATGGCCAAGCGGGTGTCGAGACGCACCTCTCTGAGCTGGAAGCCATCAGGTGCACAAGAGGCCAAAAATAGAAAGTCAAAATGGTAACATTCGCTTAGCAAAGACTTACTGCTGCGCGGATTTGTTCTCGCTGGTCGAGACACGCTTGAGCATAATGTCAAATTCGCCAAAAGGTCCGGTATTTTTTAGTTGAATCGTATCGCCGCTGACTGTCCCCTGGTGTTCGATCACATTGCCGTTGACAGTCGTTTTGAAAGAGATCTTGTCGCCGTTCACTTTCCCGTCGCTGATCGACTGCGAACCCCTCGGCGTTTCGGCGGTTCCCGTTAAGACTTGACCCTTCACCTCGAAACTGAACGTCATCGTGGCGTCCCCGTTTGCTGTGTGAGTCTTCCCTTGCCAGCGCCCCTCAACAGCGGAGCTTTGAGTTGCCGCAATGGCGAAGCCCGCCACGAGAAAAATCATGGTTGCTGCCTTCCAACCAGGTCGAGTCATTTTGAGCGCTCCCTTGCTCGAAATTCAACCCTTTGTACAGGGTTTTGAAACGACTTCTACTCGCTCCGCAGCGCCACCACCGGATCGATCTTTGTTGCACGTTGTGCGGGGATATAGCAGGCCAGAAGCGCGACAGCAGCCAACAGAACCGCTGCCATTCCAACCGTGAGTGGATCATTAGGCTTTACCCCAAAGAGTAGCCCGGCTATGAGACGCCCCGAAACCGCAGTGCCAGCCAGTCCGATACACACGCCAAGTGATGTTAGCCTTGCTCCCCGGCCGAGGATACTACGGAGGATATCGTGTGGCGTTGCGCCAAGGGCTGCGCGAGTCCCGATCTCGTGCGTGCGTTGAGTCACCACGTACGTCATTACTCCGTAAATGCCCACGCATGCCAGCGTTAAGGCGATACCAGCGAGCCCGCTAAGGAGAAACGCTCGAAGCCGTCGCGGGGCGATATCCTGATTCACACGTTCGCTCATTGGCATCACGTCCGACACGGGCTGATCGGGGTCGATTGACCAGACCAGACGCGTTAATGTGTCTCCTAGATCTGCAAGTGTTCCACTTGTTCGCACAACCAAGTCTTGCAGCACCATGTAATTACCCATTGCCTGTCTATACGGAAAGTACATCTCTTGCCGCGGCGGCTGATCCAAGCCCATCTGCCTGACGTCGCCAACGACACCGACAATCGTAATCCAAGGAGTAGGTGCTGCCGCGGGGCCAAACTTGAACTGCTTACCAATTGCGTCACCGTTCGGCCAATACGTCCGCGCCATAGTTTCATTGACGATCGCCACTAGCGGAGCCTTTGGACCGTCATTCTCGTCAAAGAACCTGCCACCATACAGTGGTATTTGTAGGGCTTCGAAATAGCCAGGAGTGATCACACGGTCGTTCACATGGGCCACGCCGTCCTTAGGCAAGGCCCCCTTGGGTGTAAATGGGAGCGTTCCGATCATTCCTCCTCCGGCCGAGGCGAGGGGTACCGCGCTTGTAAATGCAGCGGCTTCAACACCTGGCAAGGCTCTAACCCCTGCCAGTATTCTGTCAAGCAGCGCCGTCCGCCGATTAAAGTCGACGAATCGTTGTGCCGTGGGGGTGACGAGAGACAATGCGATTACATGCTCGGATCGGAAGCCCGGGTCAAGAGAACGTAATTTCCAAAAGGATTTAAGCA
>JBAUZG010000278.1:0-44293 GCA_049585195.1 Bryobacteraceae bacterium | reverse complement strand
GCTTAACGGACTGGACGCTGTGCGCCAAATCAAAAACGATAGACCTGGCGCGAAAATAGTCATTCTCACGATGCACGCAGAGCCGGAACTCGCCGTCGAGGCCTTTCGCGCCGGTGCACTGGGCTATGTGTTGAAGGCATCCGCCGGCCAGGAGCTGGTGGCCGCCATCCGGGAGGCTTCGCAAGGCCGTGTCTATCTAAGCTCGCTCATCGCCAAGGATTTAATCGACGTTTTGATTGAGGCCCGATCCGTCTCCACGGCCGGCCAGCCAATGCTCACAAGCCGCCAGCGGGAAGTTTTGCAGTTGGTCGCCGAAGGGCGCACCATGAAAGAAGTGGCCGCGATCCTTAACATCTCGCAGCGGACCGCGGAATCGCACAAGTATGAGATTATGCGCGTGCTTGGCATAGATACAACAGCGGCTCTGGTCCAGTATGCTATCCGAATCAAGCTGGTTCCCGGATAGCGAGACCCTCCAGGAAACTGCAAAGATACTCGCGCACCTGTTTTAGGGACTCGTCGGAATGCTCTGAGTTTAGGCGTTCGATGCAAAACAGACCGATCGGTCGCAAATCAATTTAAATCCGCCCGATCCAGGGTTGACGGGAGGGTGGATTTAACCTACACTGTTGGGCAAATGCCTCGAATAGGTTCGATCGGCCAGTTTGAACAACTCGTGCTGACTGCGATTCTCAGTCTGCACGAGAATGCCTACGGTGTCACGATTCATGGAAAAGTAGCGGAATTAGCGCAACCAAAGCGGATTTCCCTTGGCGCCATTTACGTTACTCTGGACCGGCTCGAGGATAAGGGCTTCGTGTCGTCGTGGCTAACGGATCCTACAGCCGAGCGCGGAGGCCGGGCCAAGCGTTGTTATCGGGTCGAAGCGCTTGGCGAGCAAGCGCTGCAGGAATCCGCGGCTGCGGCCATACGAATCTCCGAGGCGATAACAAAAGTGTTTGGAAAAGATTGGGCGCGAAAGTGGAAAAAAGAGTGGAAGAAGCTGGCGGGGTGATTCATGCCGGTTCCTCATTGGATCGAGAGCGTGGTGCGGCGCCTGCTTCCACCAGCTTGCCGGGAGCACGTCCTTGGAGACTTGCATGAGAGAAATAAGTCGCTGCGGTATGTGGCCGACGCTCTATCGGTACTAGGGCCAGTCATCATTAGCAGGATTCGGCGGACTACGGATTTCGAGGTCTTCCTGATGGAGACTTTCGCGGTCTATTTCTCGTATTCGGCGGCGGCCTGGTATTTGGGGCGGCATGGTTTCTTATACGGCGGGCTTGGATTTGCGCGGCTGACGATTCCCACGACCCTTGCTGTGCTTGGCCTGCTGATTTCGAATGCCTATTCGGATCTCGAGAAGCAGTCGCCGGCGAAGGCCATGATGCAAGCTGGCGGGAGTCTTGCGCTTGCTTTTTTGGGACAGGCAGTGCTCTTCGACACGCTACGCCAGTTTGCCGTGCCGTTCACCATCATGGTGTTCGGCAGTTGTACGGGGTTTTTTCTGGTAGCCGCGCTGCGGATACTGTTTCCGCCGATCGCGAAAAGGCCGACGTTCGCTAGGATCGCCGAACGTCGCCCGCCGGGCTTTCAACCATCGGCCTTCAGGTCTGAGCTGAGGCGCTTCGCCGACCAGTCGCCGGCGCCTAATAGACGGATTTTTTATGCGGCTCTAATTGTAATGGCAATTTTGATTGGTTTGTCGATCTGGCGGAACTCCCAGTACTAACAGGAAGACCTGAGTGCCAGCTGGGGCAGGACGTCCGACGCGGACCACTCCGTGAAAACTAAAGCTGAGACACACATCCGCCGATAGCTGTTTTATAGTGGAATCAAGTCATGAAAAAGAGAAATCAACCGGCTCCCGAACCCGTCGTACCAGAGCAGATTCTGGAGATGGCAAAGAAATCGGTGGAGAGCGATAGGCCGGTTCGAGCTCAAAGACGCTGCGCGGTGTGTGGCTCGACTTACGCGCCGATGAGCGGACCGCAGCAGCCTGAAGAGCTGTGCTGGGTGTGCCGGCGGCTGAAAATCAGCGCCTGGCGCGATGTCGATCAGCAAGCTGCCACGCAGGAATAGGCGCTTCAACAGGCTGGAAAACTTAGGAGTCCGCTCCCTCGCGGTCGCGGCTCGGTTAGGCTGATGGCTCGCAGAGTTCAATGGCTTGAGAAAGCCCCTGAACCGGGTCGAGCGTAGGGATGAATTCGTGCCCAACGAAGCCTTGATACCCGATCGCCGCAAGCGCCCTTGCGACACCGGGATAGTGAATCTCCTGCCGGTCGTCGAGTTCACCGCGGCCCGGATTACCTGCCGTATGTACATGCCCAATCAAGTCCGCATGTTGCCGCAACCGCCGGATGACATCGCCGTGCATGATCTGCACATGGTAAACGTCGAATAGCAGTCTAAGATTGGGCATGGCGGCGCGCCGGATGATCTCGGCAACAAGATCCAAATCGTCGCCCTGATAACCCGGGTGTCCTTTCATGGGATGCGAGCTGTCGCGGGTGTTCAGGTGTTCAAGACATACGTTGACGCCCCGGCCGGCTCCGTATTGCGCAATCTCCTTTAATACCTTGACCGAATTTTCAATCGCCTCGGCGCGGGAAATCTCTCCGCTCTCAGGATCGAGGGCGTCAACCCACTTATAACCAATGAACGCAATCACGTTGGGCATTTGAAAGCGGGCGCATTCGTCAATTGCATTTTTCGTATTGACGACAATCTGCTCGTGGTATCGCGGGTTGTTGACTCCTCTTGCAAATGGCGGATCGGGCATGCCGTTGAGGGCGAGCGCGCTCGTGAGGCCGTAGGAGGCAAGCTTCGGCAAGAATTCAAAGGGAACCAGCTCGATGCTTTCGATTCCGAGGGCCTGAGCGGTCTGACATATGCGATCGAAGTCCCAATTCCATTCGGTTAGCCCGAGCGTCCAATACGTGACGGAATGTTTAAATCTTCTGCTGTTCGGCATGAGGGCACCAGTTGCTATAAAACGAGTTATCCCGGAGACCATTCGAACACACTCGCCTGTTTGAATATCCCTCAATGAGCGGGCACAGCCTAAGTAAGGACCAGGCGAGTGAGGCTGAACTGGCAGTACGCGCTGGACTGGCGGCAGCAGCGTTTAGCGAGTAACCTATCGTCAGAATCAGCATGAAACTTGCGGCCTTGTTGACCTTCAGCTACGCGACCTGCCTCGCGGCGTCCGGTTCCGACCGGCCCGTTTGTAACAAGATGACTGCGGGCGAGTTGTGGCCGCCACAGGCCAAGACGCATCGCGCCGCGTTCTGGCGTTTAAGTCAATCGGGGGAATTAGAAG
Organism: Bryobacteraceae bacterium; assembly: GCA_049585195.1. Taxonomy (GTDB): domain Bacteria; phylum Acidobacteriota; class Terriglobia; order Bryobacterales; family Bryobacteraceae; genus KBS-96. The sequence goes on along the minus strand of JBAUZG010000278.1, from coordinate 40,971 downwards.
TTTGTTCTCGCGCTCCCTGGCATTATCGCTGGGAAAGTTTGACTGTAAACGTGCACTACCTGGCCGCGCGCCAGCGAACTCAGGGTGACGCGGGAGAAGGATCGAAGTCCTCGCCCGCAGGTGCTTCGCAAAATCAACTCGAGCAGTCTTCTGGTAATTGAGCGCTCAGGCCCAGGCTCTCGCGTAAATGCGGCCGTATCCGAGTTCGTCTGTTACGCCGGCTTCCGCGGCTGAGTAACATTCGAGTTCGCGGAAGGCAGCCGCTCTGACAGCAGATTCAATCTCTTCACGCGAATAACATTGCTCCTCGACGGTAGTCTCGGAGCGGCGCCACAGATCGGGATCTTCCGTTCGGGCAAACCAGATCAAGTCTGTCTTGGCGCGCCGGCGCAAGGCATCGTACGAACCGCGAACGAAGCCGTTCGCATGTTCATCGGCGTAGCGGACCCATGCGCCTAAATCAAGCGAATAAGCCTCCTCGAGATTCATATCGAAGACAAACGGCGCCCCGGGTTTCAGAGCTGCGTGTATGCAACGGAATGCGGAGCAGAGATCAGCATAGGTGAGCAGATGATTGAGGGAGTCAAAGGTAGACAAGGCTCCATCGAACGGCCTTGAAACCGAGAAACTGCGGATGTCGGCAGCCAGGAACTTCGCGTTCGGGGTGAGCAAGGAGGCTCGGGCCAGCAGCTCCCGTGACGTATCGATACCCAGTACGTCGAAGCCCTGAGCAACAACCTCGCGTGTAACGTGACCGCATCCGCAACAGACATCGAGCACCGCGCTGTTGGCTGGAAGGGCTGAAAACAGGAATCGCTGCAGGAACGGGCGGATGGATGGCAAGTACCAATCAGCCCAGGCGCGCTGGTAGAAATCGGCAATTGCGTCATAGGGCGAGTGAATATCGCCCTCGCTGCCGGCTGGCTGATGAGCGCACATCAGGCGCCCGCAACGGCAACTGCGCGATCGAACAGGCGGCGCGCAGCCTCGAAGGAATTGTCCGGATCGACTTGGGGATCGTGAGAGGCGAAACCTATCGCAGTAATGGGCGGTCCTCCGGCTAGCAACTCAAGACCGGCTTCGATATGTTCGAGACTCAAGCCTGCCGACGGGGTCCATTGATTCCAGCGAGCCACGGACGGATCGAGCGAGTCAAGATCGAAATGAACGTAGACGGCATCGACGCGCCGGCTCAGCGGCTGCAGGACCGGGGCGAGAAGGGACCGGATGCCGCGCTCACGGACCGCATGCGCCGGAATCTGTTGCACGCCAGCGGTGTCCAATAGATCCTGCTCGTCCTGGTCTACTTCGCGAATACCCAAAAGAACAACATTCTTGGGAGGCAAGCGACTGAAGTTGTGGACCGATTCGGCAAGGCGGCGCCAGCAATGGCCCGTGGCGATAGCGAGGCCCATGCCGTCGAGAAAGCCGCTGCGCGTGATTTCAGGCGTGTTGAATTCGCCATGGGCGTCGAACCAGAGCACGCCGGTTCGTTCCGGGTCCAGCGCAGAAATTGTTCCGATAGCAGCGTTACAATTGCCGGACAACACGACAGACAATCCACCTGCCGCACGCGCTCTTGAAATTCTCGCCGAAAGCTCATTCGCCAGCCGGAACGTGCTCTTGATTTCGCAGGGAAATTCTTCTGCGACTCGAATTCGCTCGATCGTGACCTCATGCCCCAGGAATCGCAACCTGTTAACAAGGCCGGCCTTCAGCAGGGCGGACGGCCCGCGCCCCATCCGTTCCTGAAGATGTCCGGAGTCGTATGGAGCCTCGAAGGCGTGTATTTTCATGATTAGAGTTTTGGCAATATTGCTTGCAACAACTGAACAAAAGAGCCGGAGACTCGCCGGCCCAGTTCGAGTACCTCCTGGTGATTTAGTTTATTTTCACTCAAACCGGCTGCCAGATTGGTGACGCAGGAAATGCCGAGCACCTCGACGCCCAAGTAGTTCGCGGCGATGGTTTCGCTTACGGTGGACATGCCGACCAGATCGGCTCCAATAGTTCTGAGGAACCGGATTTCGGCGGGGGTTTCATAGCTAGGGCCGAGGAGCGCGGCATAAACGCCTTCGAAGATCGGTATTTGGACATCATGGGCTGCCTGCATTGCCACTTGCCGCAACCGTTTGGAATAGGCCTCGGTCATGTCGGGGAAGCGGGGACCAAGGCTCTCATCGTTTGGCCCCACGAGCGGATTGAAGCCTTGCAGGTTGATGTGATCGGAAATGAGAACGAGCGAACCGGGGACGAACGCGGGATTAACGGCTCCAGCGGCATTCGTAAGTACGAGCTGCTTTACGCCAAGCTGGTGAAGCAGTTGAACTCCCATGACGACTTGCGCGGGTGAATAGCCCTCATAGAGATGAAAACGGCCAGACATGACCGCAACGGGCATATCGCCGAGGTAGCCGAGGAGAAGCTCGCCCTGATGCCCTTCGGCCGTCGATTCTGGGAAACCCGGAATCTCCCGATATTTGATAGCAACAGCACGCCTGAGAGAATTCGCGAGACTGGACAGACCACTGCCAAGAACGACGCCAACCCGGGGAACCAGATCGGAGCGCGATCGAACAAACCGCACCGCATGAATCATCGAGACGAGTGTACGACGCGCCGTGCGGATTTCTTATAACGCGAGTGCCGAGGAGGTTTGGATGCGGCAGCCGCGAGCGCCGTGCTACGACGTTTGCACATAGTTGAAAACAAGCGGCGTTTGCTCAATGTTGAAAAGTTGAGATGTTACGCTAGAGGTTCGAAAATGCGCACTGTCGACCTCATACATCGTAAGCGTGAAGGCGAAGAACTCTCGGCGGAAGAGATTCAGTACCTCGTTGACGGCTACACACGAGGCGAAATTCCCGACTATCAGATGTCGGCGTTTCTGATGGCAGTGTTTTTCTCGGGCATGTCAGACCGGGAAGTGAGCGCGCTTACGGAGAAGATGATGCAGTCGGGCGAGACTGTAGATCTTTCGAGTGTGCCGGGGATCAAAGTGGATAAGCACTCGACGGGCGGCGTAGGGGACAAGACGAGCCTCATTGCATCGCCAATTGCGGCAGCCGCAGGAGTAATTGTTCCTTCAATAGCAGGACGCGCGCTGGGACACACGGGTGGCACGCTCGACAAGCTCGAATCGATTCCAGGGTTCCGGACGGACCTGACGATTGAAGAATTCAAGGATCAGCTCTCGCGCATCGGCATTGCGTTCATTGGCCAAACTCCGGAGGTGGCGCCGGCCGACGGGAAGTTATACGCTCTTCGCGATGCAACGGCGACGGTCGAATCGATTCCATTGATTTCCTCGTCGATCATGTCGAAGAAACTGGCCGAAGGCGTGGACGCGCTGGTGCTCGACGTGAAAGTGGGCGCGGGCGCGTTCGTGAAGCGGCAGGTAGATGCAAGGCGTCTGGCGCAGATGATGGTTGCGATCGGACGCCGGGTGGATAAGCGCGTACAGGCGCTGATCACCGATATGGCTCAGCCGCTGGGCTACGCAATCGGTAATGCTCTCGAAGTAATGGAGGTTTCGCAGACTCTGCAAAACGCCGGACCCGCAGACCTGACGCGGCTTTCGCTCGAGCTGGCAGCGAGGATGATCTACCTGGCGAAGATCACGAAGACACTGGACGATGCGCGCGAACTTGCGCAGGCGAAGCTGCTGGACGGCTCCGGCTACCGCAAGTTCAAAGAGGTGATCGAAGCGCAAGGCGGTAATCCGCAGGTGCTCGACCGGTTCGATCTGCTTCCGAACGCTACGGGGGCGCGAGAGATCTCAACAACTCGCGGCGGATATATCAGTGCGATCGATGCCGAGCTGATCGGTCAGGCATCGTCCATGATCGGAGCGGGGCGCAACACCAAGGAAGATTCGATTGATCCGGCGGTCGGCGTGATTCTCGAGGTGAAGGTGGGGCAGAAAATCGATGCCGGGAGTATTCTCTGCAGGCTGTATCACACGAGTGAGAATAATTTGGATGAGGCGGCCGATCTTGTCGAGGATGCATTCCGCATATCGCAGCAACCAATCGAGGAGCGCGACCTCATTTTGGAAGTTGTGAGTTAACTGCAGTGGCGGAGGGCTGCGATTGAACGGGATCTCCTTCCAAGCCCTCGGCAGATGCGGCGGTCATACTCGGGCTTTGAAGATCGCCGGGTACCAGAACAGAGTTGGCAGCGCGCGTAAGTGTGGCGTTGAGGGCAAGGAGATCGGAAGGCGTGGCATTGCGCGCTGGGCTGATTGCGGCCGCATTCGGCGTCCTGTTTGCCATCGATAGCCGGCGAAGAGTGCGAGAGAGAAAGCGCTTGTCGGAAGCAGCTGTAGCAGCCGTGCCGATCAGAAAGGAAAGAACCACAGCGGCAATTGCCGCGTTGCGCAAAGAACCAGCTACGGCTCCATCCAAGATGGTGGGCACAGCCCATATACCAACGGCGATGATGCCGGCGGTTGCCGCCAGCCAACGTTTTTTTTCGTTCCTCGGCGCACTCGCTGCGTTCCTGGCGAGCCTCAGTGCCGTATAGGCCGACGTGATCGCCATGACAATCGATAACGTCACCACTCGAACTTCATTTGCTCCAGCGAGCAGCAATCCGTAAGAGGTCAAGCCGCTTCGGAACGCCTTCTTGAGTGGTTTACTTGCGCCATATCTACGATTTTACGTGAAATCGGCGCGCGTCCGCTAGACTAATCGAAAATGAGCCGGTTCACGGGGCTTCTTGGCCTGATCGCGATTGTGGGTAGCGCCTACCTGTTTTCGACTAACCGGCGAGCCATCCAAAAAAGAGTCGTCTTCTGGGGATTGCTGCTCCAAATCGTGTTTGCGTTTCTGGTGCTGAAGACGCCGTTCGGAAAAATTTTCTACGCCATCAGTCAGTTTGTGAGCGCTTTATTGAACTACTCGTCCGATGGGGCGAGGTTTGTGTTCGGCGACAAGCTGGGAATGCGAAACCACGAATTTGGGGTGGTTTTCGCGTTTCAGGTCTTGCCGATCGTGATTTTCATCTCGTCGCTGTTTTCCATCCTCTACTTCTTGGGCGTGATGCAGATTTTTGTAAGAGGCATGGCGGTGTTCATGCAGCGGTTCATGGGCACAAGTGGGGCGGAATCGACCAACGTGGCAGCTAGCATCGTGATGGGACAAACGGAGGCGCCGCTGACGATCAGGCCGTTTCTCGCCGGTCTCACACAATCGGAGCTGTTCACGGTGATGGTGAGCGGTATGGCGCACGTTTCTGGGTCTGTTATGGCAGCCTACGTCCTGATTGCGGGAGCTTCGATTACGAACCTGCTGACGGCCGTGATTATGACTGCGCCGGCGACCATCATGCTCTCTAAGATGTTTCAACCTGAAACCGGAATGCCCGTGACAGGAGGCACGGTCCGTATCGAGGTAGAGAAACCGGGAGTTAACATCATAGACGCCGCAGCACGAGGAGCCGGTGACGGCTTGCATCTGGCGCTCAACATCGCAGCCATGTTGATCGCTTTCCTAGCGCTGATTGCGCTTTGCAACGGAATGCTCGGTTGGATTCACGCTCGTGCTGTATGGTTCCCGCCGACGTTGCAGCAGATTCTGGCGTGGATATTCGCGCCTGTCGCTTGGTTGCTCGGCGTCGATTGGCGAGACTGCGGAACGGTAGGCGATTTACTCGGAACGCGCATGATTCTGAATGAATTTGTCGCTTTCGCCAATCTCGGCCAGGTTCGAGCCCACCTTCAGGCACGGTCGATCGTGATTTCCACGTTTGCGCTTTGCGGGTTTGCCAACCTTAGCTCGATAGCGGTTCAGATTGGCGGTATTGGCGCGCTTGCGCCTTCGCGGAAGTCGGACCTGGCACGGCTCGGCGTAAAGGCGATGCTCGTCGGAACATTGGCAAATTTCATGACTGCCTGCATCGCAGGGATTTTGCTGTAGAGTTTGCGCCGATAAGAAGACAGAAGCATCCGAATCCTAAAGAGTGCGCAATTTGAGACAATTGGCCGCAACTCTTTACAGGTATTTGCGTTTTTTTACACGTAGGATGGAACGAATTTGTGAGCCAGGAATCACACTATACACGCGGGAGGATCAGAGGATTCAAATGGGTAGCGAGAAGGAGTGTGAGGCTAAAATGACGGAGGTCGCCGTACCTGCCGTTGGTCTGCAGCGCCTCAAATACTATATCCACGATCACTCGCAGTCATTCCGGCTTCAACTCCTGGGACATCTGACGGAATCCGATCTGCCGGAATTAGATGGGTGCTGGCAAACCGCGAAGCCGAGCGTTGCCGGACGAAAGATCAAGCTGGATTTGCGCGGATTAACGAGCACGGACGCAGCCGGACAGCAGTGGCTTGGGGCTATGGCAGGGAACCAAGACGTAGAAGTATTGGTTTCAGTCGAATCTTCTAACCAATGGGTTTCAGGTGCGAAGGTGGAAGTTACTCAAAGGGGCAATGTTGGAAGCTGGAGGGACCGATTGAAGGTTGTATTACGAGCCGGCCGAAAGCCTTCGAGATCGCAAGAGCCGGTTGAAGTGGCGGTCCAGACAGTTCCGTAGAGGAGGCGCCGCAGGCGAAAACGGGCTGCCTGACGGGGTCTAGGAGGCGATAGATTGGGCGGCGACTGGGTAAGCGGCGTTCCTGAGCCTGTGCGGAGAAGGAATCGTTACTTTTCCACGGGCGAGTATGAGCAGGCCGCTTCGTTCCATCTGATTGAGCATGAGGGAAGTAGTTTCCCGAGTGGCTCCGATGAGGTTGGCAACGTCGCGCTGGGTCAGGGGAAGAGAGAACGAACCATCAGTTTCGCGTTCGCCGCGTTCGGCGAAATCGGCGAGGCAGAGTAAGATGCGCTTCTCGACATCGTGCGCTGCGACGAGCTCGAGGCGCCGCTCAAGAGTCTGCTTACGGCGGAGCGAGGCATTTAAGAGAAACATAGCGAGCCGCGGGTTTGTGGCGGCGGCTTCGAGAACCTGATTGCTGGGAACGCGGAAAACTACTAAGGGTGTAAGCGCTTCCGCTTGGGTCATATAGGTTTGGTGTGGAACCAGGCTTTCTTCGCCAATCAGTTCCCCCACGCTACAGAGGTTTAATGTGACACACTGTTCGCCTTCCGCCGGACGGTCCACTTTAACGAGACCTCGCTCGATAAAGTATAAGGCGTCGGCATTTTGTCCATAGAGAAACAACTCTGCTTTGCGCCTAAGAAGCAATCTCGTGGTCCCGGGAAGGGGCAACAAGAAGGCGTGAACGGCCTCTCCAAAATTGTGCAAGTGACAGCTCCCCTAAGAGGAATCCGGAGCGTTCCGATCAAGCCGTTTTGCAACTCTGGCAGGGGCACGTTAGCGGGGGTCTATTCAAGAATCCCGCCTGGCCCGCTTTCCGGTTGCGCTATTCGCCGATCACACTCCAGTTCCCGAAATATCCGGCAAACACCGGTATGCGCTTCACCCAGGCCGATCAGCGCCCAAATGAGACCAACGAACCCGAAGACCGCTATCACGTACAGCATCATCGTTGCCTCCAGCAGAACCTACGATTCCCCGATCGGCAGAACGAAGCGGAAACTTCAATCCCGGATGTTCAAAACCCTGTACCTGAGTCACATCAGACAACACTGACCGTTCCAGTAAAAGCGCTTACTGATATTAACCCGTAACACACGTATTCAGAAGACCTTTTACAATGATCCGGTACTGGTACATTCCGGCTATCTAACGGCTAGTCCGGGGTTTAAGCTGAAAACAAGCCATGGATTCCACGAACAGCGTTTCGCGCCCTTTTCGTCTAATTCCCGAATTCAAAGACAGAATCTGGGGTGTATCGGGCTTGAAAGAATGGTTTGCGGATGCACCTGCGCGGACGATTGGCGAGGCTTGGTTTACTTCTGAAGACAATCGCACAGATTGCGGCCGGGCTTTGCGGGATCTTCTGCTAGAAAATCCCGAACTGCTTGGCGCCGGACGGGACGGAAAACACCCCGGTTTGTGCCCCCTGCTGGTGAAGCTGCTTTTTACTAGCAGCCGGCTGTCGGTACAGGTCCATCCGAAAGACGATTACGCAGCCCTATATCACCAGAGTCTGGGCAAGACCGAGGCGTGGTTTGTCATCGATGCCAAGCCCGAAGCCGAGGTAGCACTTGGATTTAAGCAGCAGATTTCCGCCGAATGGTTCCGAAATGCCGCGGTTTCCGGAGAAATCGAAAATCTTCTGGATTGGCGGCCCGTCGAGCCGGGCGACACGATATTCGTACCTGCGGGGACAGTGCACGCGATCGGAGCCGGCTTAACGATCTGCGAAATTCAACAGAACTCCGACATCACTTACCGGCTGTATGATTATGGCCGACCCCGGGAGCTTCACTTGGAGCATGGGTGCGCGGTTTCGGATCTCGGACCTTACCTTCATCATTTCGATCGGAAGGAACTCGATGCGGGGCGGACGCTGCTCGCGGAGTCGGCTTATTTCCGGATTGAGCACTTGAGGCAGAAGGGAAACCCGATTGTACTGCCCGGATTGCCGTACTATTGCCTGCTGGTTTCGTTGACGGGCGCCGGCACAATTGACGGGCAGCATTTTTCAAAAGCACAGGTGTGGATGGTTCCGGCTCACGCTGGCGCAGTGGGGCTAAAGAGCGACGACGCTGAATGGCTACTGACATACACGGGGATAGGGGCAGTGCCGGCGGTTGAGATGCGCAGTTAGGCGTACGGCAAAGACCCAGGCAGGCGAAAGCGCCTAACTCACTTGGATTCATCAGGTGGTCGAGTTGTTTTTGAGCGAGAGAAGCTTCGAGAGAAAGGTCGTGTCGAAGCGGCCGGCGCGGAAATCGTCATTATCGAGAATGAGTTCGTGCAGAGAAATGGTGGTCGAGATGCCCTCGACGACAAACATACTTAAAGCGCGCTTCATGCGGCTGATGGCTTCGTCGCGGTCAGTTCCATGAACAATCAGCTTGGCAATCAATGAGTCGTAGTACGGGGAAATGATCCCGTCGGTATAGGCGGCGGTGTCCACTCTCACGCCGATACCACCGGGCAGATTCAAACCGGTTATGCGTCCGGGCGAGGGCGCGAATGTTTCCGGATGCTCGGCATTGATCCGGCATTCAATGGAATGGCCGCGCGCAACAACAGGATTAGGCAGGATTTCGGACAGGTGAGCTCCAGCCGCAATGCGGATTTGAGCTTTCACTAGATCGATTCCAGTGACAAACTCGGTCACTGGATGCTCGACCTGAATGCGCGCATTGACTTCGATAAAATACAGGCTCCCCTGTTCATCCATAAGGAACTCGACCGTTCCCGCGTTGGTGTAGCCGATTTCTTTCATGGCTTGGCGCAAGCGGCCGGAAATAGATTCGCGCAGATGGGCGGAAACGGCAGGCGAAGGGGATTCTTCGATCAATTTCTGATGGCGCCGCTGGAGGGAACACTCGCGCTCGCCCAGAATCTCAACTTCGCCGTGCTCATCGGCCAGGACCTGGAATTCGATATGCCTGGGGGCTTCGATGAACTTTTCCAAATAGACATCGCCGCAACCGAAGGAGGAAGCGGCTTCGGTTTGAGCCTGAGCGAGAAGATGGGGAAGATCGTCGACCGAGCGGACGATGCGCATACCGCGGCCGCCGCCGCCGGCGGCAGCTTTTAACATCACCGGATAGCCAATCTCGGCAGCGAGGGGTTGGGCTTCATCGGCGGAGTTCAAGACGCCTTCCGAGCCGGGGAGAATCGGCACACCGTGCTCTTTCATCACGGCGCGGGCACGCTGCTTGAGGCCCATTGTGCGAATGACCGTAGGTGAGGGACCAATAAACTTAACGCCTGAGGTTTCGCAGACATCGGCGAAATCGGCGTTTTCACTTAGAAAGCCGTAACCGGGATGGATGGCATCGACGTTGGTGATTTCAGCGGCACTGATAACAGCAGGAATATCAAGATAGCTGCGAGAGCTTTTGGCCGGGCCGATGCAAATGGCCTCGTCGGCGAAGCGAACGTGGAGGCTGTTGCGGTCCGCCTCCGAGTAAACCGCAACGGTCTTGATACCCAGTTCTTTGGCGGCGCAGTTGACGCGCAGCGCGATTTCGCCACGATTGGCAATAAGAATTTTTCGAAACATTCGGGGACTTACCGTGGCTGGATGGCGAACAAGGATTCGCCATATTCGACAGGCTTGCCGTTCTCGACCAGCTTGGCAGCGACAGTGCCTGCAATTTCGGCTTCTATTTCATTCATGAGTTTCATCGATTCGATGATGCAAAGCACCTTGCCTGGTTCAACTTGGTCTCCGACCTTTACGAAAGGAGGAGCGCCGGGAGAAGGGGTATCGTAATACGTGCCAACGATAGGGGACTTTACAATCTCGGTGTTTGCGCCGACCTCGTCAGCGGGAGCCGGACCGGCGCCGGCGGTTGCTGAGGGCAGGTAAGGTGAAGCAGCGGAGGCCTGCGCAGGAGGCGAAGAAGCGTTGGGCAAAACTGTGATTTCCTGCTGAATCGGATGCGAAGCGGTCCGGATGCGAACACGATTGTCGCCCCGCTGAACTTCGAGTTCCGTGATGCCTGTCTCCTGGACTACACGAATCAGCTCTTTGATTTCATCAATAGTCATTGATTCCCTTCCTGGAGCTCGTCTTGGCTCACAGGACAGACAGGTTTTTGGGGGTCGGCGTCAGAATCTGGCAACCCTTCTCCGTAACCACGACCGTGTCTTCGATACGGACACCACCAAATTCCTCGACGTAAACGCCGGGTTCGATTGTGATGACCATGCCTATGTCTAAGACTGTGGGGTCCTTTCGACCGATACGCGGTATTTCGTGGATTTCCAATCCCAAGCCGTGGCCTGTCGAATGGACAAAGAATCTATCGAATCCATGTTTTTTCAGTACGTTACGGGCAGTACCGTCGATCGAACTACTCCGGACACCAGGTTTGACGGCGTCGATCGCCGCGAGCTGACTTTCCAAAACCGCCTTATAGATGCGCTTCGCTTTCGGAACTAGGCGCCCCACGCCCATAGTGCGGGTCATGTCGCTGGTATAGCCAGCAACGGTTGCACCCATATCTATTAATAATAATTGATTACCTTCGATGGGTGTGCTGGCAGGATGGGCATGCGGGAGGGCAGAGCGGGGACCGGAAGCGACAATGGTGTCGAAAGAGGGGCCATCCGCGCCTAAACGTCTCATTCTGTACTCGATTTCGGCCGCCAAGTCAATTTCGGTCATTCTCGAGCGGAAGCTGTGCAGAGCCTGTCTTAGAGCGGCTGAATTCAACTCGACGGCGGTCTTTATGGTTGCGATCTCGGCAGGCGACTTGACCATCCGTAGCCGTTCGATAACTCCAGTTATCGGGACCAGTCTCGAGCCAGTCACCTCGCTTTTCAGGAAGTCATAATCTTGGAACGAAATTCGTCCGCGTTCGATGCCGAGACGTCTCGGCGCGAGTTTCTTGAGCGATTTCGACGTTTCGAGGAGAAGCGGGCCCTTGGCGATCCGGACTTCGCAATCGGATTCGATGGGGGCTTGGGTCTGGTATCTGGGGTCGGTGAACAGGATGGCCCTCGAGTCTGTGAGCAGAAGCGCGCCGTTGCTTCCGGTGAAGCCGGAGAGATAGCGAACATTCGGCAAGGCAGTGATGAGGAATGCCTCAATCCGGTTCTGCCGGAACGCTGAAATAAGGCGCTCGCGGCGCTGAAGATATTGGGTGGTTGGTTCGGGGGTCGAAGATTTTTTACCCGGCATGTTCAGGGCTTCAGAAGGAGTTTCCCCGCAGTTGCGCGGCCCTCTAGATCGCGATGCGCGACGGCGGCATCCGCTAGGGCGTACTTTTTGTAAATGGTGAGCGTCAGGCGCTTGCTCGCAAGCCATTGGAACAGATCGGAGGCTCGCCATTCAAGGTCCTTCCTTTCGCTGATGTAATTGGCCAGAGTGGGCCTGGTTAGAAACAGCGAACCTTTTTGGCTGAGAATCAGAGGATCGATTGGACCGACTGCGCCGCTGGATTGGCCGAAGGTCACCATCATGCCACGGGGCCGGAGACAGTCGAGGCTCTTGTGAAAGGTAGCCGTTCCAACTGAATCGTATACAACATCCACGCCGCGGCCACCCGAGATTCGTTTTACTTCATCCACAAAATCATGGTTCTTGTAAAGGATCACTTCGTCAGCGCCATGCTCTTGAGCTAGTTTGGCTTTGGCAGCGGTAGATACGGTGCCGATGACACGCGCGCCCGCGATTTTGGCGAGCTGAACGAGCAGCAGTCCGGTACCTCCTGCAGCCGCGTGGACAAGACACGTCTGTCCTGGCTGTAGGGGAAAAGTCGACCGTGTCAGATAGTGGGCCGTCATTCCCTGCAACATCACGGCGGAAGCTTCGTCGAAGGAAATACCTTCGGGGATGGTGACCAGCATGGAGGCCGGTACAACAGCATATTCGGCGTAAGCCCCTCGCGCCATCGCCCACGCGGCGCGCGCGCCGATCGGCAGGTTCACCTCCGGCCCAACGGCGGCGATTGTGCCCGCTCCCTCGTTCCCCAACTGAACCGGCGGCTCCCCGGCTTTATAAAGGCCGGTGCGAAAGTAGACATCGATGAAGTTAACGCCTGCGGCTTCCACCTTGACCAGCGCCTGGCCTGCTTTCGGCTCGGGCTTCGGTAGATCAATGTATCTCAGATTTTCAGGACCGCCCAGCGGGTCGGCCACGGTGGCTTTCATACCAGGTGATTGTATCGTTCGGTTCGAACTGTTTATTTTTTGTAGCCGACTTTGATGAGGTAACGAAAAGCGCTAGACTGGCATCAATCTTGGAACGCAATTCGATGTGACCTCGAAAGGGAGGGATTCGCATGGCCTCAGCAGTAGCCCCCGCCCCGTTACGGCAAGAAGGGACACAGTTTTGGGCAGATTTAACGGAAGAGTGTAAGAAGCAAATCAGCGTGCTGAATTGCGCGCTGACGGAACATGGCATTCGAGCGGCCGATCATGTGGAATGCCACACGGGTCAACAGCTACGCCTGATCCGATCGCGCTATCCTTCCACGAGCATCCACGTGAGTATGATTTTCGAACAGTGGGGGCCGGTTTTGCGCGTCTGTATCGCGGGTCACGAAGGGAACCAGCCTGGCATACTGCAACAGGAATTCGAAATGCCATTGGCGACCGACGTGGACGGATGTATCGTGGGCGTTTTTGACGAAGGCCGCAGTCTCTGTCCTCGAGAGCTGGCGAGTTACCTGGTTCAACATTTCCGGCATTGTTTTCCGCGGATTTCACTTCCTTGCCCGGACGCCGCGTAGGTTTTGGACGCGCTCGCCCGCTGCGTCCGTGTTATCTCTGAATTGAGGATGTTTCGGCGCCGGCCTCCCCTGCTCGCTCTGGCCGTCATAGCCACATTGCTATCGACGTCACAATGCTATGCAATGTGCTCAGCTTTCGCATGCACGGCATCTTCTGCTCGGGCTACTCGGTGTCATCATCACTCTGAACACAGCAACGGCCCGGGCCAGTCTTGTCAGCTTCAGTCACACACCGAGTTCTTCGGTCCGGAAAGCAATACAGGATTAGCCAGACTTGCCGGATTGCATTTCGCCGGAGATATGGCGCTGCCGGGCACCGAGCCTATCAGAGTGCTCGATGCTAAACTTCCCCCCGTAATCCTACACCTTTCCGAGAAACACGCGCCGCCAGGCAGAAGTGTGCTCGCGCTCCTTTCCACCTTCCGCATCTGATCTTAGTTTCCCAGTTAGATGCCAGGTTTGAGAACCGCTTACTGGCGTGCGCGGTTCTGTTGTTGAAAAGGAGAGGTTATGAATAATCGACGGCGTTTCTTTCGAAATGCGTTTGGGATTGGCACGAGCGTGTTCTCTGGGTCAAGCATTGAAGCGGAGCGAGCGGCGCCTGGATTGCTCGTTCCGGTCGGATCGCCTGATCTCAAGAATTTGCGCTTCGATGTCGACAACGGAGTTAAGGTATTTCATCTCATCGCCGAGCCGGTAAAGCAGCAGATCGCTCCGAACAAAACGATTGATGTCTGGGGATATAACGGGAGCGCGCCAGGCCCGACGATCCAGATCACGCAGGGAGACCGGGTGCGGATTATTGTCGATAATCATCTGCCGGAATCGACATCGATGCACTGGCATGGATTTGAAATTCCGCATGAGATGGATGGAGGGCCGGGAATCAGCCAGGACCCGATTAAACCGAGCGGACGCTTTATCTACGAATTTACGCTACATCAAGCGGGAACGTACTTTTACCACTCGCATATGGCAATGCAGGAAATGATGGGCATGCTGGGCGCGTTCATTATGCATCCGAAGCAAGCGTACACGCCGGCAGTGGATAAGGATTTCGTCATTCTCATGCAAGAGTACGCGGTGCTGCCGAACAACGCCATTCCGAACACGATGAACATGGAGTTCAACTGGCTAGTGTTCAACGGCAAGGCGGGTCCAGCGGCGACTCCGTTGATCGTGCGGCTGGGGGATCGCGTTCGCATTCGTTTTATCAATCTCGGCATGGATCATCACCCGATCCACGTGCACGGCCATACCTTCTACACAACGGGAACCGAGGGCGGCCGCATACCTGAATGCGCTTGGGTTCCCGGTAACACAGTGTTGGTCGGCGTGGCCCAGGCTCGCGATGTCGAGTTTGTGGCCAATAACCCCGGAGATTGGATGGTGCACTGCCACTTGCCACACCACATGATGAACCAAATGTCTTCGAACGCAGGTCCGATGTCGCGAATGGGCATGGGCATGCCGGCCGGGGTGGATATGAATCAAGGCATGGGAATGTTGAACGGCAGTCCGGGCGCGCCGATGGGAGATGACTACGGGCCAAGCCTGGGCCGTGGCTTAGGTGTTGGATCGACCAACGATCAGACAGTCGGCAATACTCCACTCTCTCCGGAGAAAGCGATGGCCGCGATGCGGGGCATGCAGCAAAATATGCCAGGCATGCCCGGCATGCGGCATTCCGATATGACAATGGGCGGCGACATCGCTCCCGATGCGAACCGCGTTCCCGGCTTCCCACAGGACGCTTTTATGGAAGGTCCCATGATGACGATGGACGACATGGTGAAAAAGCCGGAGAACTACAGTTTGCGGCCCGGTTGGAGCGGGTTTATGCAAGGCATGATGACGTTTCTTCGCGTCCTGCCGCCGAATGAGTACAACCGGGTGGTGGAGCAGATACGCCAAGAGCAACAGAAGCCTGAGGGGGAGCGATGAAGGGACAGCTCGCCGTTCTTCCCCTTGTCTGTGCTGCCTTATTCGCGCAAATGCCTATTCCCGACCTGCTAAAAGATGCAGCCGCGCGCGCTCCGATGCATTTGGAGGAATTCCAGCAATTCGCGCTCGCGACCAATCCAACTTTGCAACAAGCGAACGCTCTGGTGAAGGAGTCTGCGGCAGAGGCCCGGCAAGCCGGTTTACTGCCCAACCCGGTTATTGGTTACCGCGGCGAGGAGATTCGGGGCGGCGAATTCGGCGGCGGCGAACAAGGAGGCTTTCTTCAGCAGACCTTTATCTTAGGTGGAAAGCTGAGGCTCCGAAGAAATATTTATGAACAGCAACGCAGGGCAGATGAAATCGGCGCCGCCGAGCAGCGCTATCGAGTTCTCGGCGGCGTCAGCCAAAGCTTTTACCGAGCGTTGGCTTCACAGGAGATTGTTAACGTGCGGAGACGATTGCTGGCCCTGGCGATGGACGCGGTTGAAACGGCGCACCAGCTCGCGAACGTTGGCCAAGCAGATTTGCCGGACGTGCTGCAAGCGGAAGTCGAATCGGAGCAGGCCAAGGTCGATTACAATAGCGCGCAACGCGAGTTCATTCAAGCGTTCCATAGTCTGTCGGCACTTGCTGGGAAGCCGGACCTGCCCGTAAGCGGCCTCCAAGGGGACTTGGAACATCCGCCCGAAATCAACTCGGACGAAGCGATAGACAAGATTGCGCAGAACAGCCCAATGGTTCAGCGAGCGCGCCAGGATATCGTTCGAGCGGAAGCGGAAGTCCAGAGCGCGAAACGAGAAACGGTTCCCGATTTGCAAGTGACGGCGGGCGCGCAGCAAAGCTATGAAGCGCTGAACGAGTTTAACAATAAGCCAGTAGGGTTTCAGGGCTTTGTCACGGCCGGGATCAGCCTACCCGTCTTCAATCGAAATCAGGGCAATATCGCCGCAGCTCAAGCAGATTTAGAGCGCGCCCGGGCCGAGGTTAGTCGGGTGCAACTATCGCTCCGGCAAAGTGCACAGACTTTATTACAGGCGTATCTCTCGAGCGAGATGGAGGCTGCGCGGTACAAGACCGAAATGATTCCTCGTGCCAGGCGCGCTTACGAGCTTTATCTTGCGAAATACCGGCAGATGGGCGCCGCGTACCCGCAGGTTCTGGTTTCGCAGCGGACACTGTTCCAAATCCAGGCGGGCTACGTACACGCTCTCGAAAATGTTTGGGTGGATGCGATCGCGTTACAGAACTACACACTCACTTCCGGCCTGAATGCGCCCGCGCTTTCTGGCGTTTATAGCACGACATTGAATGCGCCGAACCCGAGCGGCGCTCAGTAGGAAGTGAACGCTATGCGAATTATTCTTTGGTTTTTGGCCGGCCTAGTCGCGGCTATTGTCTTGGCGTCCGTCATCGGCTATGCTCTCTTGACGACCAGTGTTGGCGGCTTCAGCGCGAACGCCCGGCCCACCGCGGCCGAGACCTGGATAGCCCGAAAGGTAAGAGCGATGGCCGTTCCCGACGACATGAAGCAAAAGAACAATCCCTTTCCGAATAGCCCGGACATTCTCTCCGACGCCCGGGCGCATTGGGCCGATCATTGCGCCGCTTGCCATGGAAACGACGGAAGTGGACAAAGCGAAATGGGACCGCATCTCTATCCCCCAACCCCGGACATGAGAAAGCCGGAGACGCAACGGATGACCGATGGCGAGCTGTTTTACATTATCCAGAACGGCATCCGCTTAAGCGGCATGCCTGCCTGGGGCGCCGACCATAGCGCCGAAGACTCGTGGAAGCTCGTGCGCTTCATTCGCCACCTGCCCGATCTCTCGTCAGGCGAGCTGCAAGAAATGGAGAAGCTCAACCCAAAGACTCCGCAAGAGCTCGAAGAAGAACACGAGCATTCCACGACAGATCATCACCATCATTAAGTGGGTTGAAAATACCGCACCCTCGCGGTCGCGGCTCGGCTTGGTTAGCCAACTTAGTCACTAAACCCGCTTATGAGTCGACGGCATATCGGAACCGCGACCGACAAGAAGCGGACATGACGAACTTCGCTTAATCGTGGCCGCTTTGCTGCAAGAGCTTGGCGACTAGTCCTGTCCAGCCGGTTTGATGGCTCGCTCCCAAGCCCGCTCCGGTGTCGCCGTGGAAAAACTCGTAGAACAGAATACGGTCGCCGAACTGGGGATTGGTCTGGAATAGCGCCTTACCATTGTAGACGGGCCGTTTGCCCTCGGCATCCTTAAGGAACAATGACGATAAGCGGCGTGAGAGGCAACCGGCCGCATCCCAAAGACTCATCGTGTTTCCCGATCCTGTGGGGAACTCAACCTTGAAATCGCGCCCGAAGTAATAATCGAAGCGCTGTAACGCCTCGATGATGAGTAGGTTCATGGGAAACCAGACCGGCCCCCGCCAGTTCGAGTTTCCGCCGAACATGCCAGAGCTGGAATCGCCCGGATCGTATCTCACGGTGTGCACGGTGCCATCAACGGGCAGAGTGAATGGATGGTCCGCATGATAACGCGAAAGCGACCGGATTCCAAAGGGCGACAGAAATTCGCGCTCGTCAAACAGCCGCGAGAGGATGCGCGTCAACTGTTCGGGTTTGACAAGGGAAAACAGGCGGCGGTCACCCACGCCGCTCAGGGTCATGCAGGCAACGTGGTCGGTCAAATCGGAGCGGTGCTTGATAAACCAATTCATTCGCTTGGTGAAACCGGTGAAGGCTTGAATCTCCCGCTGCTCGAGCGTATCGCAAGCGAACAGGGGAACGAGTCCGACCATCGACCGGATCTTAAGAGAATGGTAAGTGCCGTCAGGGAGCTTGAGACGGTCGTAATAGAAACCGTCCTCCTCGTCCCACAGGCCCGTGCCGCCTTCGCGATTCAGTGCGTTGGCGATGTAGAGAAAATGCTCATAGAACTTGCTGGCGATGTCTTGATAGGCCTCGTTAATGTTCGAAAGAGCAAGCGAAATTCGCAGCATGAGCAGACAATAACCCGCCATCCATGCCGTGCCGTCGGATTGTTCGAGAATGCCGCCAGTAGGCAGCGGCGCGCTGCGGTCGAAGATCCCGATGTTATCAAGGCCCAGAAAGCCGCCTTCGAAGATGTTGTTCTCCTCCGAGTCCTTCCGGTTCACCCACCAGGTGAAATTCATCAGAAGCTTGTGAAAGGCGCGTTCGAGGAAACAGTAGTCGGGCTTTTTCTTGATGCGCTCATCGATCTTGAACACGCGCCAGCAGGCCCAGGCGTGCACGGGCGGATTCACGTCGCTGAATGCCCACTCGTACGCGGGTATCTGCCCGTTGGGGTGCATATACCATTCGCGCAAAAAGAGCTCGACTTGCGATTTGGCATAATCCGGATCGGCAGGCGCAATGGCAACCGCATGGAACGTAAGGTCCCACGCGGCATACCATGGGTATTCCCATTTGTCCGGCATCGAGATAATGTCTTCATTGAACAAGTGAACCCAGGTAGCGTTGCGCCCGTATTTGCGCGATTCCGGCGGCGCGGGCATGGACGGGTCGCCTTTGAGCCAATCCTCGACCACAAAGTGATAGAACTGCTTGTTCCAAAACATGCCGGCGAAGGCCTCGCGCTGCACCTCGCGAGCTTCCGGCGACAGCTTAGTTGCGAATTCAGCGTAGAATTCGTCGGCCTCCTGAATTCGCGCATCGAAAACAGCGTCCCAGCGTTCTCGCGGAAGATCGGGAAGCCCTACGGCGGCCAAACGGAAGCACAGTGTGCGAACCTCGCCCGCACCGAGTTCAAGTGGATACAGTGCGCAGGCTTTTGTTCCCCGGTCATCGGGGTGAATGGCATCTTTGCGGCCCGCGATCACGCACTCGTGGAAGGCATCTTTCACGTATTTCTCGCCATTTGGTAATCCGAAGATCCGTTGGAAGTTGGTTTCATTGCCGGTAAAGAGTACTTGGGGAGTTCCATCGAGAGTGAGATGGAAAAAGCCGAGCGTAGAATGCTGCGCGGCTATGCCGGCCTCGCCCAATGTCAGCTCCGGCCTCGGCGAATTGCCCCGGCCCCATGCCCAACGATTCCGGAACCAGATCTGCGGAATAATCAGAATCTTTGCCGGATCGGGCCCGCGATTCGCGGCCGTCAGGCGGATCAAGATGTCGTCGACGTCGTTGCGCGCGTATTCCACGGACAGGTCGAAATAGCGATCACCGTCAAAAATGCCCGTATCGTCGATCTCAAACTCCGGCTCGAGACGGCTCCGCTTTTTGTTTTCGCTAACCAGCCAGTCGTATGGGTACTCAGCCTGTGGATATCGGTAGAGAACTTTCAGATAAGAGTTGGTCGGCGTCGCGTCGAGGTAATAGTAGATCTCTTTTACATCCTCGCCGTGGTTGCCTTCCGGCCCGCTCAGCCCAAACAGCCGCTCTTTCAGGATGGGATCGCGGTAGTTCCAGAAAGCCCACGAGAAACAGAGCCGCTGATGGTTGTCGCAGATGCCAAGTAGTCCGTCCTCTGTCCACCGATAGGCCCGCGACCGGGCATGATCGTGCGGAAGGTAAGCCCAGGCGTCGCCGTTAGGGCTATAGTCTTCGCGAACCGTTCCCCAGGCGCGTTCGGACAGGTACGGCCCCCATCGTTTCCAATGTTTCGTGCGAGAAGTCGATTCGATCAGGCGCTGTCTCTCAGAAGGCATGGAAGCGGCGTGCAGCAGCGGCGGCCCTTAAGATTTTCTCACGCTACGTTCGATTCGATTGTGGCTTCGACCGGAGCTTCGATGGGACGCTTGTACCCGCACTCCTTGTTCGGGCATTGAGCCACTGGTCCAGCCTTCAGGTACTTTTCGATGAGATAGCTCGAGCCGCACTCGGGGCATTTCTCGGCGAGTGGTTTACCCCAGGCAACAAAGTCGCATTCGGGGTAGCGGTTGCAGCCGTAGAATGTTTTGCCTCGTTTCGAGCGGCGCTCGACAACTTCGCCTTCCGAACAGTTCGGACACTTCACGCCAATCGTCTTCTGCTTGACGTACTTACACTTCGGATAGTTGCTGCAGGCGACGAATTCGCCATAACGCCCGAACTTTTGAACGAGGTTGTTGCCGCATTGAGGACATAGTTCGTCGAGTGGAACGTCTTTGCGCTGCTCGCCGCCGATCTGCTTTGTAGTCTTGCAATCGGGGTATCCGGAGCAGGCATAGAACTGGCCGAAGCGGCCCTTCTTCAGAACCATGGGACGGCCGCAGTTTTCGCAATATTCTTGCTCGTCCTGCTCGGAGAAATCGGCTTTATCGACGTCGGGCAAATCAACCGTAAGCTCGCGCGTGTTGGTGCATTCGGGATAGCCGGTACAGGCGATAAAGCTGCCGTGTTTGCCCCACTTGATAACCATGGGCTTGCCGCACTTCTCGCAAACGAGATCGGTCGGCTTCTCCATGCGCTTGATGTCGGTCATGTTCCGCTCGGCGTATTCCAGCTCCTTTTGGAATCGCTTGTAGAACTCCGCCATCGCCAGGCGCCAGTCGACTTTCCCGTCTTCAATCTCGTCGAGCTCTTCTTCCATCCTGGCGGTATACTTCACTTCGAAGATGTGATCGAAATTGTCGACGAGCAAATCGGTCACCACCATTCCTAGTTCGGTCGGAAAAAAGCGCCCGCCTTCTTTCTTCACGTATTCGCGATCTTGAATGGTGGACAGGATGGACGCATAGGTAGAGGGCCGACCAACTCCATCGGATTCGAGCTCTTTCACCAGCGTGGCTTCGTTGAATCGGGGCGGCGGTTCGGTGAAGTGCTGCTCGCGCTCGAGGGCCTTCAACTTCAAGATTTCGCCTTGGGCGACTGCGGGAAGTTTTTTCAGCTCGTCGTCATCGTCGACTTTCTCATCCTTGCCCTCTTCGTAGACTTTCAGGAAGCCGTCGAACTTCGGCACGCTTCCCGTGGCTCGGAACAGATACTCGGCGCCGCATTTGCCCTTCGACGCGATTTCGATGGTCGTCTGATCGAAAACGGCCGGTTTCATTTGCGATGCCACGAAACGCATCCAGATGAGCCGGTAAAGCTTCAGCTCATCTTCAGCCAGATATTTCTCGAGCGAATCGGGCGTGCGCAGCGCCGATGTCGGACGGATCGCCTCGTGCGCGTCCTGTGCATCCTTCTTTGTCTTATAGATATTGGCCGATTCAGGAAGATATTCTTTGCCGTAGCGCTCGGCCACCATGCTGCGAACTTCAGCAAGCGCATCGTCGGAGACGCGCGTCGAATCGGTACGCATGTAGGTGATTAGTCCAACCAGCCCTTCTTTGCCGATCTCTTTCCCTTCATACAGGTGCTGTGCAAGCATCATAGTGCGTTTCACACTAAAGCGCAGCTTGCGCGATGCCTCCTGCTGAAGCGTCGAGGTGATGAACGGCGGGACGGGGTTGCGTTTCTTCTCGCGGGTAGTAACCGTCTTGACGGTGTAAGCAGCCTTCGCGAGGTCACTCGCCACACTTTCGGCGACGCCTTCGTTCGCGATAAACGGCTTATATGGCGGCTTGTCCTCATCCGCCGGTTTGGGCAGATTCAAAGGCTCTGCGTCTTCGATCTTTGCCAGCCGGGCTTTCAAAACCGGGGGCTTCTTCGCATTCAGAGCCG
Source organism: Bryobacteraceae bacterium (assembly GCA_049585195.1). Classification (GTDB taxonomy): domain Bacteria; phylum Acidobacteriota; class Terriglobia; order Bryobacterales; family Bryobacteraceae; genus KBS-96. The sequence continues at coordinate 19,131 of JBAUZG010000278.1, read as the reverse complement.
CATCGATTGTCCAGTACTCTTCCTTCTGAAAGGCACGAATCTCGCGTTCACGCTCGACGATCAGCCGCAGCGCCACCGTCTGGACCCGGCCGGCCGAAAGGCCTCGGCGCACTTTGTCCCAAAGAAGCGGCGAAATTTTGTAGCCGACCAAACGGTCGAGAACACGCCTGGCCTGCTGCGCTTCCACCAAGTTGACATTCACCGCCGTCGGCTTATCAAACGCCTTCCGGACAGCTTTCGCTGTAATTTCGTTGAACATCACCCGGAACACCTGCGGAGTGGCGCTCTTCTTTGGCTGCAATTCCTCCTTCAAATGCCAGCAGATCGCCTCGCCTTCGCGGTCGGGATCGGCGGCAAGGTAGACGGAGTCAACGCCCTTGGCTACCTGTTTCAGCTCGGAAATCAGCTTTTTTTTGCCCTCGATCACTTCGTATCGCGGCGCAAAATCGTTGTCGACGTCCACTGCCAGGTCTTTTTTCGGCAGGTCTTTTATATGACCGAGCGACGCCTTGACGACGAAATTTTTCCCCAGATATTTGCCGATAGTTTTCGCCTTCGCCGGGGACTCAACGATGACGAGCGATTTTGCCATAGCGGTTGCTACCTAACTGACAGCCTGACCCAGGAGGGGGAATTGCGCAACTTTGTAATTCCCGAAGGAAAGATGCGGAGACCCGAACCCGGACGCTACCTTTTTTACCACACCTTGACGAAGCGCTTGCCGGGCAACTGGCGGACGAGACCGTTCATTTCCAGGTCGAAGAGGGCTGCGATCAATTCAGATGACGAGACCCCCTCAAAAGATTCGAGCAGTTCATCAAGCTGTTTCGATTCATCGACTTGTAAGTGATTTATAATCTTGCGCGCGAGCGCCTGAAGAGGGGCTAAATTTGCTTCTTCTTCGCTGGCCGGAGGGTTCTCGCCGCCTTCCGACAAAATTTGGCGTTGCCCCCGATTGACAAGCTCGCGGCGGATGGCGGGCGATAATTCATTGACCACGTCGCCCCATTCCTGGACTAATTTAGCTGTTCCGTCTTTTATGAGCAGGTTGGGTCCCCAGCTCATCTTCGAAGTGATGTTTCCCGGTACAGCGAAGACCTCCCGGCCCTGCTCGACCGCAAGGCGAGCGGTGATGCCCGAACCGCTATATTGCGCGCCCTCGACAATGACGACCCCAAGCGACAGGCCGCTCACGATTCTATTTCGAATGGGAAAATTCTGCGGATAGGCCGGGGTCCGCATGGGGAACTCCGAAATGACGAGGCTGCGAGCGGAAAGGTCATCGAAGAGGCGGCGGTTGTCGGCTGGATAGAGAACATCCACTCCGCAGCCTAGGACAGCAATGGTGTTGGCGGTACTTTGCAATGCCGCTTTATGGGCAGTGGTGTCGATTCCCCGGGCCATGCCGCTGACGATGGTAAGCCCGGCTTGGGCGAGGTCGGCGCTAAGGCGTTCGGCAGCCGCCAGACCATAGGGAGTGGGGCGCCTTGTGCCGACGACGGCGATTCCGTAGCTCTGGAGAAGCTCGGTGCGGCCGCGGGCGAAGAGAACCAGCGGCGGGTCGTAGGTGTCGCGCAGGCGCTGGGGGTAGAGGGGATCGTAGATTGGGATGACGCGAGCGCCAATTTCGCGGGCGGCTTCCTGCTGGTCGACCGCTTCTTCAAACGAACAGCCGCTCGAGATGCTGTGAGCGAGCGCCGGGCTTAAACCGGAGGCTTCGAGTTCGCTTGCAGAGGCACGAAAGACGGCTTGCGGGGATTTCCATTTTTCGATGAGACGGTAGGAGCGTAGGGCACCCAGTCCCGGAACCATTCTCAAGGCGAGCCAGTGGAGCTCTTCTTCCTGCGAAATTGCGAGGGTCGGCATGTGAATTAGTGGGAAGCGGAAAGGTGATTTCTCGCGATTCCTGAATGAAGAAATGGATGGGAAAGAGCTTAACTTAAGGTAAACCCTTCATGGGCGCGGTTGCAGTACTCGCCAATTTGGCACGGCCCGGGCCTGCTACATTCACAAGGTTTGGGTTACTTTGCTAAGTGTCCGGGGTTGATCGGGATCGAGTCCTTTGACATCGGCGAGGAAAGCTGCGAATAATTGGGCGGGAATGATGTAGGGAATGGGAGTGAAGATTTCTTCGGGCAGCGCGGAAGTGGATGCGAGCGAGGCCGGTATGGTAATGACTTTGTTCTTGATTCCGGGCATCTTCTGAACCTCGCCGTTGCTCGTATCAGAGAAGATGAGCGTGTCGGCCTTGATGGATAAAAGACGTTCGATCATCTCTCGAATGGGCGTCCAAGTAACACCTGAAGGCGCCAGCACGAAAGCAGGGAAAGAGGCCTCGAGCATGGCAATAGGGCCATGAAGAAGATCAGCGGAGGAGAATCGCTCGGCGATGACGTAACAAGTTTCCATCAGCTTCAGAGCGAACTCGAAGGAATTAGCGTAATTGAGGCCCCGGCCGATGACGACGGCATGCTGCATGAAACGGTAGCGCTCGGCGCGTTCCAGGGTCTCAGGTTCCAGTTGGAGGGCCGCTTCGGCCATGCCGGGAACACGCTTCAGATCGTCGAGGGGGATGGGGGCACCGAGCGCGTAGGCGAGCAGATAGAACGCGAACAATTGGCCGGTATACGTTTTGGTGGCGGCGACGCTGCGCTCTTTGCCGGCTCGCACAAGGAAAGTATGCTGGGCGAGCGTAGCCAGCGCGCTTTCGGCTTCGTTTGTAATGCCGATGGTCACGGCGCCGGCCTCTTTCGCCCTCTCGAGCACGAGATTTGTGTCGGTGGATTCGCCCGATTGGGAAATGGCTACGACGAGCGTGTCTTTCAAATCGACTCTCGCTCGATAGAGCGTGTAAACCGATGGCGCGGCGAGTGAGACGGGGATGCCGGTCGTAATTTCGAGGAGATAACGGCCGAACTGGGCGGCATTGTCGGATGTGCCCCGCGCAACGAGAACGATAAAGCGCGGCCGTTGCGTTTGAAAAAAAACTTTAAGTTTTTCCACTTGCGGCCACTCCGATTTCAGCGTTCGCTCAATCGCGCTGGGTTGCTCCCGGATTTCGTCTCGCATGGTCGACATGGAAAAAAGATAGCACCCCGAAACAGATGGCTTCTTTTTGCTACCTGGCGGTTCGCTCGAAAAATTTCTTCTTATCAACGCTCGGAGGCACGGCCACGTCAAAGAATCCGACCATCATTTCGTCGTAAGTTTGGTCGCCCCAGCGGACAGCGCTGTCGGGATCGGGATTGTGTGGATTGTTCTTCGAATTGTCGAACCAGGCGACAGCTTGGAGTTCGGTTCCTGCGCGGAGAAAACGCGGCGTTTGAAGGCGGTAGCTCAACTGCCAGAAAAAATCGTAGTTGACGCGGAGAAGAGGTTCGACGGTTCCGTCCCGATGCACGATGTTGTATTCGAAACGCTTTCCTCGAAGGTGCATGTGGGGGAAGAAGCTTAGCAGCAAGGCATCGTTAGGTATGGTTCCGTGAACCTCAACGCGGTAATTATCTACGCCGGGAGGAATGATGAATTTGTCGTTGGTCAGCTGGAGCGTTAGCACGCGCCGGGCGGGCGCGCCTTCGGTTGTCACGAGCCCAATCGCGGTTTGGTCGGTTCCCGGCTCTCCGTTCGTGGTGTAGTGCATTTGGAAAACGAGGTCGGAGCCAGCGGGAACCAGTTTTGCCATGCCATTTGGCCAATTATCTGGGGAGCTGCCGGGCGCGTAGACGAGGAGAATGTCGCTATCGGTCCACATGGCATCGCGGCGGTCCTGAGGATCGGTCAAAGTGGAAGCGGAGAATGGAACACCGAGTGGGGCATGCCGCAGCCACGTGGAGCCTGGCGGCCGAATATAGACGACTGCGTGATGGACATGCTGACGCGCCGACGGACGAATCTCCGCCATCCGAACCCAGGTATCTTTCGTGAAGTGCGAGGGCACGATTTCATAGGTGTATTCGATATCCCCACTTTTCGCGATCGGGACAGGAGTTGGCATTTGAATGACACAGGTAGGGGGCTCGATATTCCAGCCGCTGGTCCAATGGGGTGCAGGTGGACTCTGGTCGAGGCGTCCATCGGGTGCACCAGCTTCGACCCATTGCGCGATTGTCTGAATCTGAATTTCGGTGAGTGAGGGGTCGTTTGCGAAGGTTCCGATGTCTTTAACCGCGAACCAGGGAGGCATGCGCTTCGTCTTCACCTGTTGCCGGATGGCTTTCGCCCAGGGCCGGACCTGTTGGTAGGTGACCAAGGGCATGGGAGCTATCTCCCCTGGACGGTGACACGTTTGACAATGCTGCTGAAGGATCGGCGCAATGTCCTTGTAGAACGTGGGAGAGGAAACCGCGTGTGTCGGGCTCGGAGACCCAAGCGCTACGCCGCTGGCCGGCAATATCCAGAAAACGCGAGCGAGCCAGGAAAGGCTAGTGGCCTTGCTCAGTGCCCGTTTTCTGGCGGAGCGGGGCGTCGCGGTCAACATGCTCTGGAATATCGGAATAAGTGCCTTCGGGCATGCTCGGCCAGTGGGATTCCCGATGCTCGTGAAAAGCCGCGACACCTTCTTTGAAATCAGCACCGGACGTACACTCTCGCCTCAATTCGGCCGCCAATATGCCTGCTTCGCACCACGTTTTATTTCTACTTCGATTGACGTACTCGAGTCCCAGTCTGACGGCCTCGGGACTCGCTTTTGCAATATCGCGGGCGATGGCGCCGGCCCTATCTTCCACCTCGAAGGCATGTGCCACCTGGTGGATCAAGCCCCAGGAAAGCGCTTCATGGGTTGAAAACAGCCGGCCTGTCAAGCTCAACTCCAGTGTACGGCGTGGGCCGATGGCGGCTTCGAGCGACCGGTAGACGAGAAAGGGCCAGATGCCCGAGCGAATCTCGGTTAAGCCGAAGAGGGCGCCTTGCGCAGCAACAGCGACTTGCGATTGAGCGACCAAACCCAGACCGCCTCCGAGGGCCGGCCCTGTGACGCAGGCAATAATAGGTTTTGAAGTTTCACGGCCGATCGAAAAGAGCCTTTCGTGAATGGCCGTGCTGGCGTCCCCTGTTTCGGACGACGCTTCGTCCAGATCCATACCGGCGCTAAAGACCCGGCCGGCGGCGGTCAGGAGGATGGAACCAACCCCAGGATCGCTTTGCGCGTTCGCAATCGCGTCGAGCAGCTCGTGGCACATAGCGATATTGAACGCATTTCTTTTTTCAGGCCGGTTCAGAGTGATGGAAAGAACGCGGCCTTCCTTTTCAATCAACAGCAAGCTCATCGTGGCTTACCTCGATTTCCATTCTCAGCAGAGCCGCGCCCAGGGTTTTGCCCTGTGCATCGGTGCGCAGAGAGATGGTACCACCGCCGTCGAGGGCCTGCTGCATCAAAAAGTTTAGGGCCTCGAGATTGGGCAGCTCGTAGCGAGTGACGTTGCCCAGAACCAACGGGCCGAAATACTGCTTCACCTTTTCGGGGGTAACTTCTCGAACGAGAATCGGATAGTACCGGCGCTCGAGGGCGATCAGGCCAATGTTTGAAACATCACCTTTATCGCCGGAACGGGCGTGAGCGATTCGCAAAAGCGGTATTTTCAACTGACAATCTCCACGCGGGGCTCGACAATGGAGCGCGGAACGAGAGCGGGCCAATAAGCCACGATTTCGCGAACCTGCGGGCGGCCTTCACCATATCCGGTCGCCGTTGGCGGACCGCTCAAGACCAGCGGAATGAGTTCTCGAGTGAATCGATCGAGGGCCGCTTTATTGCGGCCGCGCGCGCCAATCCGCAACTGCACTTCGGGAGGGTCTTCGACGGGCGGGGCCAGGTGAGCGTGGCAGGCATTGACGCCGAAAAATTCAGTGTGAATTTTTTCGAAAGCCAGGTTCAGCTCCGCGAGCCGTGTTCTGACAACGGAATCGGCGACCTGAGCCTTTTCGAGGGCGTTGGGCGCAGAGTACACGAGCGTTCCCACCGCTTTCCAGCCGTAATGGTACGAAATGGAGGCCTTGAGGAGGTCGGGCCGGGCGGTGCCGTGCGCACCTGTGATCTCAACTCGATCTTTATCGGCCTCGTGAAGTTCGAGGCTTGTGAAATCGACAGTGGCGTCGGGTGTGAGATAGCGCTGAGGATCGCCAATCTCGTAGAGCAATTGCTCCTTGACGGTAGCCAAGGTGACGCGGCCGCCCGTCCCTTCCTGCTTGGTGACCAGCATTGTGCCGTCGGGGTGTGCCTCGAGAACGGGGTATCCGATATGGGCGAAGTCCGGAATGGATCGCCAATCGGCCTGACAATTGCCGCCAGTGGCTTGTGTTCCGCATTCAATAATGTGGCCGCCGACGATACCGGCCGCGAGGCGATCCCATTCCGTTTCCTTCCAACCGAAGCGGTGAATCATGGGACCCAGAGCAAGGGCGGCGTCGGCGCAACGGCCAGTAATGACAACGTCAGCCCCGGTCGAGAGCGCTTCGGCAATAGGGAAGGCGCCGAGGTAAACGTTGGCGCTTAAAATGTCGCCGCGAATCGCCTCGATGGGCGCTCCTGTATCAATGTTTTCGAAAGTGAGGCCCTCCGAGATGAGGTTGTTCAAGATGCCGAGAATGTCGTCCCCCAGCACGACGGCAAGTTTGAGAGAAGGACAGAGCCTTTTGATGGCTTTGGCGCAGGCAACCGGATTGACACCACCCGCATTTGCGATGACCTTTATGCCGGAATCAAGAAGCCTAGGCGCGATTTCCTGAATGAGCGGCGGAAAATCGCGCGCATAGCCGGCAGCGGGATCGGCCTTCCTCAATTTCTGAAGGATGGACATGGTCACTTCAGCGAGGTAGTCGAGGGTCAAATATTCGAAACCGCCGCGCTCCACCAACCGCTTCGGCGCTTCGAGCCAATCTCCCCAAAAACCTTGTCCATTAGCGATGCGGATCATATCGGTCGGGCACTTACGCTTCGGTTCCTTGTAACGGCAGATGTTCCACCTCGGAGCGCGCGCAGGAGACTTCAAAAGCGAGCTCGAGATAGCGGCGCGTCGCCAACGGGTCGATCACCGCGTCGCAGTGGCCTCGCGCGGCACCGTACTTCGCATCGAGCCAGCAGTCATAGTCGGCCCGGGTCTGCTCGATTCTCTCTTTGAGCTCGGCGGGCATGGACTCGCCTTGCGCATTCAGCCTCTCGATCTCTGGGCCGAAAATGGCTTGTATGGCGGAATCGCCTTCCATTACGCCAATGCGCGCAGTCGGCCAGCTAAACGTAAAGTTAGGATCGAACCCCTGCCCCGCCATAGCGTAATAACCGGCTCCGCTTGCGTGATTGATTGTGAGAACGATCTTCGGAACGGTCGCGCAAGCCATGGTTTCCACCATCTCAGCCCCGGCGCGGATAATGCCCTCGCTTTCGGCATCGGCTCCCACCATGAAGCCTGAGACATCCTGAACGTAGAGCAACGGTAGACGCTGGCGCTCGGCTGTGTCGACAAAGTAGGATACTTTTCGGGCCGATTCTGTATAAACGATGCCGCCAATTCGGGGCTTGCCGTGCATCTTCAGGAAACCGCGCCGATTGGCGATAACACCAATGGGCCGGCCATGCAGCCGGACGTTCGCGCAGATGAATTCCGGAGCGTAGTCGGGTTGAAACTCGATCCATTCGTCACCATCAAGCAGGCACTCGAGGATGTTTTCCATTCGGTAAGGCAGCCGATGATCGGCGGGAATGATCTCGTACAGGTCTTCGGCCGGGCGCTTGGGTAGTGAGCCCTCGAAAGCTGCGGGTGCAGGGGGCATCTGCCGGAATAATTGGCGGATTCGATTGAGGCAATCGGGATCATCGGCGGCACGATAATGGGCAACTCCGCTGACACCAGTGTGGACGCGAGCGCCGCCGAGGCTTTCTGCATCGATCACTTGTCCGACGGCGCCTTTGACGAGATTGGGCCCACCGAGCCCCATAAAGCTGACTTTGTCGACCATGATGATGACGTCGCTCAGCGCTGGGAGATAGGCGCCACCGGCGATACAAGGGCCCATCACGGCTGCAATCTGAGGAATCTTCAATTTCCGACGCATCAGCGAGTTGTAATAGAAGATTCGGGCGGCGCCATACTGGCCGGGGAAAATTCCATCTTGCAGAGGAAGATTGACGCCAGCCGAATCAACCAGGTAGACGATGGGAACGCGATTCTTCATCGCGATTTCCTGGGCACGCAGAATTTTGGTGATGGTTTCAGGCCACCAGGCCCCAGCTTTCACGGTTGCATCGTTGGCAACGATGACAGCGGGACGACCCTCGATTTTTCCGATTCCCGTAACTACACCCGCTCCGGGGGCCTGCCCCTCGTATTTGTCATAGGCGATTAGGAGACCGATTTCAAGGAACAGCGCGCCGCGGTCGACCAAGTGGGCGATACGTTCGCGAGCCGTCCACTTTCCCTCACGGTGCTGTTTCTCGATTTTTTTGGCGCCGCCGCCAAGGCGGAGCCGGTCTTCCAACTGTTGCAGCTCGTTAACTAGTTCTCGCATACAGGGTGACGGCTCCGCACGCCTGTTCCACTGAGATGGCGCCGCCGGAAGCGCTGACAGGTAGACCTCAAACTCCTGTTAGTCTAGTTTCGGGTGCAATATTCAAGAATGCCGCTTGCTCACGCGTGGGACTTAGCAACCTACAGCCGTGAGGGAGTGTTTGGACGCACATTTTTGCACCGGAAACTAGTCTAACAGCCATGGCGGGAGTGGATGCGAGAGCGTTCCGGGTAGTTTGGACGATTTTTCTGTTCGCACTGCTGCTCGCGGCTCTATATGCAATCCGCGACATTTTGATTCTGCTGGCGATCGCGATCTTTGTCGCGTATATGCTTGCGCCGCTCGTAAATCTTGTGGAACGCTTCATACCGCAGCGGCGACGGGGTATAGCGCTGGCAGTGGTCTACGTGATCCTGGTCGGGGGCGTTATTACGATCGGCGTCAATCTCGGTTCGCAAATCGTCGATGAAGCGAGCAGCCTGTTCAGCCGGCTTCCAGCGTTGGTTAAAGGCGCCAAGCTTCAATCAGTGCCGCTGCCGTCGTGGCTCGAACCGCTGCGAGCGGGCATCCTCGATGCGGTACAGCGGGAAGCTGCGCAATTACAAGCGAGCCTGGTCCCGATTCTGCAGAGAGCGACTGAGCGTATCCTTTCCGGCCTGACGTTTCTGGTGCTGATCATTCTGGTCCCGATCATCAGCTTCTTCCTGCTAAAGGATGCGCACGAGATCAACCAGGTTCTTGTCGAACTCCTGAGGTATTTTGACAGGCGGCGCGTGTTTGCGCATGTTTTGGACGAGATACACGACTTGCTGAGCAAATATATCCGAGCTCTTGTCCTGCTTGCCTTGGGTTCCTTTGCAGCATGGGCTATTTTCCTGTACGCAATAAGATCGCCATACCCGCTACTACTTGCAGGTATTTCGGGAGCGCTCGAGTTCATACCGGGTATAGGACCGGCTGTCGCACTGGCGACGGTGGTTATTGTTTGCGGCGCGAGCGGGTTTGGTACGGGACTGATCTGGATTGTGGTGTTCTGGATAGGCTTCCGGATGTTCCAAGACTACGTTCTCAATCCGTTATTGATGAGCGCGGGGATTCAACTGCATCCGCTCTTAGTTCTATTGGGCGTAATAGCCGGAGGCGAGATCGGAGGGGTTCCGGGACTCTTTTTCTCGGTGCCGGTGATCGCAATTCTGAAGATTCTCTTTATCCGGATGCGACAGGCTCAGGCTCGGGCGGAGATATCGCGTCCAACAGCCGTTTCGTAATTTTGATTCCATGGTTGGGCCGGGCGTCGGATAATTTGAACATGAGCTTGACCAAGATTCCGGCAAAACTGTTGATGATCGTAGGCGATTATGTTGAGGACTATGAGGTGATGGTTCCGTTCCAGACATTGGAGGCTGTCGGTCACAGCGTTGATGCCGTTTGCCCCGGCAAAAGCGCCGGACAATACGTGCGGACAGCGATCCACGATTTTGAAGGCGATCAGACCTATAGCGAAAAACGTGGACATAATTTCGTTCTTAACGCTACCTTCAACGAGATCGATGTGAACACGTATGACGGGCTGGTGCTGCCCGGCGGGCGCGCTCCGGAGTATCTGCGCATGAATGAGAGGGTTCTTGAAACTATTCGTCATTTCGCGATGAGCCAGAAACCGATTGCGGCCACTTGCCACGCGGCGCAGTTGCTGAGCGCGGCAGACGTAATCCGCGGCAAGCGAATCAGCGCGTATCCGGCGTGCGCCTTTGACGTGCGAAGCGCGGGCGGCCAATATGCTCAGGTCGCGATGAACGAGGCCGTTACGGATGGGCTTTTCGTGACGGCTCCAGCGTGGCCTGCAAACGCACAGTGGATGGCTCAATTTTTCGTTGTGCTCAACAGTTATATGGAACAGAGAGGCGGCAAAGCCAAGGCCCAGGCGGCAGATGTGAGGCGGTAGATTCCGCTCACCTCGTCTAGCGCGTTGGCCTGAAATTCCAGCGCAGGCCGACGTACCCACCAGTGAGGGTCTGAACCACATACTGATCGCTCTGAGGCGAGGTCTTGAAGTGGAATCCTCGATAGGCTCCTATCAAGTCGACGGGGCCGATGTTCAAGATAGCGGACGCCTCCGCGTCCCAAATGTCGGCATGGTGGGGAACGCCAAAGCCCGATCCTTTTGCCTCAAGACGAAAATGCGAACCAAACGTCTTGTCGACGTCGAGGCCGAAGGTGGGATAGATAAACCAGCGGGTGCCGTAGCCGGCGGTTGAATTCGTAGTGCCCGTGCTGCTGTTGGTGCTTACCGGTACGAACGGACCGTCGATGCTCGAGTAGACGGTCGTATACTGAACCTCCCACAGGGTCCTGAGCCGGAAGGTGGAGCCGTTGAGGGGCGTGGGATACGACAAATAGGCCCAGGAGAGCTTTGCGTTTTGCACTTTATGCGTGGCGACCATATAGTCGCCTGGACTGAAGCCAGTTCCAAACAGGGTCAAATAGTCAGTTGCGATCTGGTTACCCGTTCCCACGCTTTGAAAGTAGGATAAGCTCAGTGAATTGCCCAACCCCGCCGGCATGCTTACGGTAATGCCAGGCGAGTCGTGCTGCGGCGGAGTGAAGTCGAGTCCAGCGAAGGTGGTGGCCGTATTGGCGGCGCCTCCTTTCAGCACCGGTAGGCCACGCGTGAACCAGTAGGAGAGCTCTATCGACAGGGGCTCGGGCGGCGTGGTTCCGTAATTGGGAGCAGGAGTGGAGGGCGGGGGTTGATTGATGCCCGCACTGGGCGGAGCAGTCGATGGGGGCGGGGTTTGCGGGCTTGGCGAGGCGGGAGAATCGGTCTGGGCTCCAACAAATCCCGGACACAATGCGAACGATAAGATCAATAACAGATAGCGGACTGATTTCCTGGCCCTGAACGCCCGGCCGGATTGAAAGCTGCGATCGCCGCTCGTTGGACAGACCCCTACCCTGACGAGGGACCCGTAGGAAGCAAACCTCATGATTTTGTTATCATGACGCATCGCGAAAGCGGGCAGTTTCTAAACTACGTCAACTTTTGTAGGTAATGGCTATGCCACGGCCTGAAGGTTCCGATTCGCGCTCTTTACGGCTCGCTTCACCTTCAAAGAGAATGGCTTCTCGACGAGCATAAATAAAGCTGTTGAGACAGCGGCCGTAATTACGAATGTAACAGGAAGCAGGATGGCGATGAAGAGCACCAGCTGGCCGTGAGGTAGATTTGTAATCGCAGGGCGCGCTACAAACAGTGCCACGGCGTGCATAGGCACGCCATGAATCAGATAGAACGAGTAACTCATGTTCCCGAGCCATCGGATTGGTGCGGCGCGGAAAATCCGGTTAAAAAAATGTTGGCCGGCGAGCGTGCAGAAGACCATCAGGCCATAGCCAGCAAAGAGAGAACCGCTGATCACGGCTTCCGTTCTTGCGACGTGGGGCCCGGTTGGCAGTTCCCGAAAACCGCTATAGCCGATTGCGAAGGGAACGAGGAGACCGCCGGCCAGCAGCACTAGAGCAATCCAATCGAGCCAGCGGCGAGCGTGGTCGACGCCGGCGAGTATCAGATCGGAAATGATCATTCCGCTGAGAAACATGATGAGCTTAATGTGCGACGCGCGAATAGGATTCGAGCTCATGAAAAAAACAGCGGGGAACATGAGACTTGAACCTAGAAAAACAGCCGAAAGCGCGAAGAAGAGCACGATTCGCGTCTTGGGTCTCCGGCGGGTCATTCCTGTTACGAAGATGGCCAGCGGAAGCAACAAATAGAAAAACCATTCGTAGCTGAGCGACCACGCGACATTCATGAGCGGCTGAATCGGGAATAAACCGGGCAGAAAAAGTAAGTTGGCTAGTAAATAGCCGGCGGCGGGCAGTATGCCCGACGGTATTCGAACTCCATATCGGGCCGCGTGAGGCCGCAGAGAGAGTAGACCATCGGCCGCGACGTAAAAAATGAACAGTGCAATGAACGCCGGATAAATGCGTTCTATTCGTCGGGCCATGAAGCGCTTGTAATTGAGATCGGGCTTTAGGACTGCGCGATAGATGAGCATTCCGCTGAGGACGAAAAACAAGTCGACCCCGGTTCCGCCTGCTTCCATCACGCCCATTCCGATACGGGTCAAGAAGGCACCAGTTGGCAGGTGGCGGAGGATGATGTCCTGATAATGGCAAAGGAAAACAAGGAAAATAGCAAAGCCGCGGAGCCCCTCCATGGATTGGAGGCGCGACTTGTTATTGGGTTCGCTCAGCTCGTAAATCGAGCCGAAGAAGTTATATACCCGGTTCCATGTCATGAGCGGTCTATCGCCGGTACACGGCGACGCCAGCGCCCGTATCGATCATCGCTCCAATTGATCTATCTGCTATCCTCTTTCCCAGGCTGCTGGGGATGAAGAGGATATCGTTCGCTTTCAGATCGACATCCTCGAGCTTGCCCTGAAGCAGCTTTTTCACGTTCAGGTACTCCTCCGTTCGCTTACCCGTCGCGTCGCTCCTCAGGATGCGCGCATGGGATGCATCCGCGGTTTCGCGCAGTCCCTGGGAAAGGGAAATAGCTTTGAGCACGGTCAAGTCGTTGGATTCTCCGATCATGAAGCCGCCCGGTCTGTTTACATCGCCAACAACGTAAACCAACCTGCCCTTAGGAACTGTGACGACATCTCCTGGGTAAACAAGAACGTTCGACAGCGGGTTGGAACCCTCCATCAGGCCATCCACGGAAACAGTCGCCACAAGATAGTTGCCGGTGAGTGTCGGCCGCAAGGCGGAAGGGAACGGAGCGGGTTGCGAAGACTTTCGCGTTATGGTCAGGGTTGGTCCGGCATCGTTTCGTAGGCCTCCCGCCATTGAGATCACTTCAAGGAGACGCTTGCGGCCATCCGCCTGAACTACTCCTGGATTGTTGACAGCACCGAGCACCGTTACGGGCCTGCTCTTAATATCGATCTGAGAGAATGAGACGCGAGGATTCCTGAACTGAGCACTCAGCGCTTGGTTTAGCTTTTCGCGGAATTCATCGGCAGTGAGACCGGCTGCTTTTAGAGAACCGGCAAGCGGCACGCTGACAGTGCCGTCGGCCTGCACCTTCAACACACGGCGGTCGAGCTCTTCGATCTCGGGCGCGGCAACGGTTAATTGATCGCCAGGACCGAGCACAAGGTCGTTTCCGCCGGTTTGGGTGAGGGACTTGGCGGGCAGTGGGTGAACAGCCGTCTGGCAGAAAGCGGGCACACACAGAACGAGCGCGAAAGAGGCCAGGAAACGTAAAAAAAAAGTTCTGGCCATTACGTCATATCTTTGTGGGATTTTATCCTCCGATCCACGAAAAGCGGACCTATTGGAAAAGGAGCACGTCCAAATGCCCTGTTTTTAGGATGCCTCACAGGGAGATGCTAAGTCAATTGGGTGAAATTTCTGGTAATAGATCGATTTGATGCGTATTGCAATTGTATCCGACATACACGGTAACCGGACCGCGCTTGAGGCAGTGATAGCCGATCTGCGGCAAATGTCTCCGGACTTGACGTTTCATGGCGGCGACCTGGCACATGGAGGAGCAAGCCCCACGGAAACTGTCGATCGAATACGCGATCTGGGCTGGCAGGGCGTCCTTGGCAACACGGATGAAATGCTCTTCAGGCCGAGGTCGTTGGAGGAGTTTGCGAGCCAATCGCCGCAGCTGAAAGCCCTGTTTGCCGCGATTGAGGAGATGGCAGAGGCAACGCGTCAGTTGTTGGGTGAAGAGAGACTCGCCTGGTTACAGGGTCTGCCGCGCATTCAGATTCACGGTCCCATGGCACTTGTGCACGCCAGTCCCGAGAGTGTTTGGCGCGCGCCCGCGCCTGAAGCGAGCGATGCCGAGCTCGAGTCGGTTTACTCGCCGCTCAGCCAGCCGGTTGCGATCTATGCGCATATTCATCGCTCATTCATCCGAAATGTTCGAGGGATGATGGTCGCCAACTCAGGCAGCGTCAGCCTTTCGTATGATGGCGATTGCCGCGCTGCTTATCTCTTGCTGGATGAGAGCAAACCGGCAATCCGGCGCGTGGGGTATGACTTAGACAAGGAGCTTAAAGCTCTTTCCGGTTGTGGTTTACCACATGCCGATTGGATTGCGAAGACTCTCGAAAGTGGCCGCCCGCAAATGCCCTGAGGAATGCGCGATAGTTTCTATTACGGAAAGTAGATGCTCGGCTGGAAGCCGAATAGACGCAGCCGGGAACAATACAGAGCTTCGTATACGTAGACGCTCCACGGATAAAGGGCGCTGTAGGAGGGAGGCCAGGGCGAGGCATGCATGCGCCACTCAATCGGGAAGCGGCTGAAGATCAGGCTTGCTCTGGGCAGATGACTGGCCGAACTTACGATCTCGGCCGAATGCCAAGCGTGAGCGCGCATGATCTGCACGGCGTAATAGGCATTCTGAATGGTGTTTTTCGACTTCGTGTCTTCGCAGATCGCTACCGCCGGGACTCCGTTAGTCATTGCAAGTTGGGCCATCACTTCGGATTCAACATAGCGATTGTGGGCAGCGCCGCCAGTCATGATGATATGAGAGGCGCGGCCCTTTCGATATTCGCGAACCCCTTCGAGAACTCGCTCGCGCTGCTCAGGACCCGGTGAGCCGTCGGGATTGGCCGGCGCACCGAGAACGACAATGGCATCGAAATGGTCGAGAGTCGTGTTCTTTTCGGGAATTGTGAAGTAGAGGAGTGAGACCGTGCTCAACAAGAGGAGCGGGATAAGGCCGACCGCGACAAGGCCGCGCCCTAACCAAGATCTCAGCAACGGCGCTCGCTTCATTGCGCTGTAGTGGACGGCACTGCTTCAATTTTAGTGTTGCTTGAAGTGCAGATCCATGAAATGAAGATACTGCTCCCAGTCGAACTCAGTCACATTGTGTTTGCCTGTGCGCACGTGATAAGCGACATTGCCCTCGATGACCGGATGGATGACGGGCGGCATATGCTCGTTCGGTCCGAGCGCTCTTTTGCCCAAAAGCCGGTACACTTTGCTGGCAAGAACAGTGGAAAGAAATTCGGCGGGCGGACATGAGAATGTGTCCTGTTCCGCGCTGCCGACATAAAGCGGCCGCGGCGCGATGAGAGAAAGCAGCAGATTGCCGTCGACGGGAACACGGTCGGGATGGCCCGTGTACTCATGGAAATTCGCGCAAAACCAGTGCGGAAAAGCGGTGTTTAAGTGCTCGATGGTTTCTGCCGATTTCGCGCGGTACAACGATGCGCCTCCCACTCCCGATTCGTTGGATAGCACCAGATTGAACCGCTGATCTTGAGCAGCCGCCCATAGCGCAGCCTTCCCGAGACGTGAGAAGCCAAAGATGGCAATGCGTTTGCCGTCGATTGCGGGATCGGACTGGAGGTAATCGGCAATGCGGCTCAAGCCCCAAGCCCAGGCGCCAAGCGCTCCCCAGCTATTGGGAGGCCACTGCGTCTGGCCTGGCTGGAGAAACAAGGCCCGCACTCCCTGTTCCATCGCGCCTGAAAAGTCGGGTTCGATGTCGCCGTAATACGCGGTTGCAAGCGCATATCCGTGAGATATGATTTTGTCGACCTGCCACTGGCTGGCTGCCTTGCCGCGCGAATCGCTTGTGGCGCGCTGTCTTATGAACTTGCTCCTTTCGCTGTTAACGGAGGAGGAATTGCCAGACGAGTCGCGCACCCAGATGTCGTTCAGCGCGATTCCAGGATCGGCCGCGACGGTTTGGTTGCCGCCGAAGTTGAGACCAACAATTACGGGCACGGGTGCATTGATGTTGGCCGGAAGATATAAGAGAACGTGTATAAGACGCGATTCGGTTCCTTGTGAGAGGTTGATGGCCACTTCCTTACGATGCGCAGGCACTCCCAGGACGGTGGTCCGGTCATCGAGGGCCTCCTGTTGGAAGCGAAGTTTGGCCGTTTCCTTTGGTGTTCGTCCGTAGACTTGTGCGGCAAACAAGTCGAGTATCTCGGAGTGGCGGGCTCGCCATTGCGTGGCGTTGCGGACCAGCTTCCCGTTCTCGAAATGCAGGGCATCGGGGACAGGAGAGCTCAGAACGGCGGAAAGATCCGCCGGCTGCGCGAGTCCGTGATATGCCAGCAGCGCTCCGAAAATGAATAAACACGCCGTCCGAGCCGCAATTTGCATCTCTACAGACTATCTTGACTGGGCCAAATTTTTGAAACGCTCGGATATGCTGGCACCAGGGGGTTAAAGTCCGACCGGACTGACCTAATCTATGGACTTTGAATTCACGCCGGAGCAAGAACAACTCCGAGCGGGTGTCCGGGAATTCGCGACCGCGGAGATCTCGCCGCATGTTTTGGAGTGGGATGAGAACCAGGAGTTTCCGCTCGAAGCGATTAAGAAAGCTGGACAGCTTGGGCTACTCGGAGTGATTTTTCCAGAGGAGCTCGGCGGAGCCGGGCTGAACTATGTTGAATACGCCATCGTCATTGAAGAGCTGGCGCGAGTAGATCCAAGTTTCGCGCTAATCGTTGCGGCGCACAACTCGCTTTGCACAAATCATATTTTTATTGCAGGAGACGACGCGCAAAAGCGGAAGTACATCCCGAAACTGGCGAGCGGGGAGTGGATCGGCTGTTGGTCGCTGACAGAACCCGAGGCTGGATCGGACGCAGGAGGAACAAGATCGACCGCTTCGCTGCATGATGGGTGCTGGGTGCTCAATGGCGGCAAGACGTTTACGACAAATGCGCATTATGCCGATGTTTGCGTAGCGATGTGCGTCACCGACCGGCAGGCATCGCATCATGGCATCTCGGCCTTTATTCTCGAGAAGGGTTTGCCGGGATTTCGCGTTGGAAAGAAAGAGAACAAGTTAGGGATGCGATCGAGCGCAACCGGCGAAGTGCTCTTCACGGACTGCCGCGTGCCAACATCGCAATTATTGGGGAAGACAGGCGAAGGTTTTATCGATAGTTTGCGGATTCTGGACGGGGGGCGAATCTCGATCGCGGCACTATCGGTGGGAACGGCGCGAGGCGCCTACGATGCGGCTTTGTCCTATTCGAAGCAACGGAAGCAGTTTGGCCGGTTCATTTCGGAATTTCAGGCCATCCAGCATAAGCTGGCCGACATGGCGACTTCGATCGAGGCCGCGCGGCTCTTGGTTTTTCGGGCGGCCGCGTTGAAGGACAGCGGACGGCGCGTTACGAAAGAATCGAGCATGGCCAAGCTGTTCGCCTCCGAGATCGCAGTTCGCGTGTGCGACGAAGCGCTGCAGATCCATGGCGGGTACGGATTTATTAAGGACTACCCAGTCGAGAAGTTCTATCGCGATGTGAAGCTATGCACGATTGGCGAAGGCACGAGCGAGATACAGCGCTTGGTGATTGCGCGGCAACTGTTAAAAGAGTAGATTGCATTCTCCAATCGAGTTGAGGGATCGAATAGTGGCGGGCGATGTCCGCGCCATCGCTCGTGCGGCGAGCCTGATTGAGAGCGGCACAGACACGGGGCGGGTGCTGGTCGAGCTATTGAGACCGTTTACGGGGAGGGCCCGCACGATCGGACTTACGGGGCCTCCCGGCGCGGGCAAGAGCACGCTGGCGAACGCGATGACACGAGTGCTGCGAGAGCTCGGCATGAAAGCCGGAGTAATTGCGGTAGACCCGAGCAGTCCGGTTTCCGGCGGGGCCCTGCTGGGCGACCGCATACGCATGCAGGAACACCATAATGACGAGGGTGTATTCGTGCGGTCGCTTGCGACGCGAGGACACAAAGGAGGCTTGGCGGCTGCGACTTTTGAAGTATCGGAGTTGCTGGACGCAGCCGGTTTCGAGGCAATACTGATTGAGACTGTCGGCGCCGGGCAGGACGAGGTGGATATCTGGGGCCGCGCGGATGTAACGATTCTCGTGCTTGTTCCTGGGTTGGGCGATGACGTTCAGATTATGAAGGCCGGGATCGTGGAGACAGCCGATATTTTTGCGATCAATAAGTCGGACCGCGCGGGAGCCGAGCTCGTAGAGCAAACAATACGGCAGATGCAGAGTCTTACCAATGCTGACGAAGCCGCTCCCGTGCGTAGAGTAGTCGCAACCGAAGGGGTGGGAGTGGACGAGTTAGTGAAGCTGGCGCTGGAGGCCCCATCGCGGCGAAGAAGGAGCCATGCCAGTCTCGCTTTTGCGGGTAACGTAACGATCGATCATTTGGGTATTGCGGTGAACCGAATTCAGCAAGCTCTCGAGTTTTATGAGCATCAGCTTGGCTTAACCCCGATGGGATTTGAGACCGTACCTGGGGAAAAGGTGAATGTAGCTATGCTTCCGGTTGGGGACGCGAGAATCGAATTGCTGGAAGCCTCAAGCGCGGACTCGACGATTGCGAAATTCATAGAGAAGCGCGGCGCTGGGCTGCATCACGTGGCGCTGAAAGTGGACGATCTCGCGAGCGCCGTCGAGCAAATACGGAAGGCGGGCGGCCGGATTGTGAATGAACCGGCTCGAGGCGCCGGCGGGCATTGCTATGTGTTTGTGCATCCAGCTAGCACCGGTGGCGTGCTGCTGGAACTGATTCAGCGGTAGAGTACGAAGATTTTCGTTGACACTACGAAGGATTTCGTAGTAATGTGTGGGCATGGCTGAAGGAGCC
>JBAUZG010000277.1:0-16757 GCA_049585195.1 Bryobacteraceae bacterium | reverse complement strand
GTGGCGAACGAGTCCGCTAATTGGGAGGCACCGTAGTATTGCATTCACATTCTCCTTGGATGTGTCGTTTGGCCCGGGGACCGCGCTTATGGATGCAAACCGGCAGCGTTAGGATTCAGGAGGATTTTGGGTGGACGAGGACCCTCTGAAATTGTGGCTTGACAACGCCCACAACGCTGTCTTAGAGTGGCGTTATGCGACATGTCGCCAGACAACGTAGCAGCTCATAGCAGAATCGGCTGATGCTCGCTGGACACATCGCCGTCGCTCTCGCGGCGAAGCGCTTCGAGCCGCAGATCTCGCTCGGTACAACGACGTTTGCCGCAATGCTCCCCGATTTCGCTTGGTGCCTTTTCTTGATGGCCGGAATCGAACATGTGCAATTCACGCACGGCATGGGAGCGGCGAATTATCTGAACTCGACGGAGATCGCTTTCAGCCACAGTTTGTTGATGGATTTGATTTGGGCCGGCCTGTTCGCGGCTGCCTATTTTTTGAGGCGGCATTACTGGCGCGGGGCGTGCCTGGTGTTTATGGTGGTCTCGAGCCACTGGCTGCTCGATTGGGTGAGCCACAGGCCGGACATGCCGCTTGCGCCGGGAGTGCCTCGCTATTTCGGATTGGGGTTGTGGACCTCCGTGCCGGCCACGCTTATCGTGGAAGGCGGTCTGTGGGCACTCGGTATCACTCTTTATGTTCGCGCGACCGTCGCAAGAAAGCGCTTTGGTGTATCCGGCTTCTGGGGTGCTATCGGCCTCATTACGATCGCTTGGTACAACAACATCGCCGGTCCGCCGCCTTCGAATTCTGCCGCAGCGCCGATCAGTAGCTTGATTTTTTTCTCGTTAATCGTGGCGTGGGCGTATTGGATCAACCAGCTACGCCCTGCTCGCACCCGCGCAAACGTCGAGTATCCGCTCGATCAGAACAAGTAAAGCGGTGTGCCACTGCTCGCCGGCGCAATGTCCGGTTCGCCTCCCGCCGTTACGGGTTGCGGTTCGAGTTCGCCGGCTATCTGTCTGCAGTAGAGCCCGTTTTCGCCGAGATACACTTCGAGTTCCGCGGGGCGGGGAAGCGTTCCCTGAATGAGCGCCTCCGACAGCGGATCTTCGATGTACTTCTGGAGCGCGCGGCGCAGCGGACGGGCGCCATAGCTTCGATCTCCACAGGTCTTGTCGAGAACATATTTCGCTGCTGCGGGCTCGAGACGGATTTTGATCTGCTTGGCGGCAAGGTTTAGGTTCACCTGCTCAACCAGCAGCTCGACAATCTGCATCAGGTCGTCATCTGTCAGCGACGTGAACAGAATCACTTCGTCCAGCCGGTTCAGGAACTCGGGATTGAACGCCCGCTTCACCTCGCTCATCACCATGTCTTCAATCTTCTGCGGGATATTCGCGCCAGGCTCGGAAACCGAGAACCCGATCTGTCCCCGCTTGTCGAGGAACCGCGCCCCAAGGTTCGAAGTCATGATGATGATCGTATTCTTGAAGTCGACCGTATTACCCAAGCCGTCGGTGAGCTGGCCATCTTCAAACACCTGCAGAAGAATGTTGTAGATGTCGGGATGCGCCTTCTCAATCTCATCCAGCAGGATGACTGAATATGGGGCTCGCTTCACCCGTTCGGTAAGCTGGCCGCCCTCTTCGTAGCCGACGTATCCGGGAGGCGATCCGATCAGCTTCGAGATTGAATGCTTCTCCATAAACTCCGACATATCGAAGCGGATCAGCGCTTTTTCGCTGCCAAACAGGAACTCGGCCAAAGCTCGCGCCACTTCGGTCTTTCCGACGCCTGTGGGTCCCAGGAACAGGAACGATCCGGCTGGACGTTTTGGAGATTTCAGACCTGCGCGGGAACGCCGGATCGCGCGAGCCAATGCGGAGATCGCCTTCTCCTGGCTGATGACGCGCTTGTGCAGCTCTTCTTCAATGCGAATCAGCTTCGAGATTTCTTCTTCTTTGATCGACGTCATCGGCACGCCGGTCCAACGCGCTACGACGTCTTCGATATCGTCCTTTGTGACGAGGCCGGTGGAGGTGTCATCCAGGTTATACTTTTCGCGGAGCGCGCGCAGATTCTCGCGTTCCTTCCGCTCCTCGTCGGAGTAGAAGCGAGCCTTCTCGAACTCATGATTGGCGATCGCGTTCTCCATGCGGTGAACGATAAATTTGATTCGCTTCTGGATGTCGGCTACTTCCGAAGGCAGCGTGGTTTGCCGCAGCTTCACCCGCGCGCCCGCCTCGTCGATCAGATCAATCGCCTTGTCCGGAAGGAAACGGTCGGGGATGAAGCGGGTGGACGTGTAGACCGCCGATTCAATCGCCTCATCCGTATAAGCGACGGCGTGAAATTTCTCGTACCGCTCCTTGATGCCAAACAGAATCTTGATGGCATCGATCTCATTGGGCGGCGGCACCTTAACGGCCTGGAAGCGCCGTTCGAGCGACCGATCTTTTTCGATCGATTTGCGGTATTCGGCGGGTGTAGTTGCGCCAATACACTGAATTTCGCCGCGAGAAAGCGCCGGCTTCAGAATGTTGGCGGCGTCGAGCGACCCTTCGGCCGATCCCGCTCCCACTAAGGTATGAAGCTCGTCGATGAAGATGATTGCGTTCTGATTCTCCATCAACTCCTTCATGATGGTTTTCAGGCGCTCTTCAAATTGGCCGCGATACTTAGTTCCCGCCACGATGAGTGAAAGGTCAAGGGCCAAGATGCGCTTATCGGATAGAAAGGAAGGCACGTCTCCATCCGCGATCCGCTGCGCCAGTCCTTCCACGATGGCAGTCTTTCCCACGCCAGGCTCGCCTATCAAAACCGGATTGTTCTTTGTCCGGCGGCACAAAATCTGAACGACGCGATCCAATTCGCCATCGCGCCCAATCAACGGATCGAGCATGCCGTCGATGGCGGCCTGCGTCAGATCGCGGCTGAACTCCGCCAGCAGCGAGCTCTCTTTGGGCCGGCTCGATGCCGTTTTCTCCGAAGCCGAACGGGCAATCTCCTCCCGAACAGCCGACAGCCGTAAGCCGCGCTCATGCAGAATTTCGGCCGCAAAGCTCTTTTCTTCCCTCAACAAGCCCAGCAGCAGATGCTCTGTTCCAATGTGTTTGTGGCTCAGGCGCTCCGCTTCTTCGGCTCCGTAAGCTAGCACGCGCTTGCACTCGTGGCTGAGCGGAAGGTCGACGGACGTGGACACCTTCTCGCGTATGGTCGTGTGGGCCTCAATCTGCTTGCGAATCGATTCGATTGCAGCGTGCGACCGCAGAAACCGATTGGCGAGCGCTTTGTCCTCCCGCAGGAGACCTAAAAGGAGATGCTCGGTCTCGATGTAGGGACTGCCGAACTGGCTCGCCTCATATCGGGCAAAAAAGATAACCCGGCGCGCTTTTTCGGTATAACGTTCAAACATAATTGCCACCGCCGAGACGGGTTGCGTCTCGTCCAACTCCGGCAACCTGGGGTTCCGCAAATTCCGGAGCAACCAGGCTGCCCTTTCTTAACTCCAAGACGCGGTCGCACTGCTCCGCGAACGATAAATTGTGAGTAACAAAAATCGATGTAAGACCGTGGGCGCGATGGAGCTCCGTCAGCATGCCCATGACCATTTCGCCCGTTCGATGGTCCAGGTTCCCGGTTGGCTCGTCGGCCAGCAGCACTTGGGGGCGGCCCGCAAGCGCCCTCGCCAGCGCCACGCGCTGCTGTTCACCACCCGACAGTTCTCCGGGACGGTGCGTTTCGCGAGCTCGCAAACCCACCTCATCCAGTCTTGCCCGCGCTATCGCGTCGGCCTCCTTCGGCTCGGTCCCGCGAATCAGCAACGGCATCATCACGTTCTCGAGCGCTGTAAACTCCGGCAACAGGGACGGACTCTGCCACACAAAACCCAGAGTCTCGTTCCGAAAGGCGGCTAGGCTCTTCTCCGAAAGCGCCCCTAAGTCTCGCTGGCCGAAGTATATCTTACCTTTCGAAGGCCTGTCCAGACCGCCGAGTAAGTGCAGTAACGTTGATTTGCCCACCCCCGATTCGCCGATAATTGCGAGGAGCTCGCCCGACCGGACCTCCAGGCAGAGATTCTCAAAAACCACTAGCTCCGATCGGCCAGACCGATAGCTTTTCCCTAGCAGCTCCGCCCGAATTACACTTTCAGCTCCCAATCAGCCCTGCCTTCTACCAGCTTAGAACGGTTCGCAGGAAAAGCGCTCAATCGGAAGGCCTTACTTCCTAAAATCCGACTCTCTCGATAGGATTCGAGGGGCAGAGGGAAAGATGCATAGCCTCAAACACTCAGTTTCCAAGGCTTGCGATAGTCGCGGGTTAGCCATTTCCGGCGTTTCGGATCGACCAGCGTCTGTTTTTCGGTATCGAATTCGAGTCGTTCACCCGTCCGCAGAGCCACATTGCCAAGCAAACAGGTAGCCGTGCTCTTGTAGCAGACTTCGATATCAGAGACTGGCCGTTCGCGCGTCTTGATGCAGGAAACAAAGTTCTTCCAATGGTTGAAGTTTCCGCTCGAAACACTCTGCATTGACGATTCCGCCATCAGCGGGGTCTGAGTCGTTCTGTTCTCCTCGCTGACTTTCATTTCGGGAAGAATGAAGTACTCCGAGCGGTCGACAAACATGGTTCCATTAGTACCGAAGAACAGGATCCCGTATCCTTTGTTGAACATGGACTGACCGTTGTTGTTCCGGTTCTCGTATGTCGCGATCCAACCACTTTGATATTCATAGGCCACCTTCAGCGTGTCGGGAGTTTCACGGTTATCGTTGAGGTACCACTTGCCGCCTGACGCAGAAATGTATTTCGGTTGTTCTTCGTTCATTCCGCCTTGCACGATGTCAAGCAAGTGCACACCCCAGTCGGTCATCATGCCGCCCGCATAATCCCAGAACCAACGGAAGTTCGAGAACCAACGGGGGTGGGCGGGATGCTCGATGTCGTAGCCGAAGCGGTTCGCATTGTAGGGCCGCTTGGGGGCCGGACCCAGCCACATGTCCCAATCCAGGTCTGCTGGCGGTTCCGAGTCGGGTGGATTACCGATGCCTTCCGGTTTGGTATGGCCGTAATTCCAGGTGTGGGCCATTGTGATTTTGCCCAACTGACCGCTCTGGATTATCGCCAGTGCCTTTTGAAAATGCTCGGCACTGCGCTGCATCGTGCCGGCCTGAACGACGCGTTTATATTTGCGCGCGGCCTCGACCATCCGTTGACCTTCTTCCACAGTCACGGAAATAGGCTTTTCGACATAGACGTCTTTGCCCGCCTTGCAGGCTTCAATTGTGAGATAGGGGTGCCAGTGATCGGGCGTCGCGACACACACTGCGTCAATGGATTTGTCGTCCAGGATCTGGTGAAAGTCTTTGATGGCTTTCGGCTTGCCGTCCGTCATTTTCACGGCGAAGTCGAGGCACGGCTGATAGACGTCGCAAAGCGCAACCACCTCGAGTTCCGGCTGCAGCATGGCAAAGCGGAGGTCGTCGCGGCCCATGCGGCCGAGGCCGATAAACGCGATGGCGATCTTGTCGTTGGCGCCCTTCAGGCGGCCGGTGAACAGCGAACTCGTGAGCGCGGCGGCTCCCGTAGCTTGCCTGATGAAATCGCGGCGGCCGCGATTTGGTTCCAATTCCATTGAGTTTTCCGTTCCCGCTAGAACTCAAGCATTATTTCATGATGAACGCGACAGCCCGGTCGGCGGCCCGTAATCTGCGGTGTCTTACGCGAGCGGCGCTGGCTCAACGTCGACCTAAAAGCGGCCGATGGAGCTTCATCTCCTATTACCGTTAGGTGGCCTCGGGTTCCTCGAGTTCGGCAAGAACCACGCGAATATCGGGCTTCGAGGTGGACAAAATGCCGTCCTTGGCCTCGCGCATGCCCTCTGCGGTGTACTCGAAAGCGCGCCGAGTCCGTGGATCGATCACCCAGACGTGGCGGACGCCAAATGCAAGGTAATCGTCGATGCGCTCTTGCATTTCGCTCATGCGATCGTCTGGCGAAAGGATCTCAATGCACAGAAACGGAGGATCTGTGACGATTCCCCCCCTGGGAGGTGGCCCGGTCAAAACTGTAATATCCGGAACTCGGAAGCGAGTCGGCTTCACCTGTACTCGCTGCGAGAAAGCCGTCAAGATTCCCCATTGCCTTTCTCGGGCCGACAGATACGCGCCCAACAGCGCAAGTAGCCGGCTATGGTTCCATTCGCCCACGTTGCGCTCCAATAACGCTCCGTCTATGTACTCGCGGTCCGGCCGGTACATGGTATGGAGATATTCGCTTACCGGAACTAGCGTTGTAGTGGACACGGCATGCTCCTGGGTTCTAGCGGTTACTTCACAGCAATATTGACTAGCTTATCTGGAACGATAATCACTTTCAGCACCCGCTTGCCCAAGACAAACGGCTGCACTTTATCATTGGCCAAAGCCAGCTCGCGGACATGATCGTCGGGCGTGCCGAAAGCAACGTGAATCTTGCCCCGCACGCGGCCGTTCACTTGAATCACAATTTCGGCCACGTCTTCCTTCGCCAGCTCCGGATCGAACGTCGGCCACGGCTCCCGAAATGCCGGAGCGTCGTGTCCCAGCGCCTCCCACAGATCCTGAGCCGTGTAGGGCGCAAACGGAGCGAGCATCAGCGTCAGTTTTTCCAGAATCTCGCGTACAGGCGCCGGTGAAAGCTTGTCCTCGAGCGCATACAGCTCGTTCAGCAGTTCCATCAGCGAGGCGATCGACGTGTTGAAATGCCAGCGGCTATCGAAATCCCCGGTTATCTTTCGCACGGTCTGGTGCAGCTTACGCAGTGCCTGCCGGTCCGCCTGGTTGAACTCCCCCGTTCCCATCCGGCTAATGTTGCGCGTCACGAACCGGTATACACGTCCCAGAAACCGGAACTGACCCTCGACGCTCGATTCGTTCCAGTCCATGTCCTTTTCAGGAGGCGTCGCAAACAAGGTATACATCCGGCACGTGTCCGCGCCGTACTTCTCAACCATTTCATCGGGGTCCACGACGTTGCCCCTCGACTTCGACATCGCGGAGCCATCCTTCAGCACCATGCCTTGCGTGAAGAGGTTCTTCGCGGGTTCGCTATTCGAAACCAGTCCGATGTCGCGCATCACCTTGGTCCAGAACCGCGAATAAATCAGGTGCAGAATCGCGTGCGTGACGCCGCCGATGTACTGGTCAATCGGAAACCATTTCGCAATGATGGAGGAATCAAACGGCTGTTGCTCGTTATGCGGATCGCAGTAGCGATAGAAGTACCAGGACGAATCGACGAACGTATCCATCGTGTCGCTTTCGCGCCGTCCGGGTTCGCCGCATTTCGGGCACGTCACATTAATAAACGAGTCGACTGATTCGAGCGGCGATCTTCCTTCGCCCGTGATCTTTACGTCCAATGGAAGCAGCACCGGCAGGTCCTGCTCAGGGACCGGGACTATGCCGCATTTTGGGCAATGAATAATCGGAATCGGCGTGCCCCAATAGCGTTGGCGCGAAATGCCCCAGTCTTTAATGCGGAACGTGATAGCGGGCTCTCCAAACCCCTTTTGCCGCGCGTACGCAGCCATTTTCACGCGCGCTTCCTCGCTCGGAAGACCAGACCATTCGCCTGAGTTCTCTACAATGCCGTAACTGGTAAACGCCTCCTTCATGGCCGGGCCGTCGGCGAGTGGACCATCTACGGGCCGGATTACCGGAACCACCGGAATGCCGTATTTCCGGCAGAACTCGAAGTCGCGCTCGTCATGCGCCGGTACGGCCATGATGGCCCCGGTACCATAACCCATCAGAACAAAGTTCGCGATCCACACTGGAATTCTTGCGCCATCGAACGGCCGGATCGCGTAGGCCCCGGTGAACAAGCCTTCTTTCTCGAGTTCTCCCGGATCTTTGCGCGCCGCTGCGTCAATCATTTCCTTGACGCGGGCGCGATCGGCCGGCTTTTGAATGAGCCGATCCACCAATGGATGCCCCGGGGCCAGGATCAGGCAGGTTGCTCCATAAATGGTGTCGATCCGCGTCGTGAAGACACGTATCTTTTCGCCGGTTCCTTCAAGAGCGAAGTCTACTTCCGCGCCTTCCGACCGGCCAATCCAGTTTCGCTGCATGGTCAGGACACGCTCCGGCCAACCATGTTCAAGCAGCTTCAAACCTTCCAGCAGTTCGTCGGCATAGTCGGTGATTTTCAGGAACCACTGCTTCAAGGCTCGCTGCTCGACTCGAGTCGTCTCATGCCGCCAACAATAGCCGTCTATCACCTGCTCGTTAGCGAGCACGGTTTGGCATTCAGGGCACCAATTCAGCAGCGCTACCTTTTGATACGCCAGTCCTCGCTCGTACATCTTTAAAAAGAACCATTGGTTCCAGCGGTAATACTCCGGCTCGCAGGCGGAAATTTCGCGCGACCAGTCGTAGCCGAAGCCCATCCTTTGCATCTGGCTTTTCATTTGCGCGATTTTGCTCAACGTCCAATCGCGCGGATGCACGCCGCTCTTGATTGCCGCGTTCTCCGCTGGCAGCCCGAAGGCATCCCAACCCATCGGGTGCAGCACATCGTATCCGCGCATCCACATATAGCGGGCCAGCGCATCGCCAATCGAGTAGTTACGCACGTGGCCCATGTGGAGCTTCCCGCTCGGATAGGGCAGCATCTCAGCGACGTAGTACTTGGGCTTGTCCGGCGAATCGGCTACGTAGAGCGCCGGATCGTTCGTCCACCGCTCATGCCACTTCGCTTCGATTCTTTGGTGGTCAAACGCTTGTTCGGAAATAGGACCAACTCCTTTAAGGCCGTGACGTTCCGGAGATCATCGCCCGGCTCGTCAACCGGAGTCTCAAGGATAAAAGCCTTCTCGCGCAACTGCGGGTGATTAACGATTCGTCGAAAGCCTTCCCTTCCAATATAACCGTCGCCGATGTGTGCGTGCCGGTCCACGTGCGAACCCAGACGCATTTTCGCGTCGTTCGCATGCATTACCGGCACATTCTTCAATTCCAGAAGTTCATCCACCTCATGTATCGCTGCCTCAAGCCCGGCCGCCGTGCTGATATCTCTTCCGTACACATATAAGTGGCAAGTGTCCAAACAGAAGCCGATCGCTACTCCGAGATACGGACCGGCCAGTTCGCGTAGCGTCGCCAATTCCTTGAGTTCACCACCCAACTGATTACCGGCGCCGACCGTGTTCTCGAGCAGGATCTTAATGCGGGCATTTTTCTTGAGCTTCTCGCCCAGAGCCCGCCACGCCAGCGCCAGACCCTCCGCTACGTTCAGCATGCCTTGCTCGCGCGTGAGGTCCTTACAATTGCCAGGATGCGCGACTACGTACTCCGCGCCAATCAGAATCGCCCGTTCGAGTTCGCCCGTAAACGCGTCGATCGATTTTTGCCGGATTGTGGCATCGGCCGAAGCGAGATTGATGAGGTAGTTGTCGTGAACGACGAGCGGTTTCAGATCGTACCGCTCCCTCGCCTGTTTCAGCAGCCGGATCTCGACCGGATCGGGCGGTTTCGCCCGCCACATCCGCGGACTGGCCGAAAAAATCTGGAATGTGTTGGCGCCCAACTCGTGCGCCTTGAGCGCCGACCTCTCGAGCGAGCCCGAGATGGATGTGTGTATGCCGATCCGCAAGCCTTTAGAATAAGAGAGTTCATTGAGTTGTATTCGCGTGCCGCGCTTTTTTACCATACTCGAAGCGGAAGCCCTGCTGCCGCAGATTCAGAAATATTTGGAGAAGCTAGCTTCCGTAAAGCGGCAGTATGACGAGGCGGAGGCGCAAATCGGTAATATTCAGCAACGAATCGCGCTCTCGGGAGGCATGGTTCCACCGCGCGCCCAGTTGCTGGAATTGAAGCAGCAGAAGGACGGGGCCGCGCGGCGTTTGAAGGAGACGATCGAATCAATTCACGAGACCGGTTGCCAGCTCAAGGATTTAGAAATGGGGCTGATCGATTTCCCGACGCTCTATCGAGGCAAAGAAGTGTATCTCTGCTGGAAATCGGGAGAGCGCGATATCGGCTATTGGCATCACGTGGAAGACGGCTATCGCGGACGCCGCCCGATCGACAGCGAGTTTCTCTCGAACCACCGAGGTAGTTAAGTCGTTAAGTAGCGGTTAGCGCCTGATCCAAATCCGCGATTACGTCTTCAGCGGCTTCGATGCCGAGCGAAACCCTCACAAGATTCTCGCGAATACCCATTCGCTCCCGTATCTTCGGCGAAACATCGCGATGCGAAGACATAACCGGATACAGGAGCAGGGTATGAACGTCGCCCAGCGACGTGCCAGGAACCACCATTTTCAACCGGTCCATGAATGCCATCACGGCCTCTTTGTGCGCGCCTTTGATTTCGAAGCTAACAATGGCCCCGAATAGCGCCGAGCCAAACAATCGTTTCACGGTAGCGGCATCTGGGTGCCGGGGATCGGCCAGATAGAATACGCGATCAACCGCCGGGTGTGATGTGAGCCAGCTCGCCAGTTTGCAGGCGTTGTCGCACTGGCGTGCAAACCGTAGCGCCAGCGTCTTGATGCCGCGCATCGTCAGGTAGCTCTCGAACGGTCCCATGACAGGGCCCGCAATCCGCGAAATCGTGCGAACCACTTCGTGATATTCCGCATCGCTCACCACAATTCCACCCAGCACATCACCGTGCCCGGCCAGATATTTTGTCGCGCTGTGAACAACGATGTTCGCGCCATATTCGAGCGGCCGAATCATCATTGGCGTCGCGAATGTGTTGTCCACTACCAGCGGAATACCGGCTGCCTTCGTTAACTTAGCCACCTCGTCAACGGCTGCCACCCGGAGCAGCGGATTCGACACCGTTTCCATGAAGACACAGCCCGGCTTCTTCCCGAAAATCGCTTGCTCAACCGCCTTAAGGTCACAGATGTCTACGTACGACGTCTCAACTCCGAGCGGCCCAAACACCTGGTCGAATAGTTTGATGGTCGCGCCATAGAGGGATTGCGCCGCCACGATCCTTGGCGCGCGATCGACCAATGCGGCTTGAAGAGCAATCTGCAGCGCGGCCATTCCCGACGCGCAAGCGAGCGATCCATGCCCGTTCTCCATCGCGGTTGTGAGTTCTTCGAGCGCCTCAGACGTTGGATTCGCGTACCGCCCATAACTGAATCCTTCTTCCTCGTGAGCGAAAACGCGATCGAGCGTGACCGCCGAATCGTAGAAGTAGGTGGTCCCCAAATGAATGGGAGTTGTAGAGGGAATACACCCTCCGCGGCGTTTGCGGTCGCCCGCATGAACAACCAGAGAATCGAATTTCATTTTCTTTTCCAACGCACTCCGTCGCGTGTGTCTTCGAGTACTATTCCTTTCTCGAGCAACCAGGCTCGAATCTCATCGGCCCGGGCAAAATCCCGCGATTTCTTGGCTGCATTTCGTTCCGCGATTTTCGCTTCAATCTCCGCTTCTGTCAGCTCTCCAGCCGCCTCGGTGGCATTCAGCACATCGAAAATTTCGTCAAACACTTTCAGAACTCGAACGGCATCCTCGCGATTCGCATCGCGAAGGCGGCCCTCGTCGAGCGCCGTATTCACTTCCCGCACGAACTCGAAGATAGCGCCGAGCGCCTCGGCCGTATTCAGATCCTCGTCGAGTGCATCTTCAAACACCCTTAACGCTCTCTCTGATAGGCCCACGAGCTCTTCGTTCCGGCCCGGCTCCAACTTCTCCGTTTCCAATCGCTGCTTAAAGTTTCTCAGACGCTGAATCGCCGTCTCCGCCGCGTCCAACCCGTCGAATGTAAAGTTCAATTTCTTGCGATATGGAACTGAAGCGAGCAGATAGCGAATCGCTTCCGGCTTGTAGCCTTTCTTCATCAGATCGCGTAGCGTATAGAAGTTGCCCAGCGATTTCGACATCTTTTGCCACTCGACCAGCAGAAACTCGGAATGCAGCCAGAACCGCGAAAAGGGCTTACCAGTAATCGATTCCGACTGGGCGATTTCGTTTTCGTGATGCGGAAAAATTAAATCCACGCCGCCCGAGTGAATATCGAGAGTTTCGCCAAGGTATTTCATCGCCATCACGGAGCACTCGATATGCCAGCCAGGGCGCCCGTCGCCAACCGCTTCCGGCCAGTACGGCTCATCCCCTTTACGCGCCTTCCACAGCACGAAATCGCGTGCGTCGTCCTTCTCATATTCGTCTGTATCCACACGCGCGCCGCTACGCATGCCCTGGAAATCGTTGTGCGACAGCTTGCCGTATTCCGGGAATGAGGCAATACGGAAATAGGTCGAGCCGTCGCTGACGTATGTGGTCCCTTTCGCCGTTAGCGCTTCAATCGCCGCTACCATATCTCCGATATGATCGGTCGCTTTTACAACACGTTCGGGAAGTTCCAGCCGCAGAGCCTTTGCATCCTCGAAGAAAGCCGCAATATACACTTCTGTGTATTCCTTCAGCGTCTTTCCTTCCCGCGCCGCATTGGCGATAATCTTGTCCTCCACATCCGTGATGTTCATCACATGGTTGAGCTCGAATCCTTTGTGCCGAAGCCACCGCCGCAGGATGTCCTGAAAGGTGAAGGTGCGCAGGTTACCAATGTGGACGAAGTTGTACACCGTCGGCCCGCACGTGTACATCCGGACTACGTTATCCAGAGCCGGCCGAAACTCTTCGAGCTCCTGCGTGAGAGTGTTATACAGACGTAGGGGCATGCATGAGAGGGAACCTTCATCCTAACCGATCGCGCCCCTCGGGTCCGCAATGTTGAAAGAGAGCCGGAAGTGTAAGCGCCCTTGATTGGCTCCCGTCTCAAGGCGGTCTTAACTAAACGACATTGCGCTTACGTTTGGGGCTTCTTTTTGCGTCTTTATCACCTAGGTTGGCGGCCCGACCGCCAATTCGTTATCCACCGACTTCACGCCTTTCACTTTCTTTGCGAGCTTCTCCGCCTTCTTCTTTCCCCTATCGGTATCGACGCGGCCCCGGATGGTCACGGCCCCATCCTTGACAGAAACATCCAGCGCTCCGCCCTTCACATCCGGGTCGGTGGCAAGCTTCATGCGAATCTGATCGGAGATGCGGTCGTCCGGCGTGGCCGCTTTTTGCCACGCAAGCACAGGCGCCACGCTCAAGGCGCCTCCAATGAGAATAGTGCGAAGCAATCGTTTCATTTCAATCTATTCTGAGCCTACCATCGCGCGCCAGTCGATTTCGTCCAGGAAGGCCGGGTCTTCTCGCCAGTTTCTCCTCACCTTCACGAACAGTGACAGGAAGACTTTGTTTCCAATCATCGCTTCTATCTCGGTCCGTGCAGCCGCGCCGATGCGCTTTAGCATGTCGCCGTTTTTACCAATCAAGATCTTTTTCTGGCCTGGTCTTTCCACATGAATCGAGGCACAGATCCGAGTGAGAGCCGGTGTCTCCTTCCACTCATCGACCACCACCGCCACAGCATGGGGAACTTCCCTTTGAGCGTCGCGCAGAATCTTTTCGCGAATGATTTCACCCGCAAGAAATCGCATCGGCTGATCGGTAAAGCATTCTTCCGGGAATACAGCCGCGCCTTCGGGCAGATATTTTACAATCGTCTGTGTCAGGTCGTCCAATCCATCGCCCTTTCGCGCCGAGACAGGAATGGCCTCGAGGAAACCGTACAGCTCGAGATATTGCGCGATCAACGGCAGCAGCAGGCGCTTGTCCTCGAGGCGGTCGATCTTGTTCAGAACGAGAATTGTCTGTTTAGCGCGCTTTAGAACCGACACCGCGTCTCCATCTTCGACCGCGATCGGTTTCGATGAATCCACAACGTAAAGGACAAGGTCGCGGTCCTCGAGCGCCCTGCGGACTGTCGCCATCATCCGCTTATTGAACAGCGTGTCCGATTTATGGATGCCGGGCGTATCGATGAAGACGATCTGAGCATTGGGCAGAGTTAACACACCCTGTATCGACGTGCGAGTGGTTTGCGCTTGCCTGGCGGTGATTGCCAGCTTCTCGCCGATCAGTGCATTCAGTAGCGTGGATTTGCCGGCATTCGGCCTTCCCGCTATTGATACGTAACCGGCGCGAAACGGAGCCGGGCCGTCGCTCATACTGGAGCCGGCTCCTCGAGGCGCGATACCCGGACTTGCTCCACGCGAAGCTCGTTGCCCGCCAGAACGTCAATACGAATGCCGTCGCGCTCCACGGATTCGCCCACTTTCGGAACGTGTCCCAGCCACTCCGCCACCAGGCCGCCGATTGTGGTGGATTCGGTATCATGCTCGGGCTTGAAATGGAGAAGCTCTTCCAGTCTGTCGAGGTCGAGACTACCGGGCGCGATAAACGAGTGATCCGATTCCTCCCGGACGTCCCGGTCGGGCTCGTGCTCGTCGTGAATCTCGCCGAGAATTTCTTCGACGAGATCCTCCATCGTTGCCAGGCCCGCAGTGTTCCCGTACTCGTCGATCACCACCGCGAGATGCGCTCCATCATGCTGCATCTCGCGCAAGAGTTCGCTCACCAGCTTTGTTTCGGGCACGAGGCGGATAGGCCGTATCAGATCTCGAACAGTTTTATTTTTCCGCTGCTCGGGATCGAGCTCGAACATGTCGCGGACGTGGACAAAGCCGATCACCTGATCAATGGACCCCTCGTAAACGGGTATCCGCGAATACTGTTCGTGAATGACTAGCTGTCGAAGGTCCTCGAGCGACTGGTTGGCCGCCACGGCTACAATGTTCGGACGCGGTGTCATCACCTCCCGGACAGTCTTATCGCCGAATGCAACCACTTGCTGGATCAGCAGACGGTCGCCTTCTTCAAGGATGCCTTCCTCCGCCCCCGCGCTGATTAGTGCCTCGATATGCTCGGAAGCGTCGTCGCCCTCGGCTGGCGTTTTCTGTTCGCGGCCGATCTCAAGAAGCGATTGAAAGAAACTAAGAGGCGCCGATAAGGGCGTAATGGCGATTCCGAGAAGCCTGGCCAATGGAAAGAGGCGCAAGAGCCACTCGCCCGAGAGACGCCGGTAGAGAAACTGTGGAACGACGTAGGTGGTTACCAGCATAACGGCTGCGCTGAATGCACCGGCCTCCAAGCCAAGTTGCCAGACCGGCACTTTCGGACGGTCTACCGTGCAATAGGCCAAAACTCCAGTGAGCGGAAGAGCGACATGCTTGACCAGCGAATAACGTGCAGCACCCTGCTCGGTTTCGTATCCCAACCTAGCTTGAATCGTTTCTCTGAAGCGGCTGAGCGCCGGCGTCTCGTGCTTGATCAGCCGCAGCGACTCCAAATAAAGTAGCTGCAGGTACGACGAAAACACCAGCAGAACGGAAACAATCGCCAGCGCCGGTAGACAGATCCAGGTCATCGTCTCGCCCTCGCTATTAAACCGTCCGGCAGGCCGAACTCTGTGCGAAGCTTCCGCTCGACTCGCTCCATTTCACCCCGGTCCCGCTCATGATCCATGCCCACCAGGTGCAGCACGCCGTGCAACATCAGAATGCGCACTTCATCCAGCAAACCGTGCCCGTATTGTCGCGCCTGTCCGGCTGCTCTTTCGACCGAAATGGCAAGCTCGCCGAGTTCGCCATTGGCCGCGATACGGGGAAACGAGAGAACATCGGTAGGTTGATCCAGGTGGCGGAATTGGCTATTCAGTCTCTGTAGAGCTTCGTCATTGGTCAGAAGACAACAGAACGAGCGCCCGTCCGCAATGCGTTTCGATAGGTGCTTCGCGAAACGTTGCAACACGCGCTTCTGTTCCGGCTGGAATCGTAGAGATGCCGGAATACCTTGGAAAAGCAAACTACTGCCTTCGGGAGACATACGGCTACTAGGCGAGAAAGGGGAGCTCAGGAATCTCGACCCCGGTGCTCGGCGGAGGTTCCACCTGTGTTTCGGGCGGCGGATCGGGAGCGAGCCTCAGCGCGAGCTGCCGGCCTGCGCCAGTCATCTCGTTGTAGCGTTCGTAGGCTTTCACGATACGCTGTACCAGCGTGTGTCGCACGACATCGCGCTCATCGAAAGTAACAAAGGCGATTCCCTCGACGCCGCGTAGCACGTCCGCCGCTTCCAGCAACCCGCTCCGCTTTCCGAGCGGTAGATCGATTTGCGTCTGGTCGCCCGTCACCACCATCTTCGAGTTAAATCCCTGGCGCGTCAACACCATCTTCATTTGCTCGGCCGTCGTGTTCTGCGCTTCGTCGAGAATGATGAAGCAGTCATTCAGCGTACGCCCGCGCATGAAGGCTAACGGAGCAATCTCGATTGTGTTGCGCTCGAGCAGTTTTTCCACCTTTTCAGCGTCCATCATGTCGAACAAGGCGTCATAAAGCGGCCGAAGATAGGGGTCTACTTTTTCCTGAAGTGTGCCGGGCAGAAAGCCTAGCCGCTCACCGGCTTCAACTGCCGGTCTGGTCAGCACAATCCGCGCAACGCGCTTATTGAGAAAAGCCGAGACGGCCATCGCCACCGCGAGATAGGTCTTCCCAGTTCCTGCCGGACCAATACCAATCGTCAGATCGTTGTGTTCAATGGCGTCTACGTAACGTCGCTGATTCACTGTTTTCGGCGCCAGGACTTTCTTACCGAAGGAACGTGATTTGCCGCTTTCTACGAGCCTGCGAAGAGAGACGTCGGGGTCGGCGGTAACCAGACGCATGTAGCTGTTCAGGTCGCCGTTGTTGAACGCGTGGCCTTCTCGAACCAGGCAAACGTAATCCTCAAGAATGCTCTCCGCACGCTTCACTTGCGCTTCGTCGCCCTCGAGTTCGAGAGAATCGCCGTCGACGAGCG
>JBAUZG010000276.1:0-8205 GCA_049585195.1 Bryobacteraceae bacterium | reverse complement strand
GGAAACTTGTTCCATCAATTTTCGTATGTATTTATTAGCCGTGGGCACGGACGCCGACTCGCGGAGCCTAGCCTCGTCTGTCAGATTTGGTTCCAGAATCCGCGTCGCCAAGAGTTCCTTTCTAGTTTCCTTGTACTTCTCTTCGCAATAGTTAATCGTATCGGGAATTGACTTGCCCAAATTAGTGTTCCTGCCCAACTTGGCTAGAACGCGCTCGTATTCATTTTCGGCACCAGAAACCATCGCAACGGCACCAGATCCAAGACTGACAATTTTAGTTACGTCGGATTCGCCGGTTATATCGTCTCCATAACTTACCGACCTGTCGGCTACACAAACAATCGCTTGACCATCAGCCGCCAATGCCGCAACACAAATCGTCATGAGTTTAGGATAACTGACTTTTATCCTTGGCGGTAAGGGGCGCGGGATGGGCCGACGCAGAGGAGGACGAATCAAGTCAAGCCCCCTTCAATCCAAACTGACCCACTACCGACCGCTCTGGTAACATCAAGATGACCGTAATTGCTCTCGCTCCGGTAAATGAAGATTTTCGTCGATAGCGCAAATCTGGACGAATTAAGAGAAGCTTCAGCCTTAGGCGTCATAGATGGCGTAACCACCAATCCTTCGCTTATTGCCAAGGAACAAGTTCCGGTTGAAGAGCAGATCCGAAGAATCTGCGGCATCGTGGACGGCGATATCAATGCGGCGGTCGTCTCGACCGGCGCGAAAGAAATAATCGGCGAAGGCCGACGCCTCGCAAAGATTCACAAGAACGTGATCGTCAAGGTTCCTCTTACCCGCGATGGCATTGTCGCAACCAAAGCGCTGTCGAGCGAAGGAATCCGGCTGAACGTCACTCTGTGTTTCTCCGCCGCGCAAGCGTTGCTCGCGGCAAAAGCGGGCGCTTACATAGTTAGCCCGTTCGTGGGAAGAGTGGATGATCTAGGTTGGCCGGGGATGAACGTCATCCGGGAAATCATCACAATCTATTCGAACTACGGTTTCAAGACGCAGGTTTTGGCGGCTTCGGTCCGCGGACCGCTTCATGTTGTCGAGGTGGCAAAGGCTGGAGCACACATTGTAACCATGCCACTTAAGGTGCTGGACCAGCTTTTTCAGCATCCACTGACTGAAAGAGGCTTGGAACAGTTCCTTATCGATTACAACCAGGCTTTCGAACCGGCGAAGATCCGCTGATGCACAGGAGCGCAAAGGCCGATTGGGGCCCGTTTTGAGCGGGTAAACATCCATGCCCTCCGGGCTGCACTTCCTTAAACTCCCCCTTGTTCAGATCGCGGCTTTGGCGCTGGTTTGTGTCGCTGCCGTCGTCGGCGCGCTGCTCTCGCGAAAGCGCATCAGTCCCGAGGAAACGGAACGCCAGCGCCGTATTCTTGTCAATCAGCAGGGGCGGATCGCCGATGGCGTGATTACAGACATCGAGGAAGACACAATCCATTTCGCCTATTGCATCAATGGAGTCGACTACCAGGCGGTTCAATCTATCGCCACTCTCCGCGACTTCCTGCCGCCCCAGCCTCACCGCTCAATTGGTCCCGCCACGGTGAAGTATTTGTCGCGCAACCCGGCAAATTCAATTGTCATTTGCGAGAAATGGTCGGGCTTGCGCGAGCGAACAGATCAGCTTTAATTAATCACGGCCCGACGGCTGCCTCGGCGTAAGGCTTATCGCTCGCCGCTCCGGTTGGTACCGAGGTCACCACCTGCCCGATGGGTTTATCGCCGGGCAGCCCCCACTGTACCGGGAGCTGCGGCCCAGCCGGAGTGATGACAAACCACTCACCCGTAGAGGGTCGCCATATCGCGTAGTCGGTCTGGCCAGATCCGTCGTAGTCGCCGCCCACCGGAATATCGCCCCGTAGTCCCCACGGTGTCATCTGTCGCACTCCATTATTGCTCAGAATCGTATACCAAATCTGGTCCGACGGTCGCCACACGTTATAGTCGGTCTTGCCGTCCCCGTCGTAATCGCCTGGTATCGGGATGTCGCCAGGAAGGCCCCATGGGGTGACTACGACCTGCCGGTTGCTGCTGAGCAGTATATACCACGTTCCTTCCGACGGCCGCCACACCGTATAGTCGGTCTTACCGTCTCCGTCGAAATCGCCCGCAAGCGGGATGTCGCCTGGCAAGCCAAATTGTACAAAGACCTGCTGATGGGTGCTGCTCAGCAGCACGTACCAAGCCCCGGTAGATGGACGCCATACTGCGTAGTCGGTTTTTCCATCCCCATCGAAATCGGCCGAAACGATTGGGATGTCGCCGGGCAGGCCAAATGGTGTAACGACCTGCTGACCGGTGCTACTCATCAGCACGTACCAAGTCCCGATGGATGGCCGCCAAATCGCATAATCGGACACACCGTCGCCATCGTAGTCTCCTGGTGCAGGTACGTCGCCGGGTAGTCCCCACGGCGTTGACACTTCGGTTCCGCCGCCGACTCCGCCCGACAAAATGGTGTACCAGATGCCTTGCGAAGGCCGCCAGACGGCGTAGTCCGTCCTTCCGACCCCGTCGAAGTCGTTCAGATAAGGCTTTTGATGTCCGCCAGCGCCGAATGACACAGTGATGGTTCCTTGGTTCGGGAATGTCGGTTGTCCATTAAAGTAGAACGTCAGGACGGCCGTTCCGGGAAAGAGCCTGATAGTAGCAGTTTGCGGGCTTGGTGTGAAGTTAAGCACGCCCCCCTGAAATAAGAGGGCATTGCCCGCGCCCGTCACAGCCATACCACCCGTAAAGGTTATCGTAATCGCGGCGGACCCGCTGGACGCGTTCGCAGGCGGAACAAACTGCAAATTGAGCCTGCCAACCGTTAGTGGAACCGGCAGTTGATTGGCGGGCGCCGTCACCGCATATGTCACCGACGAACTGGTAGCCGTTTGGCTTTTGCTCGCCTGAACGACATAACCTTGGCCTTGCAGCCCAGGAGTAATTTCCGGGTTGCCAAATAGCAAGGTTTGAGCAAAAAGGGCCGGTGCGCCGAACGCTGCACACAGCAGGATCGCGAAAGGCTTCATCCCTGAGTGCCTCCGTATCACTCGAGTGCTCCCGATATCGGTGGCAATCAGGTAGCTGCGCTATTCTACACCCAAAAAATCAGCGCCTGTCGGAGGGGTGCTGTGGCCAGATTGAGCGGAAATAGAGGCAG
Source organism: Bryobacteraceae bacterium (assembly GCA_049585195.1). GTDB lineage: Bacteria > Acidobacteriota > Terriglobia > Bryobacterales > Bryobacteraceae > KBS-96. The sequence continues at coordinate 5,033 of JBAUZG010000276.1, read as the reverse complement.
ACCGCGAATTAGATGAAGCTACTGATCGGCGCCCGTGGATGCGAGCTGCGTTTCCAGGTAAGTGCTGCGGAATTCGGTAATCAGGCGACGCGCTTCCTTCGGGCCGCCCCATCCATTCATCTCGGCTTTGCTCCCCTGCAGTTCCTTGTAGATCGTGAAGAAATGCTCGATTTCGCGCTTCAGATGTGGAAAGATTTGATCGATCGTGTGAATTGAGTCGTACCGCGGATTATTGTTCGGCACCGCCAGTATCTTCTGGTCATGCTCTTGCTTATCCACCATGTACAAAACGCCGACGGGCCGGACCTCGATCAGGCAGCCCGTGAAACTTGGCTCAGTCACTAGCGTGAGAACGTCCAATGGATCTCCATCCTCCGCCAGCGTTCCGGGAATGAAGCCGTAATCGCCCGGATAGTGCATGGGTGAGTAAAGCGCCCGATCCAGACGGAAAACGCCTAGTTTTCCGTCGTACTCGAACTTGTTTGCCGAGTTCTTCGGTATCTCGACAATCATGCGGACAACTTCCGGCGTTTCGGGACCGGGATCGATATCGTACAGTCTCACGCGTTTCAGCGTAGCAGAAAGAGATGGATACCGTTGCACATCTTCGCTCTTTATTCGACACTGCTCGCGTACAATAAAAATGTGCGAAAGCGCTCGGGCGCTTGCCGCCAGAGCCGTCGTGCTTCTCTTAGCCGCCCGCCGATCTCCCGCTATCCCGGTCCTCTCATCCCATGAAAATCCTGTGGATGAAGTCCGACTATCTGCATCCCGCGACGCGTGGAGGCCAGATCCGGACGCTTGAAATGCTGCGCTGCCTGCATAAGCGCCACGAGATTCATTACGTTTGTCTGCACTACGACGAAAGTGACGGCGAGGGGCCAGCGCGGTGTTACGAATATTGCACTGCGGCCTATCCGGTTCGTCATTCGGTGCCGCAGCGCCGCTCGCTCAGGTTCGGCGCGCAGCTTGCTACCGGCCTCGTTTCCGAGCTTCCGGTACCGGTGTCGCGATATCGTTCGACGGCCATGTTGAGGCAGGTTCAGACGCTTCTTGAATCCGGAGAATTCGACAGTCTGGTTTGCGATTTTCTTTTTCCTGCTCCTAATGTTCCCGATCTTTCTGAAGCCGTCCTCTTCCAACACAACGTTGAGAGCGTCATCTGGAAGCGCCATGCGGCCGAAGCCCGTAATCCCGCTGTCCGCGCGTACTTTTCGCTTCAAGCCAGGCGCATGGAACGGTACGAACGCGCCGTGTGTCGCTCGGTACGCCATGTCATAGCGGTATCCGAAGCCGATCGTCAGACGTTTCAGAACCATTACGGCGTGTCGAATGTCAGCAGCGTCCAAACGGGCGTCGATCTCGACTTCTTCAAGCCGCCACCAGCCGCCGAGCCTCAAGCCGACCTCGTCTTCTGCGGTTCGATGGACTGGCTACCGAACATCGACGGCGCACGATTCTTCATCGAACAAATCTATCCCCATATCCGCGCCAAGCTCCCCTCGTGCAGAGTTGCGTTTGTAGGCCGGCATCCCAGCCCGTGGCTAAAGCGAATAGGAAGCCGCTATCCGAACCTGATTGTGACGGGCACCGTCCCGGACGTGCGGCCATGGTTGTGGGGCGCTCGCGTTTCTGTCGTCCCGTTACGCATAGGCGGCGGCACGCGGCTCAAAATCTTCGAGGCGATGGCGGCGCAAGTCCCTGTTGTGTCAACCACGATAGGAGCCGAAGGACTTCCCGTGGTGAATGGACGCCATCTTTTTATTGAAGACGATCCGCGCTCGTTTGCAAATGCCTGTATCGCACTGTTGAACGACCCCCCGCGTCGCCGACAACTGGCTTCTGAAGCATGGATGCTTGTCGCGGGCCGATTTTCGTGGGAGGCGGTTACGAAGGAGTTCGAATCCATTCTCGAAACGCATAGTCTTCGTTCAAGCTCAATCAATATGGTGACAGCAGGATGAGCGAAGAGCGCGGGTCGATCTCGACAAAAATTGTCGGGCTGTACGTCTTCCTGCTGTTCTGCCGGATACTTGAAATGCTCCCGGTTTTCGGACTGGGCGAGCTCCGGCCGATGCTACTCGTTACGGTGGTGGCGTTGGTCGTGGTTTTCGCGACGGGAAATCTGGTGCGCGCCCTTAAGACTCCGCTTGGAATTCTGCTCATTGCGTGGACCTGCTGGATGGTCTTGTGTATGCCCTTCAGCAGCTGGCGCTCGGAAACGCTCAATCAATTCGCAAATAACTGGCTGAAGTCCTTGGCGGTCTTCTTCATCGTGGCAGGCCTCGGGAGCACGCTCGTGAATTACCGGAAGGTAATCTCAGCCATGGGTTGGGCCGCCGCCGCCGCCTCGCTAGTGGTTCTTCCAGGGATTGCCTCTGCGGGCAACGGAAATGGCGCGAACGATCGCTTGATCGGCGTAGGTACGCTCAGCAATCCAAACGAGATTGCATTCCATCTCTGGTTGGGCATGTCGTTTCTGCTTCTGCTGGCTGTCCGGAGCAGTCGCCTCCGAAAGTTCATTCTCATCGCAGTCTGCTGTTTCGAGCTGGTGTTGATCGTGAAAACGGTATCTCGCGAAGGCTTGCTGCTGGCCCTCGCTGTATTTGCCCTCGCGCTCATTCGTGTCTCCACATTCAACCGGATCAAACTAATCGCCACGGCTTTCGGTGTCTGTATTTTTGCCGCGCTCTCGCTGTCCCACGAATCGATCGAGCGGTATATGACCCTCTTCAACTCTCACGAGAGCGGCGCCGCGGCCAGCTCGGCCGAAGCCTCTTCGCAAATGCGCCAACAGAAATTAATAGAAAGTATCGAGCTGACACTCCGCAACCCGATTTTCGGCGTGGGCATGGGCGTCTTCATGCCGGCGTCGGTGGAGATTGCAAAAGAGAGTGGCGGCAAGGTCGACTGGGAGGTGAGCCACAACAGCTATACCCAGGTTTCGAGCGAACTCGGCTTTCCCGGCATCTTGCTTCTTCTGGCGATCTACTTCACCGCATGGCGGCAACTCCGGCAGATTGATAAGGCCGCGAGACGGTTAGAGCGCGAAGACATTCGCCAACTCGTTTTTGCACTCCGCGTCGCTCTCGTCATACTCTGCATTCATTTCTGTTTCGACAGCATGGCTTACGTCTTCTACATGCCCTTAGTTATGGGGCTGATCGCGGCCTTCGCACTTTCTTATGGACCTGTTGTGCTCGGCGAAGCAGAAGAAGAGGCTGCCGATGTGCTTCCAGAAACTACACCTCCATGGTTCGTTACAACCACTCCCTCGCGGTCGTGGCTCGGAAAAGAACCTTGCATGGCCGAGCCGCACGCGCAAGTAAGCCGCAATCCCTACCGGTTCGGCCGGCGGCGCAGCCCTTTAAACGGAGCTTCTGACTAACAGATCGATAGTTTGGATCCACGGCGATTTCGCCCGCGGAAGTTGCCGATAATCTGCAAGTAGCTCTTCAGACGGTAAGCCTAGACGCGCCAGGCCGGGGAAGATGACACCGTTCGCGTTGAATGGACTGATCTGCTATTTACGCCACGTATTGGGATGGAGAACGTAGGGAGTTCCCCATGGCCCTGCGGGCCACCAAAGCTGATGAAAGACCGCAAGCCCGGAACCGAGCCGCGACCGCGAGGGAGCGGTCTTCCGCGTGTTTTTCAGAGGAGTGAGATAGTGAAAGGCTGTCTCGACTCCGGCGCCTTGAGGGCTTCTGAAATGCCACAGATCGACGCCATTCATCTGGGCTAAGCGGCAAATAACAGCGAAGGCATCGAGATTAAAGCATGAGTAACTGAGCGAGTTAGTTCTTGCTTCTTCGCGCGGGCAACTGCCATCCGGCCGGATCTCAGCAGGAACAAGATAGGCGCGATAGTCGTCCCATGCCATTCGGAGCGCGCTCGAGTCACCTGTGAACATCGCAAAAGCCGCGGCTTTGGCCGTCCACCACGTGGCGTGATTGCCTGCTTTCTTCTCGTCGCGTTCTTTCCAGCGAACAGGATCTCGCCGGTTGTCGGATCCACGCGCGAATATTCATTATTAGCGGTTGTCAACGGGGATTCGTACTCCCAACTGAGGCCGAGATTGAGAGTCAGATTGGGCCTGATTTTCCAATCGTCCTGAACATAAATTCCTAGTTATAGTTGCGCCTTCCAATCAAAGGTTGAGGAAGAGAATACGAGCTCGTTTTGACATCGCCGAGGAGAAAATCGGCTAGCGAGTTGATGGGATCGCCAGTTGTGTTTTTGGCGGAAGTAATGGAGCCATCGAAAGTATAGCTGCCATTCATGTCGGCGATGGGATTGAAATCGTCGAACTGATTCTTACGAAGCTCGAAGCCGAACTGCATCAGATGATTACCCAAAGATTTGCTGGTGTTGAGGATGGTCTGGTAATTGTTGTCGATCTGCGTGCGAAGCGTGTTCGAGTTCGTGCCCAGTTGCGAGAAACCGTCTAAGTTGAATTCGGGCGCGGCGATACCGAAAGAACTCGCGATGCCGAGCGTGGCGGGAACGTTGATTCCCGCGCTCGGCGGAACAATCTCCGAGTTGTTGCGGAAGAAACCGAAACGAAATTCCGTGATTAGCGTCGGGCTCCAGGTTTGCGTTAAACCGAAGGTGACGGGAATATTGAACGCTTTGGAGAGCGGGGAAGCAAGAAGAGTGTCCGCGAAAAAGTGTTCGCCCTGGATTGAACTTCGAGAAACGTCTGCAGGATAGCAGTACTGGCTGCCAAACCAGCAGCGGCGTCCTCAAAACGGGGGGCATCTCATATGCCGACTTGCCTTCGGCGATTCAAATCTGGTCGGTGTGCTCCGATCCAGCATCGGACCATGTAAGAGCGAGGATAAGTTCCTCTCTTGGAATCGTCGCTACGCTACCCGGCGACCCCGACGTCAATCACGCAAGAGTATGTCGATTTCGCGATCGTCACCGGAACGTTTCCGAATGGCGTGGCGCGGTCTTCGGACGAAAGATCAATTTGAATTAGTTCCTTGTCCAAACTCTTGAAACTTCGAAAATTACTGGCGCGAATCGAC
>JBAUZG010000275.1:0-11512 GCA_049585195.1 Bryobacteraceae bacterium | reverse complement strand
GCCCGATATCATCCACGTCCACAACTTCACTCAGTTTCTACCGTTGGCCCGGTTGGCCTGCCCGCGCTCGAAGATCGCGATTCATATGCACTGCGAATGGCTAACGCAGTTTGAGGCGAAGATGCTGAGGGACCGCTTGCGGCATGCGGACGCGATTGTGGGATGCAGCAGGTTCGTTGCGCAGGGGGCACGGGACCGGTTTCCCGAGTATGCCGACCGCAGTGCAACGGTATACAATGCCGTGGATACTAACCAATTCACTCCCGCGCCGGAGCCGGCGAGAAACCGCCGTATCTTGTATGTGGGCAGAATCAGCCCCGAAAAGGGAATTCATGTCCTGGTGGATGCGTTTGCGGAGGTTTTGAAGCGGGTGCCGGATGTAACGCTCGACTTGGTTGGCGGAGAGTTATTCCAGGGCCGGCAAATGCTGATCGACTTGAGTAACGACGCGCTCACGTTGGAACTGGCATCCTTCGGCGATTCCGGTTATCGCGAGCAAGTTGAGCGGCGTCTTGCGCCGGCAGTCGCGCAGCGGGTGCGATTTCGGGGCGCGATTCCGAATTGCGAACTACCCGAAATTTATCGTACGGCGGAGATCGTGGTATCGCCGTCGGTCTGCTACGAGGGATTCGGCATTCCTGCCGCGGAAGCAGCAGCGTCGGGCCTTCCGGTTATAGTGACGAGGGCCGGAGGGCTGGCGGAACTGGTTGTTGACGGTGTGACGGGATATGTAGTGGACCGGGGCGATAGTGGCCAACTCGCTCGAGCGATGACACAACTACTCTTGGATGACGGGGCCAGGAGGTCGATGGGATTCGAAGGCAGAAAGCGCGCTGTAGAACTTTTTTCGTGGGAAGCTTCGTGCCAACAGCTGCTTCGCGTCTATCACTCATTAAGAGGCGAACGGAGCAGCGAACGTGTTTCCGCGGTTTCCCTCGATGGGAGAGCAGTCTAATGGACGTGCGCTTGGCCGCCTCGAATGTGCACGGGCCGGTGGCGCGGCGACTCGCTGGGCGGGCGTCGACCCGGCTTCTGAAACTGGCCTCAACGCGAATTGCGCCGGACGAGCTGAACGGGCGGGCTCTTGTGTTTTCCCCGCATCCAGATGATGAATCGCTGGGGTGCGGCGGCACGATCCTCAAGAAGGTGCGATCGGGCGCTACTGTCACGCTGGTTCACATGACGGATGGCGGCGCGTCCACCGATCTCATTGCCAGGGAAGAATTGGTGGCGATGCGGAAGCGTGAATGCTTGAGCGCAGCCCGGGTTCTGGGCGTTAGCGATACGATTTTTCTCGAATACGCGGATGGCAAGCTGTGGGATAGCATTTCGCCCGCGACGGACCGTGTGGCGGAGATCATTAAGAGATTGCAGCCGGCGCAGGTGTTCGTGCCTTATTGCCGTGAGCCGATGAAGCAGGCGGCGGATCATGTTGCGGCAACAAAGATCGTGCGGGCAGCGCTCGAGCGTGTCGGAAGATCGGTCACTGTCTGGGAGTATCCAATATGGGCGTGGCTCCACTGGCCCTGGGTCCGCTTGCGGCAACCCGGCCCGCTCATGAGGACCAAGCACGTATTGTGGAACTCCGGGTATTTGCTGTTCGGCGCCCGTTCGTTGCTCGAATGGCGACGGCGAGTGGAAATAGCGGATGTGCTCGACGAAAAGCGAGAGGCAATCGCCCAACACAGGTCGCAGACTGAACGGATTGTTGCGCACCCGGGATACATGACGCTTGGCGATGTCTGTCATGGCGAATTTCTCGAGTGGTTCATGCAGGACTGCGAGTACTTTCGGGTTTACGACTATCCGGCGGGACGATGACACAAACCAGACCAGTTCTGCTTTTCCACGCGGTACAGCACATCTCCGTCGCAGTGGCGCGTTCCCTTCACAAGCGAGGGATAGAGGTGACGCTTGCGGATGTGAGTGGCTGTGCGAGGCTAGCCGCATCGCGCGCGATCTCGAAGACGTTGCGGCTTCCAAGCAGCCTCGATCAACCGGAAGAGTTCATCGAGGCTCTGGTGAACTTGATTCGATCCGGAGGTTATGACACCCTGTTGCCGTGCAGCGATCCCGGTCTCGCGGCAGTTTCGACTCACTATGAACGCCTGCGTAGTTTGCTCTATGTTGGGTGCCCGCCGCCGCCCATAGTTGAGCGGGTATTGGACAAGCGCCTGACCATGAAGATTGCCGCGGCGTGTGGAATTCTTACTCCCTCGACTTACACTCCGACTGATGTATTCGCGCTGAGAGACTTACGAGCGAAATTACGATTTCCCATAATTGCTAAGCCGCTTAGTAAGGTGAATGAGACGATTCACACGTTCAAACTCCGGTATTTCGCAAACTTTCAGGACCTGGAGAGCGCGTTTCTGCACGATGCACAATTCGGCACGACGAACTTGCTTCAGGAGTATTGCGCCGGCGAGGGCGTTGGCATTGAGGTCCTGCTGCACAAGGGTGAACCAGTAGCGCTGTTCCAACACCGCCGTGTGAGGGAATTACCTCCAACCGGCGGAGGATCGGTAGTGTGTGTCTCGGAGGCTGTGGATCCGCTGCTCAAAGACCAAGCGGTCGAGCTTTTGAGAGAGATCGGCTGGGAAGGCGTGGCGATGGTCGAGTTTCGCCATGACCGGGGCACGGGCGCTGCCGTTCTGATGGAGGTAAATGGGCGGTACTGGGGATCTTTGCCGCTCGCGGTTCATGCGGGCGTCGACTTTCCGCTTTACGAATGGCAGTTGGCGCATGGAGAGCGAATTTGCTTGCCGTCGTCGTATGCGGCGGGAATGCGCTGCCGCTGGCTGGTGGGAGACCTGCGACGGCTGTACGCGGTTCTCACCGAACCTCGTGATGACGGTTTTCCACGGGCCTCGAAAGGGAGTGAGATGGCCGCGTTCTGCATGGATTTCTTCGCTCGCTCGTGCCCGGCGATGTGGTCGTGGTCGGATCCGTTAGCGGCGTGGAACGAGGTTCGCTCCGGGATTGGAGCGGTATCGAAGAGAGTTAAGCGGGCATTGAAACGTCCGATTCAGCGATATCGATACCTCGGCCTGCATACAACGTGGATGCTGTTAAGGCTGCGCACACTTTCCGCTATGGGACTGAGCCGTCACCGGCGGCTTAGTAATCCCGACGCTTTACGATCGGTTCTGTTCGTGTGCGAGGGGAACATAATCAGGAGTCCCATGGCCGAAGCACTGCTGCGCGAATACCTGAAGGGTCGCGCCGGTCAGCTGAGGGTCGCGGTTTGGTCCGCGGGGCTTGCGCCGGAGCTGAAAGTGCGGGCCGATGAACGAGCAAGGACGGTTGCGCCGGAATTCGGAGTATCGCTTGACGATCACCGGCCTCAAGGTTTGACGCGTGAGCAGATCGAGCGCGCCGACGCGATCTTTATCATGGACCATTTCAATCAGGCGAGGATGCTGGTGTCTCATCCGGAAGCCGCAAGCAAAACGTTCTTCCTTGGAGTGTACTCGCAGCGCGAGCATGTATCGGGCAAGATCGAGATAGCAGATCCGTTCGACGGATCGCTCGATGACGTGCGGCAGTGCTATCGAGGACTGGAAGTTTGTGTTCGGCAACTGGCGGTCGCACTCGGGGTGGCGGAGGAGGACGCGGCAGATCGAGCTGCGGCATGTATCGGGAAATCAATGAAAGACAGGGTAGGCGCGGCAAATGGCGGCTGACCCACTCCCGGCGGCCGCCGTGGCTTCGCAAAGTGCGTGGATGCGTCGCCGCGCGCATTGGGTGTCGTGGTTCAGCAAGAGCACACTATCGGTAGCGGACCAGGGTCTGGTATCGGGCTCGAATTTCCTACTGAACGTGCTGCTTGCGCGGTGGTTGCGGCCCGAGCAATACGGCGCATACGCGCTGGGTTTCTCGATTTTTCTGCTGATGACGGCAATGTACCAGTCGCTTGTGCTCGAGCCCATGGCGGTGCTGGGGCCGATTTTGTACGCGGACCGGCCGAAGCGCTATCTCGGCGCGTTGCTACGCAGCCAGTTTTTCCTGTTGCTCGCGGTTGCCGGAGCCTTGGGTGGCGCTTCGGTGATCGCGGCACGATTTGGAGGCAAGGCAGCTCTTTCGGGCGCGCTGGCGGGGCTGGCAATTGCGGCGCCCGCGGTCCTCGTTTTCTGGCTTGCTCGTGGAGCTTGCTATCTGCGGGCTAACCTCACTCCGGTGGTTCAAGGAGCGGCATTATACTGCGCGCTGCTGTTGGGCGGCATAGCGCTGGTGCACCGGTTCTGGATTCTGAACGAGTTCTCTGCGTTCCTCATGGTCGGTGCGGCATCGGCCGCAGTGAGCGCTCATCTTCTTCGCGTGCTGGCGCCGCGTTGGAGCACACGCGTCGATCCGCGCCCTGGCGAAGTCTCGCTCGAGCATTGGAAGTTTGGCCGCTGGGAGCTGGCCAGGTCTGGTTTCGATTGGGCCGGTGAGAACATCTCTTACACGCTGACGGCGGCTTTTCTTGGTATGCGTGAGGTGGGCGAACTGAAGGCGATCTTGACTCTGTTTCTACCGCTGTCTCATATTTACACTGCGCTTCGCCGCCTTATCCTTCCACACCTGGCTTCAACCTCACGTGCGCACGGCACCTCCGCGGCGAACGCGTCGGTGACGAAAGTGAACCTGTTGACGTTCGCCATGAGCGGATTCAGCTTCGTCATCCTCATATTTTTCGGGCGCCCGATCTTTCACTTGCTCTACGGCGGAAAGTTTATGGAAGTCGCTTATCTTGTGCCATGGGCGGCGCTGAGCCTGGTGGTTACGGCTCCAATCAACGGGTTTGACATGGGCCTCCGCGCGTTGCGCTCGCCCTCGACGGTATTTACGGCATCCGCCGCCGGGGCCAGCGTTTCAGTTCTGTTCTACGTATACGGCACTCGAATGTTCGGGTTGCCGGGAACAATAGGGGCCAACATCGGCGCGGGTGTGATTTACTCCGCAATAACGGCGTTTTTATACTACCGGAGAGTCTCGCGCATGCGCGAATAGACTCTTTTACTCCTGAGGTGCTGCATGCCTTGTATTAGCATCGGTTTGCCCGTTTACAACGGCGAGGCTTTCTTAGCTCAGACGCTCGACTCACTGCTTTCTCAGACCGTGGCTGACTTCGAGTTAATCATTTCGGACAACACATCAAAGGATCGCACTCCGGAAATATGCGCGTCATATGCGAAGAAGGACTCGCGCATTAAATACTCGAGAACGGATAAGTTGTTGCGGCCTGGGGAGAACTATAATCGGACGCTCGAGCTCTCGTCAGGCAAGTACTTCAAGTGGGCGGCCCACGATGATATTTGCGCGCCCACGTTTCTGGAGAAATGCCTCGAGGTTCTTGAAGCGGACCCGTCCGTCGTGCTCGCATATTCGAAAGTAAAAGTTATCGACTCGGAAGGTTGCGAAATTGAAGATTACACTTATAAGCTTGCGACCGATTCGCCGTCTGTATCGGAGAGGTTCGGCGCGCTGGTGAGGGCGAACCACAGGATTCATGGTGCTTATGAGATATTCAGCCTCATTCGCAACGAGACGCTAAAGAGTATTCCTCGAAAAGGTAACTATGCGCGTGCCGACAGTGTGGTCCTCGCCAGGCTTAGTCTCCGCGGCCGCTTCTATCAGGTTCCAGAGCTTCTCTTTTTTTCGCGGGATCATGGGGGCAGATCGGTGCACGCTGTGCCTACTCGGGTCCAAAGGGGCCGCACCCGGCTTCACTGTTACATCGGGACAGGGCCGCTTCCACCGACGGAGTGGTGGGACCCCGCGAAGAAGGGAAAGATAGATTTCCCCGAGTGGCGAATCGCGAAGCAATACATTTCTTCGATTCGCGATGCTCCTCTAACTTCAAGCGAGCGTCTACAGTGTGCCTCTCAGATTGCGCGGTGGCTTGCCGGGAGTTGGCCGAAACTCGGCAGGGATCTGATTATTGCCGGGGAGCAGATGCTGATGGGCGCGCCCCAGGCTAATCGAGCGTAATCACTTCAAAGGTTTTTTCGTTTTACTTCCTAGACTACCGAACAATACGCAGAGCGGCTGCTCTGTATGGAGGGTATATGAATCGAGTTCTTGTAGCCGGCGGCGGAGGTTTCATCGGCGGCCATTTAATCAAAAGGCTTCGGGCTGAAGGTAATTGGGTTCGAGCTGTCGATATTAGACGTCACGAATTCTCCGAGCCGCCGGCAAACGAGTTTTTACTCGGTGATCTGCGCGATCCCAACATAGTTCGAGCGGCCGTCGATGGAATACAGGTGGCGTTTCAGCTTGCTGCGGATATGGGCGGCGCTGGATACATTTTTACGGGCGAGCATGACGCAGCCGTGATGCATAATTCGGCGACCATTAACCTCAACATGCTCGAGTTTGGTACGCGCGCCAGGGTGCGGAAATTCTTTTACTCGTCTTCGGCGTGTATTTATCCCGAGTACAATCAGCTTGATCCCGACAATCCGACGTGTTCCGAAGGATCTGCCTATCCGGCTGCGCCAGACAGCGAATACGGCTGGGAGAAATTGTTCAGCGAGCGGCTCTACATGGCTTACATGCGGAATTGTGGAGTTGAGGTTCGAATCGCGCGCTTCCACAACATCTTCGGTCCGGAAGGAACGTGGCGCGGCGGACGCGAAAAGTCACCGGCCGCGCTATGCCGCAAGGTAGCTGAGGCTGAAGACGGAGGCGAGATCGAGATTTGGGGTGACGGCAAACAGACACGTTCGTTCCTATTTATTGACGAATGCATTGAGGGCATAATGCGTTTGATGGGATCGAACTTCACAGGACCTGTGAACATTGGCTCGGAGGAAATGGTCTCGATCAACCGGTTAGCCGAGTTGATTATGGGCATCGCTGGCAAAAAACTCTCAATCCGCCACGTTACCGGCCCGCTTGGAGTTCGGGGACGTAACTCCGACAACCGGCTGATCCGTGAGAAACTCGGCTGGGCTCCCAGCATGCCATTGCGCGACGGGCTTGAGAAAACTTATGGCTGGATTTCCAGGCAGTTAGAAGAAACTTTCTCAAAGAGTGCGAAAGCGCTCGCTGGCTCCATTCGATAAGCCGCGTGTTATCTCAATGTCAACCGCGACGATACCTAAGAAACTATCCATATTAGGCGTCGGCATTAGCCAGACGAGTTACGCCGAGGTGGTTGATTTATGCACGCAATGGCGTCTCGAGCGCGCTTCCGGTGCGACCCGATTAGCGCGCTACATATGCGTCACTTCCGTACACGGCATAATCATGGCTCGGGACGATCGGGAAGTGGCCGACGTTCTGAATCAGGCCGACATTGCGACTCCTGATGGAATGCCGATTGTGTGGGCACTGCATTCTCTCGGATGCCGGAATCAGCAAAGAGTTTATGGACCGACTCTAATGCTCGAAATTTGCCGGCGAGCCGCTGACACCGGGCTGAAAATTTTCCTTTATGGCGGGCGTGAAAACGTACTGCCCGAGCTAATCGGTCGCCTTGGGACGAAGTTCCCTGGTCTGTTGATAGTTGGTTCGTATTCCCCTCCGTTTCGCTCCCTCACCGAGGAAGAGGAGATAACAGTCCGACAGCGCATCATCGAATCGGATGCCGACCTAGTCTTTGTCGGAATCAGTACGCCCAAACAGGAGAAGTGGATGCATGTCCATCGCGATGCCTTCCCCGGTGTCACGATGGTGGGCGTGGGAGCCGCCTTCGATTTCCATGCGGGCCGCGTAAGACAGGCTCCAGATTGGATGCAGAGCAGCGGCCTCGAATGGTTGTTTCGGCTTCTAATGGAGCCTAAGCGGCTTTGGCAGCGATACTTGCTGGTAACGCCCCGGTTCCTGCCACTCTGGGCCATGCAGAAGTTGAGATCGCTACACCACCCGCCAGCCTAACCTCGGCTTAGCGCGCGGCTAGTCTCCACTTCTTGCGTCGGCCGACTCGAGCTTCGCTCGTTTAGAAAATCACCACCGGCTCACCCAGGTGTAGTGTGCCAATGGTGTACATGAGCCTCAGGGATGAACTACCAGTGAACTAAGTTTATTGAGATGCAGTGTCCACCCACCTGACGTAATCGAAAGGTAGTTTCCTTGATTTGCTTCAGTCGTGTCCGCCAATAACCCCTTATACAAACCTTCTGTCAAGCCAATTCGCCCTGGCAGGCTGATGGTCCCATCGTCACCTCGATTTACCGCAACTAAGACGATCTCGCCTCGGTATACCCGCTCGAACATCAGAATGTCATTGTCCACATAGACGGTGACGTATCCTCCCTGCCAGAGCGCCGGGCTCGTTTTTCTTACACTGGCAAGAGTTTTGATGATCTTGAAAGCCGCTGTGCTCTCGTCCCATTGGCTCAAACCGGGTCGATTCCAGGGATCATCGTCGCCTGAATTCACGTCAGCAGGCGGTGTGGTCTGACCGTCGTTGTAATAGGCAAGATACTGCTCATCACCGTAATAGATGATTGGGATTCCACGTACCGTCATGAGCAGAACAGTGTCCAGATCCATCCGTTGCCGTCGCTCCGTGTCATCGTTAAGGCCTAATTTTTGCAGGCGTACCAGCGTCCGGATCTGGTCATGATTGTCAAGAAATGTGCCTTGCCACGTGTCTCTCCCGTTAAAGGCTAACACGCGCTCGTGTAGAAAATTATCGAGACCGAAGGCGCTCAGTTGTTGTGTGACATCTTCGTATCCACCGCCGATAAATTGGTTCAACGCATACGATAGTTGGAAGTCGAGTATGTTTGTTCCGTAAAGCTTGTAATCGTTTGCGAATCGAAGCGACTTCGCGTCTCCAACTCCGCCATGAGACCACTCGCCGACGATAAATGGCGCAGGTCTCTTAAACGACGCTAAATAGTTGTTCATAGTGCGGGTGAACGTGGCGATGAATTCAGGAAACGGGAACTTTACAGCATCCAGCCGGTAATCGTCCACTCCGTTATCAATCCATGTTTTGCCCGCTCCGAGTAGATAACCTGCGACTGCAGGGTCCCGCTGGTTATAGCCGCTCAAGTCGGCCAGCAGGCAATGATGCAATTGCCAATAACTCCAGTAATAATCAGCCAGGTTCATGGCCGCTTGGCAGCGTGGGTCGCTTTGGTTGTGCTTGTAATAGCGCATTCCAGTCGCGGAATCGTAATCGTCTTCATAGCTGTTGATGAAAACCTGATCGGAAACGCTCGACTCGTATAGCCGGCCATTGACATGGTTGTCAAGCGGATTGGAATGATTCAAAGTTATGTCCTGGATGTAGCGCATCCCGTTGGCATGCATTTGGCGGCTCAATTCCTTTACGTCGTCCCAATCGCCGAAATGAGCGTTAACACGGTAATAATTTTGGACCCAATATCCGTGATAACCCGTGCCATAGCCCGTGCCCGAAACGTAGGCCCTCACGTTTTCCATTAAAGGAGCTATCCAGATGGCAGACACGCCCATGTCGTTTAAGTAATCGAGTTTTTGAATAATGCCTTGGATATCGCCACCCCAATATTTCCGGAATTGCTCGTCTTCAGTGCAGGATTCGACAAAGCAATTTATCGTGTTTGTGGCCGAGGGATATCCGGGATCAACATAAGGAGCGTATGGCTGGTGTGGATTGAACCGGTCGGGCAGCAAGAAATAAATGGTTCTTGAACGATAGTCTGTTTCGGAAGAGGGCGGCTGGGCATGCGAGGGATAGCCAGCCAAGCAGCACCAAATCAGCAGTGTGGTGCTCGCGCGACGACATAAACTGAGGGTGCGCATCATTTTAACGGCTCGATCCAGCCTTGAGCAGTCATAGTTTTTGTAATTTGCTTGGCGATCGCTTTGGCCATCCGGTCGGTATCTCCCTCGGCGCCTTGTTTCAACTCGGTCGCCCCTGTCGCAGCGGCGCTTACTTCTGGTGCAGCGCCGGCGCCCATTGTTTCGGCGGCGCCTGGCTTTCGGGAACTTTTCGAGATTGCTCGAAACTCAGTAATCACTATATTTTGTGCAGGTTGTCTGATAAAACATTGGACATTTGCTTCCACTTTGGAGGCTCCTGCTCCGAGGCCGATCGCCATGCGTCTTGCCCTGTTGCCCTCATCGATTAACAGGAAATCGCCTTGCACCGCGAGAGTATGATCAGCCGGAAGCTCACCAGGGATGCCTCTTGATATAGGCCGGCCCGTCTTTTGCAAATCTTTGATGAGTGAGTCGGAAAATTCGTCCACGATTTTACGCGATAATTGTGCTTTTTCGTCATCTTGCGCCCCACTCATGTGCATACGGACGCGGTTCAGTACTGCGTGATTGAGCTCGACCTCTTCAGGCGTGGCTGCAAAGTTATAGACAACGATGGCGGTTGGTTTTGCGAGCGGCGAGGCGCCGGAATACGATTGAATGGGCTTGATTTGAACTCGTCCGGTACCTGGGACCTGAGCGCAGGCAATGCCACACAGAATTATGGAATAGACAATGCTCACAAACTTCACGGCGTGACACCCCTTTCAGATTGAACGATATCGTTTTGCGCACTTTGGTGCGTGTAATCATACGACTCGACGTTGACGGCAATATCTTTCTGTGGAACAGAAACTTTCATGTTTCTCATCACGTTCGGACCACCCGGTATCGGCGAATAGTCCTGCGCGATGGTCATTGGGCCGCCATCATAATCCGTCGTGATGTCGAGATGCGTAGCGAGATGGGTTGTCGAGTTAAGTAGCATCGTCATGGCATCTGTAGGCTTGATAAGCGCATTAGCCTGAAGGCGAATCGGTCCGCCGCCCGGGGTTGGCGAGATCTGCGCCTTTTTGACGGCTTCCATCATCTGCTGGGGCTTGTTGTAACTGGAGGCGAGCTCCATGATGTCTTTTACGTTCTCCTTTACACCAGCCGCTATCTTAGCGCGAAAGCCGCGCATCTCTTTCTGCTGTGGCGCCGATATCGTCGTCCGCTACATCTGTCCAGTCGAGTCAAAGCTGATTTGTTCAATGATCGGTTCTGACGGGTTTCCCTTGCGGACTACAGTAATGCGCTGCTTCCATTGATGCTGCGTCATTTTTTGGCATTCATCGCCATCATGAGCAAAAGCGTCCGGCTCGATACGGGCATTTGGCCGAGGACGGGCATCATACAGATCGAGACGCCAACCAAAAGGAGCGAGGCCCAGCGTTTGTGAGAAGTTTTTCATTGCAGATGAGCTAGATTGGCAGCTTTTAAAGGCACACACAAAGTGTCATACGGTAAGACAAGCCTGCGATACCGTATGATTCTTCCGGCCCCGCTCGATTTGCACGTATACTAACGCAACATCACCACGATATTGAAACCCACTCTTATGAAGGTGAATGCAGTCGGCGCCACGCTCGTTCTGTTTCTGTTCGGGTTGGGCCTTCAGGCGGAGGAATTGCAATTAGATCAGGCGGTCGAGCTTGCGCTTCAGCACAACGTTGACATTGCCAACGCGATGCTGGATGTTTCGAAGTCAAACGATCGATCGCGGGCGTTCCGGACGTTTCAGTTTCCAAAAACCAGTTTTTATGCGCTGGGCTCGGAGCAGTTAAGG
>JBAUZG010000274.1:0-30811 GCA_049585195.1 Bryobacteraceae bacterium | reverse complement strand
TGGATCTTCTGCGCCGGCAAGTGCTAAACGAAGGGCATGGAATGCGCGTGTACGCGGTGAACCGATTGTCGGATCATGTCCAACAGTCATATTGGCAACTGCGTTGGGAATCGTGGCTGCTCTGCGGCTTCGGTGTGGTGGCGTTGCTATTAGCCGCGTTTGGCTTATATGGCCTGACCTCCTACAGCACCGCGCTCCGAACGAAGGAATTCGGGGTGCGGATGGCGTTGGGAGCCCAGCCTGCAGACGTCTTTCGACTCGTTGTAAGAGAAGGCTTAGTCCTGGCTCTAACTGGTGTCGGGATTGGTTTAGTTGTTTCGCTGAGCGTGACGCCGGTTTTAGCGGCATTTCTTTTCGGAATGCAAGCGACGGCCGCTCTGGTGTACACGTGCATAGCCGCTCTCTTGCTGGCTGTGGCAGGCGCAGCATGTTATTTACCGGCGCGCCGTTCGGCCAGTGTCGAGCGTTCCATTACTCTTCGCTACGAGTAGCACTGACGAGAGCCATCCGAACCGAGCCGCGACCGCGAGGGAGCGGTTTTTCGACAGAACTGCAGCCCCTACCGTGGAAACATCTCTTCAACCAGAAACTGCTCGTACTTTCCTTCCGGCGTCACGTACACGTTCAGGTTAACGGTTTTCCTCTGAAAGGCGGCCCTGTAGGTTCGATGCGTCATGCCTCCCCGCAGCGACTCATTCGAACGCGTCAGCGATTCGAGCGGACCAATGGGCGCGAGCGACCGGCGATAGTCGTCGAGCGCGGTTTGAGTGAAATAGAAATTCGCATTGCTCGTGAACAGCGAGCGGTCGATTGCGCCGAGCGCGAGCCCAGCGAGAATAGACCGGACTTGAGCAAGTTCTTCGGGCCTCGCCGGCTTTTGAGCAGAAACCAAAAGATGAGCGATTTCCCGCGAAACGGAAGAAATGATCCCTGTGCCGTCCTGGTTCGAGCACACAATCACGGCCGCGTTCTTCGTTGGGAAGACCATGTTCTCAGCCAGAAAACCCGAGACCTCGCCGCCGTGGTAAATCATCGGGACGCCGTCGAGATCGCCCAGCTCGAGACCTAGCGCGTAGTGAGTGCCGTTCCCATTCTTCAGCTTTACTTCAGTCGTGAAGCTCCGGTATGCGGCTTCATTGAGAATGCGTTTTTCGAGGAACGCGATGTCCCACTTGGCAAGATCGGATGGAGTCATGCAAAGTTCGCCCGCGCCGAAATACCATCCTGGTCCTTCGCGCAGGGCAGGTCGCGGCGGACCCAGGGCATACCGCGTATAGGCGACCGCGCTCTCCGGCGTTTTGTCCACGCTGCAATCGCCGGCCGTCGTGATGCCAAGCGGGTCGAAGATGTGACTGTGAAGAATCGGCATCAGCGCCGCTCCTGACGTTTTCTCCAGAATCTTCCCCGCGAGCACATAGTTTGTGTTGCTGTATTGCCATTTCGTTCCTGGATCGAAATTGAGAGGCTTTTTCGCCCAGCCGTTCAGAATTTCATCCGGCGTGGTAGGTCTGATCCACGCTGGAATCATGTAGTCCTGCGGAGCGTAGTCTTCATAGCCGGACGCGTGAGAAAGCAACTCGCGCACCGTGATTTCACTGGCACGAGTGAGGCTCGGATAATACTTGGAAACCGGATCGTCGAGGGATAATTTGCCCTGCTCTGTCTCGAGCAGAATGGCGGCGGCAGTGAACTGTTTGCTGATTGAACCGATCGCATAGCGCGTATCCGCTGAAGCTTTCCTTTCGGGTTCGAGCGCGGCGCGACCGGAGGCAATTGCGTACACCAGCTTCCCACCCTGAACAACAGCCACCGAGATACTAGGCGCATTGCTCGATTGAAGCGCTTTTGAAAGAATCGCATCGACTTGAGCGCTCATCGAAGTATCGCCCGGCGCGGCGCCTGACGGAATGCCCACAACGGCGATGGCCAGCAGGACTACAATGATTCGACTCATAAGCGACCACTATAGAAGACTCCGCCGGCCGTACGACTCGAAGAGCTATTGCATTCCCATATGACGTGTGATATCTCTATATGGGATGGCAATATAGGTCACAGGTGCGAGCCGCTGTGAAAACTGTACGCCGCTTTTTCATTCGCCTTTGGGGCTCTTTCTCCACAGCTAAACGCGACCGAGATCTCGGCGCCGAGATTCAGTCGCACCTCGAGCTGCACGTGGCCGACAACCTTCGCGCGGGCATGAGTCCAGAAGAAGCCCGCCGGGCGGCAATGATTCGGCTAGGTCCGGTTGAGTCCGTGAAGGAATCTGTACGCGACCGGGCGAGATTTATGCCCGTCGAAACGACTCTGCAAGACCTCCGTTATGCTCTGCGCGGTCTGAAGAACAACCCTGGATTTGCGGTGACCGCGATTCTGTCGTTGTCCTTAGGTCTGGGAACAAGTCTGGCAATTTATACCGTTGCCGACAACTTACTTCTAAGACCGCTACCTTACCCGCAGTCGTCGCGGATCGTGACGATCTCGGAAGAACATCTCGAAAAAGGGTTTCGAGGGCTTGTAGCGCCACGGAATTATTTCGTCTGGAAGGCAGAGAATAACGTCTTTCAGGACACGGCGGTTTTCGACAAAGGCCGCGCCGTTGTCAACGACGGAAAGCACGCCGAAGAATTGGAAGGTACGGAGGCTACCTCGAGCGTTCTTTCTATACTCGGTGTTCGTCCATTTCGCGGACGCCTGTTTACGGCCGGCGATGACCGCGTCGGTTCCGAACCTGTCGTGTTAATCAGTTTCCGCATGTGGCAAAGCTGGTTTGGCGGCGACGAGAAAATACTGGGTCGGAGAATTGAAGTAGAGGGGACGGCGCGCACTGTTGTCGGCGTCCTGCCGCCTGCCTTCAATTTCCTCGATCGCACGACGGACATCTGGTATCCGCTACAGATTAGTCCCGCGCGCAACAACGGCGATGGGCGCTGGCTCCAGTGCATAGCGCGGCTCAAGCCTAACTTCTCGCTAAAGCAGGCGCAAACTGAAATGTCTGCGATCGGGCGCCAGAGGGAAGCGGCCGATCCGTTTTTCAACAAGGGTTGGACGCTGGCAGTTGAAACGCTCCGCGATTCGCTGGTAAGCGATGTCAAGCCGTCGTTGCTCGTTCTCCTGGCTGCGGTCGGCTTGCTGTTGGCCGTGGCCTGCGCGAACGTTGCCAACCTGCTGTTAGCGCGTTACACGGCTCGCCGCCGCGAGATGGCAATGCGGATGTCGCTCGGAGCCGGCCGCGCGCGCATCATGCGGCAGTTGCTGACGGAATCTCTGCTGCTAGGTTTAGCCGGCGGCGCGTTTGGCATGCTGCTCGCAAAATGGAGCGTGGCTGGGCTTCTCTTTCTGGCTCCAAAAGAGCTAACGCAATCTATCCAGATTGCCACTGACGTTCGTATTTACGTCTTTGCCGCGGGCCTCTCCATCGTCACCAGCATCCTCTTTGGCTTGGCCCCAGCTTTGGCCGGTTCACGCAGCGAGCTTGCTCAGGTTTTGCATGCCGGCGACCGGTCGAGCACCCTCGCAAGCAACCGCATGCGGGCGTGGCTTGTAGGGGCAGAAATTGCTCTCTCCGTGATCCTGCTCAGCGGCGCATCACTGCTCTTCCGCAGCCTCCAAAGCCTCGAGAACGTTGATCCCGGCATAGACCCGAGGAATTTACTAACATTTCGTATCGCCCTTCCAGGCGCTCAGTATTCGAAAGAGCCTGAGCGAATTCAGTTTTTTGCGCAGGCGCTCGAAAAAATTCAATCCCTGCCTGGAGTGCGTTCGGCCAGCGCAGTGAGTCATCTGCCCTTTAATGGACTTGCGCCGGGTACAGATGTCCAGATTGCCGGCCGCCCTCCAGCCAAACCGGGCGAGGATTTGGACGCTACCATTCGGACCATAATGCCTGGATATTTTCACACCATGGGAATTCCATTGCTTAGTGGACGCGACTTTTCGGCCGCAGACAATACTGCGAACACCCCGCATCGCTTCATGGTTAACGAAGCGTTCGTCCGCAAATATCTACGAGGCGAAAATCCGCTCGAACAGAAAATCAGCGCCTGGATGGAAAAGAAGAATCCCTTTGGAGAGATTATCGGCGTCGTGGGCGATGTCAAGGATCAAACATTGGACAAGGAACCCACGCCGGCCGTCTATTATCCGTACGCCCATTTGACTTATCCGCAAATGATCGTGACCGTCCGCGCACAGCGCAATCCGCTCGCGTTGGTTGAACCAATCCGCCGCGCGATCCGGCAAATCGATCCCACCGAGCCTATTGCGGAAGTCCGTACAATGGATCAAATTATCGCCGATACGTACTCGCGCCAGCAATTCAGCATGGTTCTTCTTTCCGCCTTTTCCATCGCGTCTCTCGTGCTGGCGGCAATCGGGATTTACGGCATTCTGGCCTACTCCGTTTCTGAACGGACCCGAGAAATCGGCGTCCGGGTTGCGCTCGGCGCCGAGCCTGGCCGCATCGTGGTTCTCGTCATTCGCTCAGCGGCACAATTTGTGATTTCGGGCGCAATTGTTGGCTTGGCGGGTGCCTTTGCGCTGACAGGGTTCCTGAAAAGCATGCTCTTTCATATCGGGCCTCGGGACCCGCTCACCTTCGTGGTTGTAACGGCGATCCTCGCTGCAATCGCATTGGTTGCCGCGTATTTTCCCGCGCGAAGAGCCGCCCATCTCGATCCCACAGAGGCGCTGCGCGCGGATTGAGACGCATTCTCATCCGCCGCTCGCCGCCGCATTCGGCTCCCACAGCGTCTCTGAAACGCCCTGGACGACGTTCACCCATCGGCTCCAGACGAAAAGCGCGTCGCTCAGCCGATTCAAATATTGCACCGCCTCCTGCGGAGCGGATTGTTCGCGGCTCAGTTGAACCAGCAGCCGCTCGGCGCGCCGGCAAACAGTTCGGCAGACGTGAAGTTCCGCGTCGAGCCGAGTTGCTCCAGGCAGCACAAACGATCGCAGCGGCGTAAGCGACTGGTTGGCCGCATCAATCTCGCTTTCAAGCGTTTCAACCTCGACATTCGTGACCCGCGGCTGCTTCGGATGAACGTCCTCGGGCAGCGTGGCAAGAATCGAGCCGAGGTTAAACAGCTCATGCTGGACACGCTTGAGTTTCCTGGCGAACCCGTTCAGCAGCTCGAATTGCCGGCCGCAGTCTTCGGCCGTAGATCGCGCCAGGCCGATGAACGCGTTCAATTCATCAACCGTTCCATAGGATTCGATGCGAAGATCGTCTTTCGCAATCCGCTGCCCGCCTACCAGGCTTGTCTCGCCCGCATCGCCCGTCTTTGTATAAATGCGATTTAGGGCAATCCGTTTGGGCTCGTTGAATCGTTTCTCTTCCGGCATAGCAATACTTCGCGCGCAATATTGTTATCGCGGATAGAGCTTCAGATCGGGCATGGGGAAATGTTTGCGATTGTCAGTCACGAGGATTAAACTTTCAGTGAGGCAAACCGCGGCGATCGTTGTGTCCGCAAGTGAAAGCGTCGCACCTTTGCGCGACCATTCCCGTTTCAAATTGCCCGCTAGCTTCGCCGCTTCCCAGCGAATCGGAATGTAGGCAAGCTGCCGGAGGAGGGTCTCGGTTTTCTGGGCTTCCCACTCGCGCAGTCCGACATACACCTCGGCAACATTAATGGCGCAACAAGCAAGCGTATGGTGCTCGAGGGCAAGGCGTTCCATTAAGCTGGCGCGATCTTTGCGATCGTTCAGCACGTCAATCAGAAAGCTCGTGTCGAGCAGCATTCGCCCCATCAGTCGTCTTGTCTAAACTTGAGCCGCTCGTCGCTTTGGGCGCGCAATCGCTCGACGAAGACGTCTGAGCCCTCCTTCAATTCAGGATGGTCCTCGGTTTTCCAGGAGCCTTTGGCTTCCTGCAGGGCTGCGAGCAATCGCCGTCGGTTCACCTCGCTCCGTACAATCTCGGTGAGGAACGCGCTCCGGCCGCGCGGGCCAACCAAGGCGTCCACTTCAGCCAGAAGATCGTCGGGGAGAACGACATGAGCGCGTTTGCGAGGCATACGAGAGTTCTTTCAACAGTGTGACATATCTAAGCCCACTCAGCAGGCCCATTACTTCGGCACACCCTCTGGGACGCTCTTCTGCGAAATAATTGAAACAGGAGTTAAATATGCCAAACGAAGCCGCCGCAACCCGAATTGTCCTTGCTGGAAGCGAGCGTTCGGAACCGGCAAACGCGCAAGACCTTGGGCCGGTGGACCCCAGTCAGGAGGCCGAAGTTACCGTTCATCTGAAAAGCAAGGTGCCGGAAAGCGAAATGGAGCAGCTCGTCAACAATCTTTCGTCCAAACCACCTTCCGAGCGGAAGTACTTGACGCGCCAAGAACTTGCGGAACTCCGGGCACCGAGTCCGGAAGACATAGCCCGTGTCGAGGCATTTGCAAAACGCTATGGTCTCGCTGTTATGAATCGGGATGCCTCATCCCGGACTATGACCTTGCGAGGAAAACTGGGCGATCTCGAGAAAGCCTTCGGAGTGAAGCTGCACAATTACACCGCCGGCGGAACGGTTTTCCGCGGCCGGACGGGTTCCATTTCTGTCCCTGCGGACGTGGCGCCGGTTGTGACGGGGGTTTTCGGGCTGGATACACGGCCTGCCGCGCGCCCCAAGTGAAAAAGATAGCCGGCGCCTGATCCGTGTTCCCGTTCCTCTGCGCTTTACAGGTAAAGACCCAAAAATCCATGCTTGCACGCAGAGGACGATTCATTCCAGCAGTTCTTGCTTTAAGCAGCTTGATCTCGGCGGGTCCCCGGGCCGCACTAGGTCGGCAGGAGTCGTCGACTACGCCGCAAGAGTGTCTCGACTATAGCCTGGAAAGTCTTCACGGAGATTACGGCGCGGTTGCCACGTACGGAGGTAACGTGGCTCGCGCACTGGGCACTCAGACGCTCGATGGTCACGGAAACGTGAAGGGCTCGGCGATTGTCAATCAGCCCGGACCGAATGGAACCAGAGTAATTGTCAGCATAACCTTTGCAGGAACTTACGCGGTTAACAGCGACGGAACGGGCACTATCTCGTTGACGATCAATTTGCCAAACGGCGCGACGGCGAATGCGACCGAAGACTTTGTTGTCACGAAGTCAGAAGTGAGAGGCGGGATTCCTATCGCGACCGAAATTGTCGACGCGCAAGAACAGCCAAGCACCGTAATCCCCGGCGGCGTCTTTGTTACGCACACGTACACCCTGCGTCCAGGACACTAGCCGAAGTTCCGCGGCGCGGATAGGGAGCCGGAAGCGTGACCGACCGGTCAGGTGCACACCTCAGCGCTTCTTTCGAACCAACCGTTTCGCTTTTCTGACTACAGGCGCGGTGGCGAAAGCTTCTTCCACCAATTGACTCTGCTGCTCTGCGTGAACCTTATGCGCTCCTGCTGCAGGGCTTGCCGCCAGCAGGCGTCCTACGTACTTCAGAGGCCGCTTCTTCGCGACAATCAGTTCCTGCAGTTGCTCCTCGACGAAATTCCATGCGCCCATATTTTCCGGTTCTTCCTGGACCCAATAGATTTCCGCGTTATCGGAGTAGCGCCGCAGCACATCGTTAAGGCGCTGGAGCGGGAACGGATAAAGCTGTTCGAGCCGAATGATCGCGACGTCGTTGTGGCCTATTTCTTCGCGCTTAGCGATCAGGTCGTAATAAACCTTACCTGAGCACATCAGAACTCGGTGGATGTTGTTTCCGACAGCAGTCGAATCGCCGATCACTTCCTGGAACGACCCGCTTGTCAGATCGCCTATGTTCGAAACCGCTTTCGGATGCCGCAAGAGCGACTTGGGCGTGAATACCACGAGAGGTTTGCGGATGCCGCGCCGGTCGGGCCCTCCGTACATTTGCCTGCGAAGTAAATGAAAGTATTGGGCCGGAGTTGTGCAGTTACAAACCTGGATGTTATTTTCTGCGCAAAGCTGAAGGAATCGCTCGATCCGCGCACTCGAGTGCTCCGGCCCCTGCCCCTCAAATCCATGCGGCAGTAAGAGGACAAGACCGCTCGGCTGATTCCATTTCGCCTCGGCCGATACCAGAAATTGGTCAATGATGATCTGCGCACCGTTGACGAAATCGCCAAACTGGGCTTCCCAGAGGACCAGCGTCAGCGGATCGGCGACACTATAACCGAATTCGAAACCCATCACTGCGAATTCACTGAGCAAGCTGTCGTGCGTTTCAAATTTCGCCGCGTTGGGCAGATGCTTCAGTGGAATATAGCCTTCGCCGGTTTCGGTATCGTAGAACTCGAGGTGGCGCTGGGTAAAGGTTCCGCGCGTCACGTCTTCACCGCTCAGCCGGACCGGCGTGCCTTCCAAAATCAAGCTCCCAAAGGCGAGTGTTTCGGCAAAACCCCAGTCGATGTGGGCACCGTTAAGGGCTTCGCGTCTCCGGCCCACAAGCGGCTTCAGTTTGGGATGAAGGTGGAATTCCTCGGGTAGCCAGGTGCAAGTCTCAATCACGGTCTTAAGCGTCGTGTAATCGACTGCCGTCGCCGGAATCGGCTGGTGGATCTCTTCAGACGGCACGACCGCGAATTCTTCATAGACAAATTGTTCGCGGCTCTTTCTGGCTTCGTCGTAGACGCTGTTCAGCCGCGCGCGCTCATTCTTCCGCATCGCGTCCAGTTGATCGGCCCCGACGACTTTTTCGCGCACCAAACGCTCGGAATACTGGTTTGCTACGGTCGGCGTGTTTTTGATTTTTCGGTAGATCACCGGCTGCGTGTAGCTCGGGTCGTCCGCCTCGTTGTGCCCTTGCCGGCGATAGCCGATCAGGTCGATGACAACGTCACGCTTGAAATACTGCCGGTAGTCATAAGATAGCTGGGCCACCCGGATGCACGCTTCAGGATCGTCCGCGTTCACGTGAAAAATAGGCGCCTGAACCGCGCGCGCCACGTCGGTACAGTAGACACTGGTGCGGCCATCCAGGGGATTGGTTGTGAAGCCGATCTGATTATTGATGACGAGGTGAACTGTGCCGCCCGTAGTATAGCCGTCTAATTGCGAGAGCTGAAGAACCTCCGCTACCACGCCTTGCCCTGCGAACGCCGCGTCGCCATGAATGAGAAGCGGTATAACGCGCTTACGCTCTTCATCGCCGATGCGATCCTGCTTGGGGCGTACCAGGCCTTGAACGACCGGGTCGACCGCTTCGAGGTGACTGGGATTGAAGGCGACCGAGACCAGAATCTCTTTGCCCTGCGTCGAGCGATGAATGCCGCTCGCGCCCAAATGATATTTAACGTCTCCCGAGCCCTGCACGCTTTCCGGATCCGGCTCCCCTTCGAATTCCGAAAACACCTGAACCATGGATTTACCCACCACATTGGCCAGGACATTCAACCGGCCTCGATGTGCCATGCCGATGACGGCTTCGTGCGCGTCTTCATTCGCCGCGCGATCGAGAATTTCATCGAGCACGGCAATAGTGGATTCGCAGCCTTCGAGTCCGAAACGCTTCTGTCCCACAAACCTGTTTTGCAGAAAATGCTCGAACTCTTCTGCTTGGATCAGCCGGTGCAGGATCCGCAGTCGGGCAGGATTGTCGAGCGGCCACAGATTCATGCTGGCCTCCATGCGATCCTGCAGCCACTGCTTCTGAACGGGATCCTGAATATGCATGTATTCGATCCCAATTGAAGCGCAATAGGTTTGCCGCAGCCGGTCGAGGATCTCCCGCAGTGTCTCGTACGGCTGCATGTACGACGCGATGGCGCCACTGGGCGCTTTCACCGCGCCTGAGAGAAACGGGCGGTCGAGATCCCAGAGAGAAAGCCCGTAAGACGCTGGATCGAGTTCCGGGTGATAGGCCGGATTGGTGCCAAGCGGATTGGTATTGGCGATCAAATGCCCGCGCACACGGTACGAGTGGATGATCTCGATGACCGCCGCCTCCTTCGCCACGTCGGCATTCACGGCCGCGAAGCGCTGCGGACTGATCTGCTTATCGCTTTGCCAGCGAACCGGCAAATACGGAATCTTCAGGTCGCGGAAGATTTGATCGTAAAAGTTATCCTCGCCGAGAAGCAGTTGATGAAGCTTGGCGAGGAACGATCCCGATTCAGCGCCCTGGATGACGCGATGGTCGTAAGTGCAGGTGACCATCAACACTTTCGATATGCCAAGCAGCGCGCGCGTCTCCTCTGTTGTTCCTGCGAATCCGGCCGGAAAGTCCATGGCGCCGGTCGCGATGATTGCGCCTTGCCCGGGCATTAAACGTGGAACGGAACCGAACGTGCCAACAGTGCCGGGGTTGGTTAGCGATATGGTGGTGCCCTGGAAATCGGAGACCTGGAGCTTATTGGTCCGCGCGCGGGCGACAATCTCGTCGTAGGCCGCGGCAAACTGCGCGAAATTCAGTTCATCGGCGTTTTTGATATTGGGCACGAGCAGCGAACGGGTGCCGTCTTTTCCTGGCACGTCAACCGCTAGGCCGATGTTTACGTTGGCTCGCACAACCCGGAATGGCTGCCCATCCTTCTCGTCGAAAGCATGATTGAGCGATGGATTGCTTTTGATCGCCTTCACAATCGCCCAGGCGATGATATGCGTGAAGCTTAGCTTGTTTTTCGCCTGCAACGCGCGCTGCTTGTTAATCAGGTTCCGGTTCTCTTCAATTACACGCGTGGGAATCTGGCGCTGTGAGGTGGCGACGGGAATAGCTAGGCTGAGAGCCATGTTCTCCGCGATCCGCGCCGCTGCTCCACGAAGAGGCACCAACTGCTCGCCGGGACTGGTTTGGAGCGCCCCAGTTTGAACCGGCTCTTGTTTAACAGGCGCTTTCGGAGCCGTGGCTACGGCATTCGAAGGCGCTGCGGCCGCCGCATCGCTAACCTCGGGCGCAGGTTTTACGGGCTGTGCAGGCTCGGGCGGTGCTGGCGGCGGAGGTTCGGCGACAGCTACGCCTGACGAGTCCGGCTGAGCCATCCGGGCTGTTTGTGTCCCGCCATTCTGGCCGGGATGCTGGAAGAATTCAGTCCAGCCTTCGTCAACGCTTTTCTTGTCGAATTGATACTGATGATACAGCTCGTCTTCCAACCAGCTATTTATACCCAACGGGGGGTCGTTCGATTGTGCCATGGGGGCTTTGTTTCGAGAGTGATGTGTGGACCGAATGTAGGCGATTATGCCAGGCGAAGAGCCAACATCTTCTCAAGATTGTGGGACTTCCCTCTCCCTGTCCTCACCTTCATGATAACGGATACAGCCCGTAACGGAGGGCGCTGATGCTGCTGGGTCTGTTCCTACTCGCGCAGCGACGACTGAATAATCTCCTCCAGTTCCTCTTTCCTGAGCGCTGTGCTGATGAAGAGCTCCTGGCGGGCTCCTGCGCTCAAGCCGATCGCCTTCCAGCCATTTGCGGTTGGCACAGTTACGCGAATCACAGGAATGCCTTTCGCATCGCGAACCGGCCGGATGACTCCGGGAATGATGGACCGGACTTCGGGATGATTGCGAAGCAGCTTTTCGAGCACGGGGCGCAATCCGTCGATAATGCTGTGTTCAATCTTGAGCTTGCCCTGAGCGGCTCGAAGCCTCATGCCAAACGCCTTAAGAACGCCAGTACACGGAATAGCGAGCATCGAACACGCTATTCAACGGTGCGAAACGGATGCTCCCGCCGTCCCCGGCCCCTTGGAAGGAGAGCGGCGTGTCATGCGATGGCGCGAGTGGAACGGCGGAACTCGTTTTTAACAACGGAACCGCGATCGGATGCTCTTTTACCTTCGGTCCCGCCGGTCCTGTAATCAGATCGGGGCTGAGGCCGTCCGCTCCGAGCGTTCCGGCGAGCACGATGGGGCCGTATAAAAACGCGCGGAGACCGGGATCGTCCGGCATGCGCTCCTCGCGCAGTTCCATTGGAAATGAGACGTCCACCATGTCTCCAGCCCGCCAGGTTCTAGTCAGCTCAATGTAACTTCCACCACCGGCGAAGGAAGGCAACGCGCTGCCGTTGAGCTTTACTGATCCTGATCCGGCTATCCAGGAAGGAACACGTATGCGCAAAGTGAATTCCGCCGGAGTAACTAGATGCAGTCGCAGACGAGTCGTTGGCTCATTCGGGAACGAGGTCTCTTGAATGACGCGCAGCCCGCGTTCTTGCCACGTGAGTTCGGAGGGAATGAACAAATTGACAAACAGCCCTTTGGCGTCGCGGAAATAAATGCTGTTGTTCAATTTCGAAAACTCTTCGACGCCTGTTCCCGTACAACACCAGAACGAGTTGTACGCCGTGCAGAACGTCTTCCAAGCCCCCGGCGTAAGGGAAAGATAGTACATGGTTGCGCCCGTTTCCGGATGTATCGCGCCCAAGCGATGGTTAAACAGCACTCGCTCGTAGTAGTCGAAATAACGAGGATCTGCGGTCCACGTGTAGAGATGCCGCGTCAATTTGAGCATGTTGTAGACGCAGCAGCATTCTTGCGTATCGACGCTCTTGGTCAATTCCAGTGCGAGTTGCCCCGGCGGGACCTGCCAGAATTCGGCGTTACCGGTGCCCCCCGTCACGTAGGCTCGCGTGCCGGCAACCTCGCTCCAGAAGAATGAGGCGATCTCGTGATCGCGGTGTTCTCCTATCAGTTCATATCGCCGCGCCGCTCCGATCGCTTGCGGAATATGAGTGTTCGCATGCAAGCCTTCGAGCTCGTCGCGATGCAGCGCGAGCGGGTCGACAAAGCTCTTCTTCGAAAAGCGATCGGCTGTCACGCGATACCGCTCATCGCCCGTGACCGCATGCAAATTGTAGAGAACCTCGCTCATGCCGCCAAACTCGGTCTTGAGAATCTGTTGCATCACGGGTTCGCCGAACTGAGCGGTCCACTTGTCGGTCCATTCCGCCATCCGCTCGGCTGTATCGAGCGCCCGCCGGTTGCCACAGTGGAGATAGGCATCGAGGAGCCCAGCCATGATCTTGTGCACCGTATAAAATGGAGCCCACACTTTTTGGCCGTCCCGCAGGCGCTCAAAATAGCTCACAGGGAAGGCGCTAAGATACCCTCCGCCAAGTTTGCTCTGACACGCGGCCAGCTCAGACACGGTCTCATCTACTTTGGCCTTTATAGCCGCGCTGCCGGTGCTCGAGTACATGAGCGAGCATCCGGACAAGTAGTGACCAGTAAAATGGCCGCGCAATTCACAGTCGGGCCGCTCCCAACCGCCAAGCGGCTGCGCGGAAACAGGCAATCCGGCGTTCGCTTGAAAGTTCAAAACCAGGCGTTCGACCGGCAATTCTTCGAGAAAGTGGCGATTCCAATCCTGCGCAAGTTTGAACGGTCCGTCGAGCAATCGCACCTGCGTCATTGGGAACGGTTCGGCCTTGATGAATATTCGATCGGGAATCGACGTGCGAGCAGCACGCGCAGTGGCATGCCGCGCGAGCGCGCTGCCTCCGACAAGAGCTGAAACGAATTGTCGCCGATTCCAAGACCATGCGCCAGAAAAGCTTTGCATATTTCTATTTTGCGTCCGAGACTCGGAGGGTGGGCTTCAGCCCAGCAATCCGTAGCACCTTACTGGAATCCTTTCTTGTAAACAATATCTATTCCAAACAAGCCGTTTTCGTCGCGGATGGCGACAACCGAATATTCCCGGCTAAAGGCATATTCGACGCGGAAGATCTGTTCGGCCGTGCGGGACAGATTGGTCACATAGGTAACCGTTACTTGCTGCGATATCTGCTGTTCGAGAGTCAGCCGGGCCTGCGGAACGTCCACAATGCCCTGGACTGTCGGGTCGATTTTCAAGTGAGTGACGCCAAAAAACCGCTGCAGATTGCTTGAGACAGGAGAGACGGCGGACCCCAGAATTGAGTTAGCGCCCACGTTGAAGGTGGCGTTCTGAGCGATTTGACTGCCCGCATAACCGGAGTAGGCTGTTCCTGGAGTCTTGCCCACAGCCAGAAGCGCAATGATGTCGTTGGGCTGGAGAGGAGGATCGGAACGGTAGTTGATATTCAGTTTGTCGAGTGTTCCGCTGATCGTTATGTCGACGGTTACGCCGCTCGATTGTGTCTGTAAATCAAGATCGAGCACAGGCTCGAGTTTGAGCGGGTTGTAAAAATCCACTTCGCCCCGGTTGATGCTGTACTTGTTGCCGAAGAATTGAATATTGCCCTGGTTGACCGTACATCTGCCGAGTACAACCGGCTTGTCCAGCGTCCCGCGTACCCGCAAATCGATTTCGGCTTGAACGTCCTGGCTCACGGAAGTTGTGAGTTGAAGTGTCGCGGAACTCTGAATCGCAAGTTCCAACTGGACGTGATGGAGGAATCTATTTTGGGGGGAAGCGATGACCGGCGCCGACGAATAGGCCGCGAATAAGCCGCCAACATCGGTGCTGGGATTGAAAGCGGCTTTCGTAACTGTGACGTTACCCGCTAGCATGCTGCTCTGCAGCGTTCCGGTGTATTTGACATTGGCATCGAAGGTGACGCTCACTCCGCTGTTGCGCACACGAACATTACTCGCGCCCGCACTCAGCCGGAACGCGGCGGTCCCGCCGCCGAATGTGGCAACTCCGGCAATGTTGACCTGGCCCCCTCCGCTCCGGGCCGTCAACCGTTGAATTGTGGCGCGATTATCGTCAAACCTGATGATGCCGTTTGCGTGGTCGAATCCGTTTGTGAGATCGGTCCGGTAGATCGATGCGTTGGTGATGGACACCTCGCCATTGACGGAGGGATCGCGAACAGAACCCGTGACGGCGGCGTTGATGCTCGATGCCCCGGTCGACTGGAGATTGGAATCGAATGTTTCGAGCACTCTGAGATTCAGATTCCCGTTCACTTTGAGATCGAGCGGTAAATCACCGGTTAGTCCGAACCGGCCGCCTACCTCAAACTGGGTGTTTTTGGCAGTCACCCTGAAACTCTGAATCGCCGCTTGGCGATTTCTGAAAGAAATCACAATCGGCTCGGCGTTGCGAACTGTAATTTCGTCCAAGGCGGCCGAATCCAAGTCTGTGCGCGAGCCAACCGCAGGAGAGACTTCGAGTCTCTCGACGCGAATAACACCCGTGAACCGGGCCGGGTCGGCCAGCGGTCCCGCCAGAGACGCCGTTCCCTGGACCGCCCCGTCGAAGGGCAGACGCTTGCTCTGAAGCACAGGAAACATCGCCTGCACGCTTGAAAGTCTGATCGGCGAAATTTCAATTTTCGCATTGGCCGCGTAGCTGTCTGAAAGTTCGATGTCTGCGCTTCCCGAGAAGCGGCTGTCCCGCAAGCTTCCATTCAACCCGGCGATTAACTTGCCGTTTTCTGTCTTTGCCGTGGCCGTCAGACCGCCATAAGGAGTCTTGCCGATAGCGACGTCAGTCAGGCGAAAATCTCCATTGACGTTTTCGGCCGCGAAGGCGCCGTTGCCGACTCGCCCGGAGATGTGAACATGCGTGTCGAGGTGGCCTCGTAATCCAGGCTCCCAAGCGCGAACTGCAGCGAGGTCCTCGAGCGGAAAGCCCGGCGTTTCGGCTTGAAGATCGAGTCGTCCTTCCATCCAGTCGCTTCGGGTGCGCTGATAACTCCCATGAAACGTGAGCGTCGATTGAGAGTCCCTGATTGCAGCGTGCTCTATGATTAGCCTGTCTTGCTCGAGCGTGACATTCGCATCAAGAGCGCCAATCGCTTGCCCTTTCAGTCGAAGATTCGCAGCACTCAGTTTCACGGTGCCTTGGGGGTTGGCGAGCGTGCCATCGAGTTTCGCCGACAGAGCCGCTTCGCCCTGTGTGATGGGCAAGCCCGGGAGGCTTAATTCGGCACGTAGAGCTCGAAGATCGGCTCCTTTCGCTTCGAGCGACAAACGCATGGGCGAAGCCGGTTCGATGTGCCAGTTCGTAAGACTTACTTGCCCTGCGATCGAGGCTTGAAGCGTTTCCTGCTGAATTTTCAGACTTTCGAGAGTGAGTTGTTGCGCGCTGGTCCGGAAATCGGAGCTAACTGTGTTGAACAGAAAACCGTGGTAGCGCACGCGATTTGCTGTCATTTGTCCTGCTATCAGAGGAGCGCCGAGAGGGCCTTCGACCGAGCCGCTGAAATGGACGCGCCCGTGGTCGAGACGAACCGGCATGGAAATAGGCCGGCCATTGACACTAAGAAGAGCCAATGCGGGTTCTGCGTCAGTTAGATTCGAGCTCTCTAGATTCACCGCGAGGCGCCGCCCCAGGACTCCTGAAACCTCTACGAAGGTGTCCGGCAGGTCAATATGAGAACGTTCGATCTCGACTGTGTTTTCGCGCTGGTTATATGTGAGCCGCGCATTGCCGCTAACCGGAATCCCTTTCGAACCCGGCGCAATCGCAGCATTCGTTCTCACGACGAAATCATGCAGATGTTCGCCCAACCGCCCGTTAATGGAAAAGGAACCGGAAACGACCCCGTCCCAGTCGATGGGGCGATCGGTCAGGAACCTACCCACTTCGCGCACACCCAAGCCGCTTACTGAGCCGTCCCAGCGCACATCACGATATTTTTCGATCTCGGCTTTGCCTATGGTGCTGGCTCCGAGAGCGTTCACCCGCAAATTCGTCAGCGAGAGCGCATCATTATGAAGCACGACGGGGGATTGGAGCCTGGCGCCCGCGATGACGAAACCGCCCGAACGATATTCAACCTGCCGCGCATCAATATTTCCCGTAAAGCTATAAACTCCGTCCTGATACATTCCGTCGCCCGTGAGTTCCGCGCGGCCCGACCGCATTTTATAAATCTTGAACAACGTAAAGATCTGCTGGACGTCCACGCTCGCCCGAAGACGCACGGTTTCAACCGGACTGACGAAGTGGTCCACGCTAGCCGAACCGTTCAGACTGGTTGACCCGGCGGCGATGGAAAAATTCTCGAACCCGATGTGATCTCGCCCAAACCGCAAATCTGTTTTGACACTTGCGAGCACCGGCACGGAGTAAGGAGAGTTGATCCGCACTTGTTCGGAAGCCATATGTCCCAGATACATCGCTTCGCGCGCGCCATACCGCAGATCTGCGCGAAAATGTTGACCATCCAGGTCGAAGCGATATCTCTTGTGATCAAACTCGGCCCCACCATCGTGAATCTCGAAACTCCTGACAGCAAGAGAGAGTAGGTGGATGTCAAGCCCAGCTCGATTTCGAGCGCGCGGCGCTGGAACGTTCGTTGTTCCGTCGGGCCTTACCAGCACGTAGATACTCGGCTGATCGACGAAAACCCGGGCGAGGTCGATATCTCTCTTCAGAAGGGAAACGATTCTGAACCCGACCTGAATGTCTTTGGCGCGGAAGAGCGCCGGACCTGCGGCTGGTTCCGTCCCGTGGATGGCGAGGTTATGGATCGAAACCGTCAAGGTGCGCCAGTCGTAATGCAACGACTCGAAATCCACCGTTCCGCCAGTCGCGTTTTCGAGGCTCGATACGATGCGAGTACGAAGCTGATTGTTGAGCCAGTTGGATTGCAGCAGAAACACGCCCAATCCCGCGCAGGCGGCGAGCAAGGCAAGCAGGACTATTCCGCCTACGAGAAACGAGCGCCGGCGCGTCATTGCTATTCAAGCTCCTTGTCCAAAAAGACGATGTTCGCGCTCCTCCTTGTTTGGTCAATCCAGGCGGAGAGCGCGTCCTGGGCGCGTTCATCCGAGAGCGATTTGTCGATCCTTGCGCGGCTCTCCTCGAGGGTGGGCGGCGTGCCGGTGTGCGATTGGCGCCACTTTTTGAGCTCCCGGTTGTAATAGTCGCGAATGTCCTGTTCGGAAATTTCAACATCAGGACGAAAGCGGAAATCGATGAACCGGAGGGTGGTCAACTGGAAACGCAGGTGCTCCTTCAGAATTGGCTCCGTCAGTTGATACTCGGGCAGCGCGCGTGTCATGGCTTCCTTTCCTCCATACTGCTTTTCGATTTCCGCGTAAAGCCGGTCGACATCCGACGCAGACGGCGAGGCGTATTGAGTAAGCTGCATCTCCCGCCGTACGAGGTCCTGCTCGATCAGCCGGTCCGCGGCCGCTTTTTTCGAATCGCGATCACGCTTTATGGGTTCGTGATTCAGGAATGCCGTTACACGCAGTTCCTCGTCAAGTTGCGCTTCAGTAATAACGGCGTGGTCGACGACGATCGCGATCCGGTCGAGGATCTCCGCCTGAAGACTGAAGAGCAGCGTGGCAACTAGAACGGCGAATCTCATTCAGAACGCCTGTCCTAAAGAAAAGTGAAACTGAAACACGTTGATGCGCTGCGTCACACGCGGCAGAGTCGGCTCTATTACAGGGTTCAAGAACTCGGACAATGTTCCTTGCAAGCCGATAAAGCGAGGAGAGTTTGGACTTAGCGAAAAGTCGACGCGAACCGGCCCAATCGGAGTGCGATAGCGGATGCCGAATCCCGCACTCTGCACCATGTAATCGAAATCCTGCAGATTTTCCTGCCGAAATCGGAGGCTGATGTCTTGAATGCTGCTGTACACGTTTCCTGAGTCGAGGAACAGAACGCCTCCGATGTTGTCGCCAAAAAGAGGAAAGCGCAGTTCCAGATTGTTCATCAGTACGGCGTTGCCGCCGAGCGGGAAACCTGTCTCGAGGTCGCGCGGGCCCGCCTGATTTTCAGGAAAAGCGCGGTCGGTTGTGGCGCCTCCGGCGAAATAGTGCTCCGCGATTGGTATCTCTTCGCCTGACTTTAACGGCGCGTTCCAGCCAAAGAAGACGCTGCGCGCAAAAACCCAGTCGCGGCCGATCGGATAGTAACTCGAATTGCGGAACGTGAGTCTGGTGAACGGGGTTTGCGAAGCGAGAAACCTTGCGGCGTAACCTGCATCGATGGTTGTGTACACGCCGCGATGGGCGTCGGTTGGATTGTCGCGCTTGTCCTGGATGAAGCTGACTCCCATCAAGCCGAGACGATCCGGCTGGGCGAGCAACGGAACAAGAAGAGGATCAATTAGCAAATCGCCTTGCGTCACCCGCCGGTACGTAAGCCGGTATTGAAAGGAATCTGCCTTCGATATTTTCTGCGTGACCTGCACCGAGGCTTCGCGCCGAATAGCCGAAAACGTTCGTACGTCGTGGGAACTGTCGTACAGCGCCGAAAGAGTAAGAGTCAACTTCGGGTTGCCAGTGAATTGCGGAATGATGTAGTTTAATCCCACTCGTTGTTCTATGGTCGAAACCTGCGATTGCAGATTGACAGTGTGGCCCAAGCCCATGAAATTCAAGCGGCTGACGCTCAATGTGGCCCTTGGGGTAAAGCCTGCGGCACCCGCGGGATCGTCGAGCGTATAGCCACCGCCCAGGCGCCCAAATTCAGCTCCTACGCCCACGCGGATCGAGTACCGGCGCGCTTCCTCGAGCTCGTACAGAACATATTTTCTCGTTTCATTTCCGTCGGGGTTCTGCATGGCAGTATCGACACGGGCGAAAATGCCTAAATCGTAAAGCCTTCGTTCCGTGTCCGTATCTTTTGAAAGCGACAGAGGATCGTTGGGGTGAAGTTCCATGCGGCTGAAGACCAGCCTGGGCTTCGTCGTCGTGAGGCCGCTCACCAGAACGTCGCGAACGAATTTTCGCGGCCCCTGATGAACGATGAAGTGCAAATTTACGCGGTCGGGCCGTTCGGCTGGTGACGATTCATAGTCGAAGGTGGCATTCAGGTAGCCGTCGTCATACAGATAATTCAGAACGTCATCGCGGTCGACTGCGACGTTCTCCTCGCTGAACGGTTGGCCGGGAACGGAGCGAAGCAGGGCGGCGACATAGCGCTCGTCCGCGTTTGACAATCCTTCGATTGAAACATTTGAAACCAGGGTTTGGGGACCTTCCGCGATGTGAATGAAGACAGCGAGTTGGTTGCGCTTTCCTTGATAGTCGTCGGCAATACTGTCGGTAATCTTCACATTCAAAAAACCATTCGACGTATATAGATCGGAGATAGCCTGAACATCCCTCTGCAACAACGCAGCGCTGTACCGGCCGTGCGGGTAGCGTGGAAAACTGGCCGTGGTCAAATAAAGCCGTTCCCGGATGATTTCATCGGGAAAATAGCTGTTTCCCGATATCTCGAGCTGTGCAAGCTTGTGGCGGCGGCCTTTGTCGATTGTGTAAGTGATTACCCGGACGTCCGGCTCGCTGCGATCAGAGTGGGTGACTTGAGCCTCGAAAAAACCCTCGGACTGAAGATACTGGAGAATGTTCTTCTGGCCCTCGAAAATGAGATCTTCGTCCACCGCCCTTTCTTGATAAACAGGGACAAGCTGCCGCAATTTGCCGTGCCCGATCTTAGCGCCTTCGATTCGTATCTGCACGCGTGGGCCGCCGTTAATGAAGATGATAGGTTTGACGGTGTTGGTGTCGGGATTGTAGTCGAGCTGCCGGAGATTCACCCTGGCCAGCAGCAAGTCCTTCTTCTCGTAATTGCGCCGTATCTTATCCAAGCCCTGCCGCACGCGGCTCTCGGTGACCTGCTGCCAGCCGCGCAATCCGTACAACCGCTTCCATTTCGCTGATTTCACGATGTCTTCTACCGGAAGCTCCGGTCGGCCTTCAATGGCCGGCGACTCAAACAGAGCGCGGGCGGCCGTTTCAATATCAAAGCGTACATTGGCCTGCTCGTACCGGTTGTCATAGGTAGTGCTGGCATGAATCGACGCGTTGTAGAAGCCATTGCCGCGGAGCAAAACTCGCAGTGCTTCGATGGCGCGGCTTTGTTCCTGCTCCTCGAACGGTTGACCCAGAACGAGTTTCGTCGCACTCAGAAGCTGGCCGTGGTTGGGTGGTTCTTTCACGCCGTTGATTTGGACCTGTCCGACAAAATAGGCGCGCTTGGTCACAAACCGGAGCATCACGC
The DNA here is from genome assembly GCA_049585195.1 of Bryobacteraceae bacterium. Classification (GTDB taxonomy): domain Bacteria; phylum Acidobacteriota; class Terriglobia; order Bryobacterales; family Bryobacteraceae; genus KBS-96. Next base: position 10,003 of record JBAUZG010000274.1, on the reverse strand, counting down.
CCTGGTCCAGCGCTGTTCCATCGACGGCGATGTCGGCATAGCGGCCGGTTGAGAACAGATTCTGGATGGCTTCGGGCAATTCGCGCGCGTGGAAGACAGCGCCAACTTTGAACGGCAGGAGATCCAAAAGGTGATCCAGAGGATATGGTTGCGCGGATGGCGAGAAGACAATCCTTGTAATTGGTTTTCCTTCAAATTCGGGATCTATCCCGGTTTGCGAGCGGACGAGCAGCGGGGCGAATAAGCAGCAGAGCATCAGAAGCATTACCGAGCGGCGGCCGCCAGGGAGTGGTTTTGCGAACTTTCCGCGCCGGAAAGAGCACCGATGATTCACTGCTACCATCGAACTGTATGACACCGGGCGAACGTGAGCGTTATTCCCGGCAAATCCTCTTTCCACAAATAGGCGAAGCGGGCCAGCAAAAAATTTGTGACGCTCGTGTTGCAATCGTTGGTTGCGGCGCTCTCGGAAGTTTTCAGGCAGAATCGCTGGCACGTGCTGGGGTAGGCTATTTGCGGCTTATCGACCGCGATTACGTCGACATCTCCAATCTGCAACGGCAATGGCTATACAGCGAGGGAGATGCGAAAGCCGAAACTCCGAAGGCCATTGCCGCCGCGCGCCGCTTACACGAGCTGAACAGTGAAATCGACCTGGCTCCATGCGTCGCTGACCTCACTCCTTCAAATGCCGAAGAACTGTTGTCCGGATGCGGGCTCATTCTAGACGGCACCGATAACTTCGAGACCCGCTACCTACTAAACGATATCAGTGTGAAGCTCTCGGTGCCCTGGATCTATGGCGCGGCGGTTGCTAGCTATGGGATTGTGATGCCCGTTGCGCCGCCGCGCGGTCCGTGCTTCGCTTGCATTTACCCCGAACCTCCTTCGGGCGCGCAACCCACGTGCGACGTGAACGGAGTACTCAGCCCGGTGACGGCGGCAGTCGCGGCGTGGCAGGTTGCCTTGGGTTTGAGGCTGCTGGTGGGATGGGACAATTTCCGTTCCTTTATCCAGACCATCGACATCTGGGATGGCGAGGTCCGACGCGTCGAAGCGACGGCAAGGGATCAACACTGCCCGGTCTGCGCGAAGCGCGAGTTCCGGTACCTGGACGGACGCCGGCGGATTCCCGTGAGCCTGTGTGGACGGAACGCCGTCCAGATTCACGAGACTGCCAGGCCGCTCGATCTTCCTGTCCTTGCCAAGCGTTTGCAGAATTTAGGCGATGTTCGATTCAATGAATTTGCGTTGAGGATGATTTTGCCGGGCTATCAACTCACTTTTTTCCCCGACGGACGGGCGATAGTGAAGGGTACTACCGACGTGGCGAAAGCGCGCAGCTTATACTCGAGACTCGTGGGCAATTAGCCGCTTTTTCATGCAACATTTTTCTGGTGAATCGGTTTTGGCCCGGGACGAATCTTAACGACTGCGGGGTAAATCGAATTTCTGCATGGCTGATAACGACACAAGTAGCGCTGGCCTTGAGTTGCTTCCCTTGCGGGAGGACGATCACATCCGGGGCGGCAGCGATCCGGAAATAACTCTCGTTGAATTTGGAGATTACGAATGTCCCGGATGCGGGGAAGCGTATTGGGTAATCAAGCGGATTGAAGCGGAGATGGGCGAAGCGCTGCGATTTGTCTTCCGGCAGTTCCCCTATTCGCGAATTCATCCCCATGCGGAGCTGGCCGCCCAGGCAGCCGAATCGGCCGGCGCACAAGGGCGATTTTGGGAAATGCATGACTTGTTGTTTCAAAACCAGCAGGCCCTCGAATTCAAGGACCTGGTCGGGTATAGTAAGCGATTGTCACTGGACACAGATAAGTTCAAAAAGGATCTCAAAACCGAAAAATACCTCGAGCGCCTCCGCGAGGATTTCAGAACGGGCGTGCAGAACGGTGTTTTTGGGACTCCGACCATATTTCTGAACGGCATCCGCCACAACGATAACTGCGACTATGACACTCTCATGGCTGCTATCGAGCGGCACCGCGCCGAGCCGGAGTTGGAAGAAGCCAGTTAGCGGAACAGACTCATTTCCGAGCCACGACCGCAAGGGAGTGCTTGCCACCCTCCAGCGGCACCGGTAATAAATAGCCCAGCCCACAGCTCGAGTGTGAGAAGCCGCCAGATCCTGTCGGTAGCGTCTTCCTGACCCTGCAAGTGGCGCTGAATAAGCTGCTCGAGCGGTTCCATGTCCAGCACAGAAGCGACAAAACCCGAGCGATTCAACAAGGCATCGTAAAACGGCCGTGCCTTCCGGTCGAGCAGCCAGGCACGCAGCGGAGTTGGGAAGCCCATCTTCTTGCGAAAGACGATCTCGCGTGGCAAGAGATCTTCGATCGCTTTCTTGAATATGTATTTCTGAACCCCGCCGTGAATTTTGAGCGAATCGGGGATCGAAGATGCGAACTCGACCAGTTCATGATCGAGCAGTGGAACGCGGCTCTCGATCGAAGCAGCCATACTCATCTGGTCTTGCTTCATCAGCAGTTCAACAAGATACGTCTTCTGATCGGCATACAGCATCCGGGCGAGGAGCGATTCGGTTGCGTGCTTCTGGAAGTGCCCGAGATAGTTGGCGTAGCCGGTTCCCGTGCCCGGGAAGGCGCTGTAAAAGTTATCCAGATACAAGGATTCGACGGAAGATTCGCGGAGTAAAAAAGTGTGGCTCAGCTTTCGCCGCAAATCGGCCCGAATCAGGCTGGACCTTTGAATGAAGCGGCGTAGAGATTTTCGAAGGGATTGAGGCAGATGCTTGTAGGCAGACGCGGCCCGCACATTGAGCAGATTCCATCGATAGCGTTCATATCCGCCAAACAGTTCGTCGCTTCCCTCGCCAGTCAAAACAACTTTCACGCGCCCGGCGGCGAGCTTTGAAACAAAGTAAAGTGGGACGCTCGAGGGCCACGCGATCGGCTCGTCTTCGTGCCAAATCAAGCGCGGCAGGGCATCAAAGAACTGATCCATGCCAATGCGCACTTCGTGATGGCTGGCGCCGATCGCGCGGGCCACCTGCGTCGCGCACCCGAGCTCGCTGAAGCGTTCGTCGTCGTACCCGACCGAAAACGTCTGAATCGGAGCGCCCGTCAAGCGGCTTGCTATGGCGGCAATGGCGCTTGAATCAACTCCCCCGCTCAGAAACATGCCAAGCGGCACGTCGCTCATCAGGCGAAGCTGAACCGTCTCTTCCAGACGCCGGCGGGTCTCGCGGATTAGGTCGGTTTCGCTTGCTCTCGCGGGTTTCGCGCTCGGGATATCCCAATACTCGGTTACCTCGAACCGGGGGATGTCGCGTGCGAAATCGAGCGCGAGATAGTGCCCAGGCTGAAGCTTCTTAATGCCGCGAAACAATGTGTTTTCGCCGCTCAGGTAGCCGAACGCCAGATATTCGGGAAGCGACTGGCTTTCGAATTCTGCTGAAATTGCGGGATGCACGAGCAGCGCTTTGATCTCGGACGCAAATGCGAAAACGCCGCCGTTCCAGAAATAGTAGAACGGCTTCTTTCCCAGGCGGTCACGCGCACAGAAGAGCCGTTCATTTTGTGCATCCCAGATAGCAAAGGCGAACATTCCGCGAAACGAACTGAGGCATTCTGGACCAAACTGCTCATACGCGTGCACAATCGTTTCTGTGTCGCAGTGCGTCCGGTAGGTATGGCCCGAACGTTCGAGCATCGGGCGAAGCTGAGCATGATTGAAGATTTCTCCGTTGTAGACAATCTGGAGAGAGCCCGATTCATTCGCCATGGGCTGATGGCCTGCAAGCAAGTCGACAATGCTTAACCGGCGGTGCCCGAGAGCTGCGCGGCCGTCGGTGTAGAAGCCGGAATCGTCAGGGCCGCGGTGGGCGATCGCATCCGTCATCCTGCGTAGGATCAGGCTCGAGTCAGGAGGGGATTGGCGCGAGATGAAACCTGCAATGCCGCACATAGCGAGGAGCGCGATTCAGGGAACGAACAAACGAACCCAACGTACTTAAGTTATGTCTTTTCAGCTACTTAATGGACAATCTAGCGGGGAATTGGGCTCCACTTCCAACGGTAGGAGCGCCGAAAGCAGGTATGACAACGCTGCGGGGAGTATAGAAATATCATGGCAAACCAGTCGTACCAGCGGCGCCGGGTATCGTGACAATTACGGGCGAGGCAAACCGGACAGGTGCGCGTCATGCAATGTAAGTTGGGCCAGAAGGTTAATTTTATCGCATTTTGAGAGGCTAATCAAAACTCGAGTGTGAGGAGTACTACAGCGTACTAGAAGGCATACTCGAGGTCTGAGGCCTGCCGCCCACCGCTCGAATTGGCCCGCTCATCTCGTCGCCTGGATCAGTGGTCAGATTTATCTTTAGGGTTTCGGAGGCAAGGCGACACAATCATGGAATGAGAAAGCTCGCTTCGGTACTCTGCGTCTGGCTTGGCTTTGCACTCGGCTTGGGCGGCACGTTGTGCTATGCACAGACAAACGGAACGATTCGCGGTTCCGTGGTAGACCCGTCGGGTGCGGCCGTCGCCGGCGCAACCGTGGTAATCCAGAATCCGGTGTCCCACTACAGTCAGACCACGCAAACCGACAGCGCCGGAAACTACCAGTTCGTCAACATTCCCTACAACAATTACCATCTGACCACGACAGCCAATGGGTTTCAGGCCAGCGCTGAGGACGTGACTGTGCGCTCGACGGTGCCGGTGGAGTTGAAGATCGGCTTGAAACTGGGCGCCGAGACGACCACCGTGAACGTCGAGGCCGGCACCGACTTGGTCGAGGCCGTTCCTACTACTCATACGGATGTCGATCGGGCATTGTTCGACAAGCTTCCTCTGGAAAGCCAATCGTCATCGCTTAGCTCTCTTGTAACATTGGCCTCGCCGGGAGTCGCGGCGGACTCGAACGGGTTGTTTCATGGACTGGGCGATCACGCGTCGAACTCATTTTCCCTAGATGGTCAGCCGATCACGGATCAGCAAAGCAAGGTCTTCTCGAACCAGATTCCGGTCGACGCCGTGCAGTCGATGGAGGTAATCGAAGGCGCGCCACCAGCCGAATATGGCGACAAGGATAGCCTCATCATCGTCGTGAACACACGTTCCGGCCTGGGAGTCAGGCAGCCGCATGGCGACTTCACCGCTTCGTACGGCACGTTTGGAACCTCAAACGGAGCGTTCGATCTCGCTTACGGCGGAGATAAATGGGGCAACTTTATTTCCGTAAACGGATTGAACACCGGCCGGTTTCTCGATGGACCGGAGTTCCAGGTTTTCCACGATCACGGTAATGAAGAGAATGTGTTCGATCGAGTCGACTATAAGCCCTCCGACTCGGACACGCTCGGCTTGAACTTTCAGTTCACCCGCTCCTGGTTCCAGACACCAAACTCGTACGACGCTCAGAATGCCACGGCATGGTCGGGCCTGGTAGTCGATAACGGAGGCATCGGTCCCAACGGCCTTCCGGTGGGCCCTACCGATCAGCGATCGAAGATCAGAACGTTTAACATTGCGCCGACCTGGACGCGGCTGCTCAATCCGAATACGGTGCTCACATTCGGCGGCTTCGCGCGGCAGGATCAATATAACTATTACCCGAGCGACAATCCTTTCGCAGACTTGCAACCCGATCTCCAACTCCAGACCATTGGCCAGAACCGCCGTCTGACGGATCTCGGGCTTCGTTCCGATCTGTCGTACGCAAACGGCATCCATAATCTAAAGGCAGGAATCACGTACCAGGACACAATTCTCACAGAGAAGGACTCGATCGGAATAGTAGACCCAACCTTGAACGCGGTTTGCTTGAACAGCGATGGAAGTCCCTACACCGGCGCGGGGATAACGGATCCGTCGGCGTGCACGGGAGCGCTTTCCCCCAATCCCAATTTTTCGCCCCTGCTCGCCTGCTACGACTTGACTAGATCGGCGTCCCTGCCCGGTTCCGATGGCTGCCCGACTTCGACCAGCGGGAACTATCTTTTTAACGGTCACGCGGATATCAGGGAATTGGCAATGTACGTTCAGGATCTAATTACGGTCAAGAACTGGACGTTCAATCTCGGGATTCGCGGCGACCTCTACAACGGGATCACCAAAATAACAGCGGCGGAGCCTCGCGTGGGAATCTCTTATAACATCAAGCCAACTAACACGGTGCTGCGGATTTCGTATGCGCGCACCATGGAAACGCCCTTCAACGAGAACCTGGTCCTCTCGAGCATAGGGTGCAGCAATCCCGTGATTAATGCCCTCATGTCGTCGACGATCAGCCCTTGCGTAACAAACACACCCTTGCTGCCCGGCTTGCGCAACGAATTCCACGTGGGTCTACAACAGGCTTTTGGCCGCTATTTCGTCTTCGATGGCGAGTATATCTGGAAGTACACGCATAGGGCCTACGACTTCAGCGTGCTGGGAGACTCGCCAATCACTTTCCCGATCGAGTGGGCCCGCTCGAAAATCCCAGGATTCGCCATCCGGGGAAGTATGCCGAACTTCCACGGCCTGAGCGCTTTTGTAGTTATGTCGCACGTGGCCGCGCGTTTCTTCGAACCGCAGGCGAGTGGAATCGGCGCCGCTCCGACCGGGAGCGAGGTATTCCGCATCGACCACGACGAGGTTTTCAACGAAACGACTCACCTGCAGTACCAGCCGTGGAAGAATGGGCCGTGGTTCAGCTTCAACTGGCGTTACGACAGCGGGCTGGTTGCGGGTCCGGTGCCGTGCGCGGGAGGCAATTGCGCCAACGGTCCCCTCGGCACTGACTCGATTGTGGACGTATCCGGGATAACTCCCGATCAACAGTTTCAGGCTGGACTCTACTGCGGGACGGTGCGCGCGACCCCCACGACTCCGATCAGTCCGGACAATCTCTGCCCTGCGTCGGAATACGGCTCCAACCTTGTCAAAATACCGGCGGCGGGAACTGAAAACGACGACCACAATCCGCCCCGCATCGCGTCACGTAATCTCTTCGATGTCGGCGTTGGCGATGACAATTTGTTTCATACCGAGAGATACAAGTGGAGTGCCCGGTTAGAGGTCATCAATTTAACCAACCAATACGCTCTTTACAATTTCATCTCAACTTTCAGCGGCACCCACTACGTTTCACCCCGAACGGTGACGGGGACGATCGGCTTCCATTTTTAGGATGTGCGGCGCCGCATCGAATCAGCCGTCAAGCAGATCGCGCACGTTCCTGGCCTGGCGCTTGCTGACGACGAATTCTTGCCCGTTGTTGAGGGTGATGAGCCAGCGCTGGCTGGTGATCATGCTCATTTTTCGAATTTGCTCGACGTTCACGAGCGCGTTCCGGTGAATCCTTCGAAACGCGGTGTTCCGCAGCCGCACTTCAATCGACTTCAGGTTCTGTGTAGCCGCATAGCGTTGCCTTTGGGTGATGATCCATGTAATATCTCCCTCTGCTTGGAAGGCCAGCACTTCCTCGGGATTTAGAAGAAAGAAGTCTTCGCCCAGCTTGCCGACAATCTTGCGGATTTTGTGCGGGGTGAGGGTAGCTCCGGGAACGATTTCTTGTAAATGCGCCAGATTCTCCGCGGCCTGCAACGGGTTCTGAGCGATCCTCCGAGCGCGTTCGACTGCCTGCACGAGGCGCTGCTGGCCGATCGGCTTGAGCAGATAATCCACTGCTCCGGCCTCGAATGCCTGGATGGCATGCTGATCGTAGGCGGTCACCATGATGACGGCCGGCAGGTGTCCTTGGCCAAGATGATCCAAAAGTTCGAAACCGCTCATTCCCGGCATTTGGATATCAAGGAAGACGACATCGGGCTTAACGGAAGAAATCTTCGAGAGCGCAGTCTCTCCGTCGTCGGCCTCGCCCACTACCTCGATGGAGTCGATAAGCTCGAGTTCTTCGCGGAGAACCCTGCGAGCCACTGGTTCGTCATCTACGATAAGGGCGCGCATAGAGGGAATACGGTACGTTTACGCTTCCTCATAGTAATCGTCTACTACTTATCGACACACGGTCTGTTTCGGGAAGGCCAGCGGGCGATATTGGCCGTCGAGCGGATCGCGATGTGGGCCCCACCGCGGGTGATACATTTGCCCTGGAGGTTACGCGAAGTCAAAACTTTGGCGTTGGGCCCAAATTCCATCGGCAGCGCGAAGCGCGAGGGCGCCGATAGTGGAAGTTGGGTTGACTGCGGCGCTGGTGGCAAACGAGCTTCCGTCGATGATGAAGAGGTTTTTCACATCATGCGATTGATGCCACTTGTTGACGACGGAGGTTTTCGGATCGTCTCCCATGCGCGCCGTCCCCAACAGATGAAAGGCGGGCTGGATGATGCCGCTGTCGAGAATTTCTACAGCGCCCGCAGCCTCAAGCGCCTGCTTCCCCATACGGTAGCCGTGATCCAACATCTTTAAGCTGTTCTCGCTATATGCGTAAACGACGCGCGGAGCGGGAATGCCGCTCGAGTCCTTCTTCTCCGGGTCGAGTTCGACACGGTTCTTTGCGTCGGGCAAGTCCTCGCCCATTACGGTGACCCGGATGATATGCGGAAACCTTTGGCGCATGATCTGGTGGTGGGTCCTGCCCCACGGCACCGGCTTCTGCACGAAGCCGCCCCAGGCGTGGTGCAACGGACCGAAGGAGCGCTCGAGCAGAAACGAATAGCCGCGTATAAAGCCGCGATTCAGGTCCGTTTCGTAAAACTGCTGGCTGAAGGCGGGGATTCCGAAGGGGCCAATGTGGCCATCCATCGGAGCTTCGAAAACTCCTTCGAGAAACCGGAACGGGTGCAGCATAAAATTAGCTCCCACCAGTCCCGATGAATTTGCCAGGCCGTCACGAAACAGTTTCGATTTCGAATTAAGCAGCAGGCGCGGCGTGCCGACGCCGTTAGCGCAAAGCACAACGATTTTGGCGAGCTGTTCGTGCAGGTTGCCCTGGCGGTCATAATAGACAGCGCCGCGAGCCAAGCCATTCTTCCCGACCGTGATTTCACGCACGCGCGACCACGGCTTAACCACTGCGCCTTTTCGAATTGCCTTTCTCCAGTAAGTGACATCGGTGGACGCCTTGGCGCCGATGGGACAGCCGAACATGCACTTGCCGTGCAGTTCGCAAGCCGGCCGACCTTGGTAGTTTTGGGAAATGATGGCATTGTCCGACACCCACCAATACCAGCCAAGCTTGTCGAATCCGCGTCCGATGGTCTCGCCGAGAGTTCCGAGCGGGAGAGGCGCTGTCGGCCGTTTCGAGCGAGGCGGATTCGCTGGATCGCCGGTGATGCCGGCCACGCCCATCTCGCGGTCGTTCATATCGTAGTACGGTTCGAGTTCCCGATATGAGATCGGCCAGTCGACGGCAACGCCATCGAGCGATTTGACGCGGAAATCGGAGGGATGGAATCGCGGGAAATGGCCAGTCCAATGGTGCGTGCTTCCGCCGACCGCGTTGAACATCAAAATGTCAGGGGGATTGGGGCCGGTCTCAACCACCGGGTAATCTTCCCATCGCTTTCGAACGTTCGGGCTGAAATTGAAGGGACCGCGCTTGAGTTGAATTTCCCAATTAGGGCGAGTGGAAGGATAATCGGTGGGCTTCACCCAGCCGCCCTGCTCGAGGCACATAACCTTGGCTCCGAGGTCGGTGAGCCGCTTGCTTACGGCTGCACCGGCCGCGCCTGAGCCGATGACTAACACGTCTACAGGTTCGTCGGCCATGGTCAAACCTCGCGATAGAATTTCGGGCGCTTCCGCATTTCGGTAAGAACGTTCTCGTCGAAAGGCTTCATATGAGGGCCGGGGTGGTCGGTGGGATAGAGCTCATATCCGATGAGGCGCCACACGCTGGGTTGCGTGTAGTAGGATTCGTAGACGCAATCGCGGAATAGGGCGAAATTTTGAGGCGCAGATTCTTCGTAAGCTTTGAGAACGCTGACGCGTGCTTCCGGAGAAAGGCGATCGAATGGATCTTTGCCGTTCAGAGACGAAAGGCATTTTCGAATCTCCTTGCCGATACCGCCGCTTTCTGT
>JBAUZG010000273.1:0-39453 GCA_049585195.1 Bryobacteraceae bacterium | reverse complement strand
GCGCCGCAGCGACCAGCCAAGCCGACCCAATGCAATCACTTGCTGCTTTTTGTCTTCGATCAAGACATTGCTCACGTTGACGCAGGGTATTCCCTGCGACGGATTCAATGTCCTGGACCAGCCTCATTGGCCGGTTTTCAGGTGATCACCGATGGCCGCTTTTGGGTGTTCACCGAGGGTTCTGCTCAGCCAGTCATATCTGAAGATTTCAGTATGTTGCAAACTCGTTGGGCGTGCGTTAGCCCAGGTTGCTGTGGGGCCTCTCGCCGTCTTATTCGTCCTTCCACCGTGTGACCTTGCCCCTGGTGTCCGCCAGGTCCCGAAAGCAGTTCGGCGAAGAGCACAAATACCAGCTCGGGAATGGAGAACGCTTGTGAGCCGAAGTGACTCTTGTTTCAAGATGCTCTCCACAGCCTTCGGCTGGGGCCGTTTGCCCATTAGCCTGAACCGGTCTTGCCGCACACGCCAGCAATCCTTTCCCGGCGCGGACCTCAATCAAGGCATCTCGGCGAAACCGCCAGAGCATGCACCATTGCCGCTGCGCCTTGTAAGCAGCGTCGAAAAGGCTGATCGCGTCTGTTTCGATGCTGTGGCGTTCGCCATCCTGATCGGAAACGGTGCAATGGCGCATGCGCGAAGCCTACCAGATTTGCTCTGTCTTCGCCCCAGGCTGACAGTCAGGCTGTTGACTTGACTACGAAACTATAGTCATAATGACTACAAGGACGAACGGGTCATTGAACCTCAATTTTGAAGCATTAATTCAGAAGCTGGTCATACGGGGAACCGAAACTGCACGCTCGACGCTCCCTCCGCCCGAACCGCGTCCCCCAACTTCAATCCGCCTGAAACCGTCCACGCGGCATTTCATCGACTGCCAAGCCGAGTCGCTAGGAGCCTCAGCTCAAGCTGTCATTGGGATGATCCTCGACGGAGTCGCGGAATCGACGCTCAACGAAACTTCGGCCGTTTTGCGGACCATCCGGGAACGCTTCTTCTATCTATTCGAAGCTCATCACATCGACATGCCTGGGATAGTCAGCGTCCTGAAAGAGTATGGCTTTCGGCTTTCTACACTTTCAAACGGCGATGCTCTCTTAGACCTTCTAACGACGGATGCGATCCGTTATATTTCAGAACTCTTTCACATCGAACGCGGCTGGTTGAGCGGCTCCAGTGAATACATGACGAGCGTCCACTCCGATGTCAGATGGTACAAGAATCAACGCTACGCCTTCGGGCGCATCATCGAGTACAACGCTCAGGGACTGCGACCGCACGTCATTTTTATTCGTCGAATTAATGCCGATTTCGAGAAAGCGCGCCAAGATCCCCACCAGTGGCGCGAAGAGCCGATCGGCATTGTAATAAAACTTCATCTCACAACGAATGATGGGATTCAATTCGAAACGTATGAGCTGTGGGAATTCCAGCATTGGAACTACTGGCGTTCCCGGTATCACATCAAGCATCTAATCGCCCTTTGCGAGGCGGCCATGAGGCGTCACACGGGGATAGATTATGTTGGCTACGAGCTGTCGGAAGAGACCATAGAGAAGATTTGCGGCAACAAAGTGCTGCCTGCCTCCGTTCTGGGTCGCTCGCGCCACATTTGGCAACCCGATGACTACGCTGGCGAGCAATACTTCGGATCGAAAGAAACTGACGAATGGGAAGCCGTGCGAAGGGATTTTGGGGAGAAAGATTTCGAAGGTTTGCTAAAGGAGGCGCAATCACGTTCACGCGCTCCATTTGACTATTGGAGGACTTCACAGCCGCTGGGGCACAACAGTTAGACATGCAGGCTGTTGATAACGGCTGCTGGATTCGCGATTTTACGTGACCTATTTTCGAGAACATGCTCGTGATCGGCAATTGGGAGACGAACATGTTTAATGCAGAAGAGATAGATAGCGAGAATGCCATATGGCGGATGGATGAGTACGGCCCAGGGGCCGAGTTAGTCCGGCAATGTGAAATTGAGCGCCTAAAAGCGCTTATGAACGCGTTCTACTCACATGCCAGCGTTGTAGACATCTTTGTCTTACGAAATGCCCTCGAACGAGAAGAGAGCCCGGACAGTTCGAAAGCTTGCGCCAGCCTTGTCGAATGCTTCTTAGCAGTTTTGGGAATCGATGCCAGAGAGGTTCTTCTGCAATCCAGTACTTTACACCGGCCGTCACGGATGAGCACATCCCGATAGTGCTTTTTATAAGGAGCTACAGCGGTCAAATGCGAGCAATCTCGATCGTTATCGGAGGCTCGAAAGGCGGCAACGACTGCATGGGCGAGATAATGAGGTCACTCAATCTTTCGTCGCCCAATAGCCGGGCTTCGCATGCACTTGAAGATGGCGGTCTTTCACTTCAACCATAATTTTTCGATACGTGCCATCCAGGCTCTTGTTCGATGGCACATAGGCCAGTACGTAATGTTCGCGGCCGTCCGCGAAAGCCTTTCGAATTCCTTTCAGCAAATCGTTGTTGTTTTCGAAGAACAGTCCGCCCGTTTCACGAGCCAACTCGGACAAACCATCTGTATTTTCACGCGCAACAACCATTTGATTGCGATCGACACTCTGAAGAATGTAGGCGCCTTGGTCCGTGCTGGCGTCGAATGTGCCCCCGCCGAGCGAGGCACCTGTGTATAGCCCTCGCGAGTCGATCGTGTAGAAACGAACATTCTCGTTGATCGCGATCCTCAATACATTCTGTAGATAATCATTCGTGTCTCGAGGGTTAGATTCAAATCGATGATCCTTTGGCGCGAAGCCACTCATTACGCTGTAGAGTTCCCGCCCTGGAAATCGATTAAAGCCGTCGGAAATAAAAACTACTGTGCGAGCCGTCGGCATCCTTCCGATTCCCGCAACAACTTGGCGCAAGGCGTGGTAGAAGTTCTGGTCAAGGATTCTCGTCCTCTCGCCAGATCTGAGCAGATACCCCTGAAGCCTGGCTTGGGCGTCAGCGCAACCGGGGGAGTCCGGCGTGTTGAATGCTTCACAAGCGCAATGCGTGCAGTAATAATCACGCATGAAGTACGTGAACTGCTGAACATCGTCGGCCATATTCGCGCTCTCAGTTTCATTAATTGTCTTCATGAAATTCTTACCTGCAATCGCTGCAAGAATCGTCGCGGGATCGCGAGTCGAGTCCTGAATGACCTGAGTCTGCCGTCCGACCGCAATAAGAGCATATTGCGAGTCGGCGCGTTTTTCCTGCTCGAAGAATTTCCGAAGCGCTTCCCGAACGCGTGCAAAATTGGCAAAGCTGGAATGCAGCGTGTCTATGCAGACGAGATATGTTCTTCGTGGAGGATCGCTATTCGCATTCCGTTCAAGACCGGGTGGTATGCCACTTTCTGTATGCGTAATGGTTGTTCCATCTGCCCGCAGAACCATGGAATCGGGAGCGGCACTAAACGCGACGATCCTTTCGGGGGTTCCATCCTCGAAGACCCGGAAGTCGGAAGCCTTTAGATCAGTGACGTTGTGCCCCTTTTTGTCTGTGACCACAACCGGAACAAGAACCTATTGGACATTCGCTCGAATTGTGACAGAGCTTGACGAGTCTCCCGTGCGTGCCGATTTGTTCTGAGCCGAAAAGCTAATGCCGAAAGCTGAGAAGCTCAAAATGAGAAGAGCGGGCAGACCTGATCTGGGACGATTCATGCCGTTTTACCTCCGTTCGTGATCATGAAATCCTGTCCCCTGGAGACGTAACCATGGTACGAATGTTCAAATGCCGCGCCAAGGCCAATGACTTCGGTTATAAGGCTTGGTGGCAGATTCTTCGTCACGACGTGCGATACGCGTCACGAACGCTGCTGCGGAATCCGGGCTTTACCGTAGCTGCCGTCCTGACGCTGGCGCTCGGCATCGGAGCCAACACGGCAATCTTTAGTGTCATAAACAACGCCCTGCTTCGGCCATTGCCCTTGCCGCGGCCCAATCACCTCGCGGCTCTCTTTAATTTCAATAAGAAGACTTCAAAGTACATTTCCACTTCGTACTTGGACTACGAATACTTTGCCCAGCACGCGAAGTCATTCGAGCAGCTTTCGGCCTACGTCCGGCTGCCCTTCGATCTGACGATAGGCAGCCATACGGAACGAATCCCCGGCGAACCGGTGAGCACGAACTATTTCTCAATGCTCGATCTCGCTCCCGTAGCAGGAAGAGACTTTGAGCCGGAAGACATCAATTCTTCGTTGCCGGTGGCATTGATCAGCGAGAGTTTATGGCGCGAGCGGTTCGGCGGCAAGCCGGGTCTCATCGGCAAAACTCTGGTCCTCGACAATCATCCTGTGATCGTCGTCGGCGTAGTCCCAAAACGATACCGTGGCGCAAATTTGAACTGGAGCGCTCCTCCGCAAATCTGGATTACGATGAACTCGCTTCCGGTGTTTTGGCCGCAATTCAAGGCACTTTTCAACCAGCGTCGCAGCCGTTGGCTGCTCATGATGGGGCGATTGAAGCCAGACGCCACGGTGGCGCAGGCGGAGCTCCAGATTCTGGCGGCGAATTTGGCTCAGATGGAGCCCATTACAAATCGCGATATCACCGCCGTAGCATTTTCCGCCGCGCGCGCAAAATTCTGGCCGGCGTACCGCAATTGCAACGGCACCTAACAGTGTAGGACTAGATTCAGGTTCTAGTGTTCGAAAGGACGTGGAGGTTCAAGTCCTCTCATCCGCACCAATCGAATTAACTGTGCGCGACCGCACCGCCGGCGGAAACGAGCTACCATCTGGAAGGTCAAACCCCGCGCGAACGTACCGCAAACACACTTCTTCCTAATTCCGCAGGACCTCCTGACATCAACAATTTGCTTGCCGAATACACTACTTTCGGTTGGCGTCTTTTGCTAGCTATTCGGCGGCTTCTGCGAGTGACGGACCCCTCCGCTCGCGGCTAGACTGAGTTCAGAGGACGGCAAGAGAGCACGGATCGTCCCCAATTCTTGTTGTACAAATGGCAGATCGTTTTCGAGTTCTTTCAGTGATGGGGCGGCAGCTTGAGAGCATGGGCATTTCAACAAATGCCGTGTTGAGGCTTGCGGGGTTGCCATCCGAGCTCTTTCAGCAGATCCGTATCTGGCTCACGACTGAGGAAATGCGCGCTCTGTACGATGCTATTGCCGAGGTTAGCGGTGATCCGGCAATCGGTTTAAGGCTGGGTTCCGAGGAGCGGCCTGAGAACTACAGCCCTATCGCTATCGCGGCCTTGTTCACTCGCTCGTTTCGTGACGCCCTGAATCGCGTCGCACGATATAAAAGGCTGACTTCACCGCAACAGATACGGCTGTTTGAGCGCGATAGAGAGTTTGCAGTTGAATTTTTGTGGGTTTTGGCGGAGGTTCCAGATTCGCCCATCTGGATTGATGCTTGCTTTGCGTGGACGGTGACGATCGGCCGCCGTGGAATCGGTCACAGTATTCGTCCATTGCGCGTGGAGTTACGCCGGCCGATCGCAAATAAACAGCCGTATGAGAATTTCTTTGCGTGTCCCGTGAAGTTCGGGGCGCGGCACAATCGGCTTTTTTTCCGAGTAGAAGACCTTGACCAGCCTTTCATAACGCATAACGCGGATCTCCTGGAAGTAATCGCTCCACAATTGGAAGCCGAACTGACGCGGTATCTGACGAACAGGTCTCTAAAAGAGCAGGCGAAGGGGATCTTGAAGCGCTCACTTGCGGGGCAGCGGCCGCGACTGGAAGACGTGGCGCTGGAGTTGCACATGAGCGCCCGTACGTTGCAGCGGAAGCTGCTTGAAGAAGGAGCTACGTTTCACGCATTAATGGAAGAGGCGCGCCACGAGATGGCGCAGCACTATTTGCGGCAGCCCTCGCTCGAATTGAACGAAACAGCATATCTGCTTGGATATGAGGATCCCAACTCTTTTATCCGAGCCTTTCACAAGTGGGAAGGACCTCTCCGGGCGAGTGGCGATCTACCTACTGGCTAAGAGTCCAGTAAGCGATTAGGGCAACCTGCGGCAGCCAGAACTCGTCCTCGCGATGGGTCGCACATGGCGCCTATACCCGCGCCAAGCAGCGCAGGCTGTTATGAGTACGGCTTGGAAGGCAAGACATAGCAAACAGGACAGGTATAAACGATGAGTAAGAATACATTAGATTTCACCGGCAAAGTGGCGCTTGTAACCGGAGCCTCGTCCGGCATGGGCCTCGCAACTGCGCAGGCATTCGCTGAGGCTGGCGCGGCTGTCGTGCTGGCCGACGTCAGAGAGGAGTTGGTCAACGCGGAAGCACAAAAGCTTACCGCTGCCGGTCACAAGGCAATCGCTGTCAGATGCGACGTGAGCGACGACGCACAAGTGGCAGCAATGGTGGAACGCACGGCTGCCGAATTTGGCCGGCTCGACGCCGCGTTCAACAATGCAGGCGTTATGGCCCGTATCGCCCCGACTGCGGACAGCACCCGCGAAGACTGGGACCGCGTGATCGGGATCAACTTGCGCGGCGTATGGAGCTGTATGAAGTGCGAACTGCGGCAAATGCAACACCGGGGCAGCGGCACAATTGTCAACAATGCATCTGTCGGCGCGTTGACCGGTAACCCCGGTATCGGTTCCTACATCGCGTCGAAGCATGGCGTCGTTGGCCTGACGCGGACGGCCGCTCTCGAATACATCAAGCACGGCATTCGCGTGAACGCAGTTAATCCCGGCTTGATCGACACTCAGGTGGCCCGCGATGTAGTTGCCGGTGACGAACAGGCTTACGAGGACATAGCCAAGCATGTTCCGATCGCCCGTGCGGGAAAGCCCCAAGAGATTGCATCGGCGGTGCTGTGGCTTTGCAGTCCCGGAGCGAGCTACGTGGTGGGTCACGCCCTCACGGTCGACGGCGGGATGACGGTCGTGTGATGGCGCTCCGGAACGGAATCTGAAAAGGAGACTACAAATGCAAGGAACTATGATGTACGCTCCTCGCGACATTCGGTTCGAGGATCGACCGGACCCCAAAATCACTTATCCGACCGATGCCATTCTTCGCCTCTCGGCCACCTGTATCTGCGGTTCGGACTTATGGCCGTATCGCGGCATCGCCAAGCTGGAAAAGCCGACTCCTATGGGTCACGAGTACTGCGGCGTCGTGGAAGAGGTCGGTAAAGAAGTCAGGAACATCAAGCTTGGCCAGTTCGTGGTCGGCTCGTTTGCTACCTCTGATAACACTTGCGTCATCTGCAAGGACGGCTATCAGTCCTCGTGCTTGCAACGCGAGTTCATGAGCGCCGCGCAGGCTCCCCTGTTGCGCGTTCCTCTTGCGGACGGCACGTTGGTCCCAACACGCGAGCATCCATCAAAAGAACTGATCCCAAGCTTGCTCGCGGTCTCCGACGTTTTGGGTACCGGTTGGTTTGCCGCGGACGCCGCCAATGTAAGGCCCGGCAAAACGGCTGTAGTTGTCGGTGACGGCGCAGTCGGGCTGCTTGCTGTGCTTTCAGCCAAGCAGATGGGTGCTGAACGGATTATCGCCATGAGTCGTCATGCATCGCGGCAGAAACTGGCACGCG
The DNA here is from genome assembly GCA_049585195.1 of Bryobacteraceae bacterium. Taxonomy (GTDB): domain Bacteria; phylum Acidobacteriota; class Terriglobia; order Bryobacterales; family Bryobacteraceae; genus KBS-96. Next base: position 31,917 of record JBAUZG010000273.1, on the reverse strand, counting down.
AATTCGGCGCGACCGACGTCGTGACCGAACGCGGTGACGAAGGCATTGCGCGTATTAAAGATTTAACAAAGGGAATCGGCGCTGATTCCGTGTTGGAGTGCGTTGGCACGCAGGAATCCATGCTGCAGGCAATTCGTTCCGCACGCCCTGGCGGGTTCGTGAGCTACGTTGGCGTTCCGCATGAGGTGGAACTCGACGGACTCGGGCTGTTCTTCGCCCACGTGCATTTACACGGCGGCCCAGCTCCGGTTCGTCGCTACCTCCCTCAGCTGATTGACCTTGTGCTGAACGAGAAGATCAATCCGGGGAAAGTGTTCGATTTGACGCTGCCGCTCGACCAAGTAGCCGAAGGCTATCGCGCGATGGATGAACGCCGGGCGATCAAGACCTTGCTCCGCACGTAAGTGATATGGAAATCAAACGAGTTGGCTCACAACCATCCGCGACAGGGCCTTCGGACTGGTTCACCATCGAGGAGATCCACCCGGTGATGTTGTCTGGTTCTTGCCCGGTGAAAACGCTGGCACGGAGCCACTTCGACGACCGGCATGACGCACATCGCCATTCAGGAGAAGCTCAACGGGAGAGCCGTGGAGTGGATGGAGCATGTTACCGAGCAGCAATACCGTTCTGGATCGAACGGGCGCCGCTAGAGGGCCCAATGTTTATTGACTGTCGCGCCCACTTCTTGCCGTGTCAGTTCTCTTCGCGTGTCTCGCTTCAGCCACCTGCGCTGGACAGCGCGCAGCGACTCTCGGGTTAACCTACGATGCTCAAATTCGCGGACCGGTCCCGATCCCACCGTCCGAGCGCGGATTGCAGACCGTTGTGGCCGAGCCATGGTTCAAAGTGTCGCACGATGGAATAGTGCTTGAGGGCGTAGCGTTCGAGCGCGACGGTAATCTGCTCTTCTGCGACGTATCCGGCCGCCGCGTGATGCGCCTGACCCCGGATACACGTCTCTCCACGGTTATCCGTTTGGACGATGTCAGTCCAGGGGGTCTGGCGATTCACAAGGATGGGCGTATCTTCATGGCCGCCATGAATCTCGCAAAGGGAACCGGTTCTGTCCTCGCCGTGACGCCGGGCGGAACGGGGTTGCAGACGATCGTTCCCATGACCGCCGGCTATATGCCGAATGACCTAGTCTTTGACACGCGTGGCGGCGTTTACTTCAGTGACTTTCGGGGGATCTCGACCGAACCGAAGGGTGGTGCTTACTACGTGTCGCCTGACTTCAAGACGATCACGCCTGTGCTCCCACATCTGGCGATGGCAAACGGCATCGCGCTCAACCCGAACGGAACGGAATTGTGGATCACCGAATTTGCCAGGAACCTTCTTCACCGGATCGAGCTGGCGGGGCCAACAAAGATAGCAGCAGTCGGCAGTGTGATTCCGTATCATTTCACTGGTCCCGCTCCTGATTCGATGCGCGCTGATAGCGACGGCAATCTCTACGTAGCGATTTACAGTCAAGGCCGCGTGCTGGCGTTCAATAAGAACGGTTTCCCGATTGGACAGATACTGTTACCGGGCAGGGATGAAGCGCACAACCTTCAGTCCACCAGTATGGCTATCAAGCCCGGCACGAACGATCTCTATATCGTGACGAGCGACGGCAATGGCGGACAAGGCGCGACGATCTTCCACGCCAAGGTCTTCGCAAACGCCCTCCCGCTTTACTCGCACCAGTAAGGCGCATTTGCCAGAACAGCAACAGGAGCTAGGAATGATCGATGATTTTCAGCACGTGTGTATTAGCTGCCGAGATCTGGAACGGAGCATTCGTTTCTACGAAAGACTTGGGCTCAAGGTGATCAAGAGCCTTAGTGAAGTCAACGAAGAGGGAATCGCGCAAGCCCTTCAACTGCCAAAAGGCCATCTCAGGGTCGCGTATCTAACCACGCCCCAGGCAACTAGCAAAATGTTCATCGATCTGGTGCAATGGTTGGAACCCCTGCCCGCCGGTGAACCGTATCCCTGCTCTTCGTTCTGACTTCAGTCTTCGGCGAGGCGATTCGGCCGGAGGCAATAAGCGCCGCAACGGATTGCTGTATCGCCTCGAGACTCGAGAACCTGGGGCTGTATCCAAGACGCCGGCGACTCTTCTCGATGGAAACGCAGGAACTACGCATGATATGTCCCCAGGAGGATTCGGCGTCGCTTTTCTCCAGAGCGAGCTTCCACTCATCGAAGGGCGCAAACGAGAGTCGCGGTTCCCGCTCGAACCAGCGGTACATTGCTTCGGCATAGCCCCGCAGAGTGAGGGCTTGTGAGGAGACGGTATTGAAAACTTCACCGATCGATGCCGTTCTTTGTTCTATGGCACAAATAATCCACTGGGCAACATCATCGGCATGAACATGATGCAGCATCTCAAGCCCCAGATTAGGCAGAACGAGTTCGCCACCTCGGGCGATCAAGGAAAAAACATCAGGATTCAGATTGGCCTGAGGGTTGACCGGCACCCAGCCCTCGCCAACGATGTGACCTGGCCGGAAGCATGTCGCAGGGAAGCCGTTCCTCCTAGCCTGCTGCATGAGCCAAGCTTCGATCTTCGCCTTGTTGGCCCCGTACGTGTCAATGGCGTTTGGACGGTCGATCTCGGTAGACGGAACTGACACCGCATGTCCATACACCCAAATGGAACTGCAGAAAAGATAGTGCTCGATGTTTCCACTTAACGCCTGGACGAGCTGCTGAGTTCCCTCGAGCTCGAACGAGATCATGTCAATGACGATGTCCGCATCAAGGTTTGCAATCCGAGAGCCGAATTTACCTTCTGCCTCTTCGGCCGTGCGGTCCACAAGAACTTGTTCGACGGCTTTCCAGGCCGGATGCGGCCGGTATGGTGCCGCGGTACCACGGCTGACGTTTACAACCTCGTGTCCACGCTCAACAAGTGCGGGCACGAGGTAGGTTCCGACATGTCCACTCCCTCCGATGATGACGATCCGAGCCATCGTTTCCTCTACGCCTTTCAGCTTTCCATTCTAGAAACTGCATTGACCTGCACACCGCGTCATTCAGAAGGCGGCAGCGAGACGATCCTTTGATCGTCTGCTCCGATGCAATTTGGTCTCGAGCGACATTCGCTTAGGATGCTTTGAAAGAATGAAATGATTCAAGGGCTGGAACCGAACCGCGATGAGGATCGATTGTCGTGCTCCTCATCATTCCTCCATGAATGCTCTCTGCAGACGAGTAGTAGCAGCAAGTCAGTCCGTTTTTTCGGCGACGCGCAGCAACTGCGACTTGGGCGAACAACGGGCAGACCGTTCGTGTGTCCCTGGCACCCGATAGATCGTGAGTGACGGCGTACTGTTTACGATCCTTTCCATCGATTTGAGCCGGCATATCGGAACTTGGCTGGGCACGACTCCTCATCCCGCTTGGAGCGCAACGTACCGCGAAAGCGCACCCTCCGCATGCTGCGACAGCTCAGGAGTAGCGCAACGGGTAGCTCTGAGATGCGGAAATGAAGGGAAATCCGGGGAACCGACAGCAACCTTCGCACGCCGATTATGGCTCCGCCGCCCTTTGGTTTTCTACCCATCGACAACGACCTCGAGCAAAATCAGGAGCTGTTTCCGGTGCTAAACTAAGGGGCGATGAGTTCGCTTTCGCCGCGCTTGCACCTGGGAGTCCAGCAAAAGCAGATTCTCACTCCTGGCCTCGTCCAGATGGTCACCGTTCTCCAGCTCAACCGGCTGGAACTGAAAGATATGATCGTCAACGAGATTGCAGAAAACCCAGTTCTTGAAGAGGCGGCGGAGGGTGGCGAGGATCTAACTCCCGAAGAAATCCAGAGCATTCTCGAGCGAGAGCTTCGCGCCGAACCGGCCGATCAAGCGATTCTCGAAAACGTGGACCGCGAGACGCAAATCGCCGACACATTTGAAAGCGACAGCGCCGGTGAAAGCGAGAGAGGCGCCGGCGAGCCAGGCGCCGACGAGACAATCGCTAGTTCGGTAGCCGCGCCCGTCGGCGAGGAACCGGCAAAAACCGAAACCGATCCATTCGAGGAGATCGACTTTGGCTCTTTCTTTGACGATTACCTAGATCCAGGTTTCAAAAGCCCGGCGGGCGAGTCGTTCGAAAAGCCCTCGTTTGAGACTTTTCTTTCTTCTCCCGTCACGCTTGCCGATCATCTGCAAAGCCAGCTCGCCGTGCTCGTGCTTCCTGATCGGGTGCGCGAGGCTGCCAATGCGATTGTCGGCAATCTCGAGGAAAGCGGCTATCTCACCACTCCCCTCGAGGAAGTCGCGATTTCGGAGGGATTGGCTATCGAAGACATGAATGCCGGTTTGAAAGCGGTTCAGTCGCTGGATCCCACCGGCATCGGGGCATCCACGCTCCGGGAATGCCTTCTGCTTCAACTCGAAGCGCGGGGCGCCTGCGGTGGGGTGGCCTGGAAGATCGTACACGATCATCTGAAATTGCTAGAGACCCGCCAGTATCAACAGCTTGCCAAAGTTCTAGGCCGACCGCTCGAACATATCCAGATTGCGGTTGATGTCATCCGGCATCTCGATCCGGCGCCCGGCTTGCGCTTTGCGAGCTCGGGTGCCAGACAAGTCGAGCCCGACGTCTCCATTGAAAAAGATGGAGACGATTATCTGATCACTTTGAACGAGGACGACATTCCCCAATTGCGGCTCAATGGCGATTACAAGCGCATGCTCGATCGCGAGCAGGAACCGAGCAAGGATGTCCGGAACTACGTGAAAGAACGTTACGCCTCGGCACTGCAGCTTATTAAGAATATCGAGCAGCGGAAGCAGACGATTGTTCGCGTGTGTCAGTGCATTGTTCGGAGGCAAAGAGATTTTCTGGAATTAGGCATCGATCAGTTGAAGCCCATGATGATCAAGGAAGTGGCCGAGGAGATCGGCGTTCATCCATCCACTGTCAGCCGTGCAGTGTCGAACAAATACGTTCACACGCCGCAGGGCGTGTTCGAGCTCAGATATTTCTTTTCGGAGGCCGTTCAGGGACCGTCGGGCAGCGCTACTCCCCTCCTTATCTTGAAGCGGCGGGTGAAAAAGATGATTGAAGAAGAAGACCACAAGCATCCTTTGAGGGACGAGCAGATCACGGCACGTCTGCAGGCTGAAGGAATTCAGGTAACGCGCCGTACGGTCGCCAAGTACCGCGAGGACATGAAAATACCTTCCTCGCACCAGCGCCGAGTCCACGATTAATAAGTTTCACAGTCAAACTGTCCGTGAGCTGCGGGTTTTACGGCTTGCGGTCTGGAGGGAAAGATGAAGGTCACCTATTCGGGCAAGACCAAAGACTTCACTCCTCAACTTGAGAAGAAAGTCGAAGCTAAACTAGCCAAGTTGGGTAAGATGATTGAGCAACGGGGTGAGAAGGCCGCTCAAGTCCTGCATCGCACCGAGCGTCATTTGCATAGAGTGGAAATTAGAACGAATTTCTACGATCATGCACTTTCGGCTGGCGGTTCCGATACAGACCTCATGACGGCGGTCTGTGACGCCATCGGCAAATTGGAGAAGCAGATTGTCAAGCTGCGGAACCGTTGGCGCGATACGCACCGTGACGTAAAGGGGCTGCGGGAAAAGAAGGAGTCGAACGGTATCGCACTCGAACCGCGCATGGAGACGGAGCCTGCAAAAAAAACCGCAAAAATGAACGGCGCACCCATCCGAGCGCTCAGGCCCAAGATATTTCGCGTGGCTCCCGACGGTGACACCAAGCCGATGACTCTCGAAGAGGCCATCATGGTTATGCAAAGCGATCGGGACTACATCGTCTACCGCGATCTCGATAGAAGCGGTCTGTCCGTGCTGTTCCGCCGGCGCGATGGAAACCTCGACCTGATCGAAACATAGTCGAAACATAGCCCTCGTCCGTTTGTGGCGCTCGGCGGGCCGCAAGAGGAAAAGAAATGTTCTCGAATGGAAACGCGACGATCTTTGTGTCGGACATGGATCAGTCGGTGAATTTCTACACCAAGATCCTCGGCCTGAAGTTGGCTCAGCGGTTTGGAAACCACTGGGCATCGGTCGAGGCCGGCAATCTGACGATCGGCCTGCATCCCGCCTCCAACGAGAACCAGGCGGGCAAAGACGGCTCAACCGTAATTGGATTGGAGCTAGCGAGCCGTATCGAAGACGCGATAGCAACAACTGAAACGGCACGGAGTGCAATTCCGCGGCGCCGTCAGCCAGGACGAGAACGCCGGAAAATTTGCCTACTTCAGGGACCCGGACGGCAACCTCTTATACATGATTCAGCTTAAGCAATGGAGCAGCGAAGGTTCTACGGAGCACGCCTACGAGGCGAGGCAGGTCTTCGAAGCGTAGCCATTGGCTCATTCCCGCCCAATGTTCAGCCGCGGGCTCGAAAACCACGAGGCTGCGATCTCCCTCAGTTGTCTCCGGGATATTCGCGGAGTTGATTGAGTGGCTTTAATCGAAATCTCCTAAACCCTTTGAGAATTTGTCCGTTCTGTTCATCAGACGCCACGTTGCGTGGCCTCGAATGAGAAGCCAGGGAAGGAGCACACTCCAATGTATATTCGCAGCCTCGTTTTCTTGACCGGCGCGCTTTTGCTTGCCGCCGGCGCATTTGCACAATCGACCGTGAACAGCCGCCGCCAGAACCAGCAGGATCGTATCGCAAATGGCGTTAGTTCCGGGAAATTGACCGCTGGCGAGACGAAATCGCTCGAAGGGAAGGAAGCAAACCTGAACCGGCAGGTTCGCGACGATCGCCAGGCAGATGGCGGCAAACTATCCACTCAGGAGCGGAAGCAAATCAACGGTCAGGAGAACAAGCTCAGTAAGAACATCTACAACGATAAGCACAACGCGTCAACCGCGCACTACGGCAGCGGACAAGTGGGACAGCGCCGCGCCAACCAGCAGGCACGCATCGCCAACGGAATTCGCAGCGGCAGCCTGAGACCCGGCGAAGCATCCAGGCTCGAGAACCGTGAACAGGGCGTTAACCAGCAGATCCACGCCGACCGCCAGGCTAACGGCGGCAAATTAAACCCGCAGCAGTTCAAACAGGTAAATCAGGCGCAGAATAAAGCAAGCCAGGCGATTTATAACCAGAAGCACAACGGCCAGAACGGTTATTAAGAATCTCTCGCTAACCGTGAGCGCGTGGAAACCGCCGGGCGATTCTGCTTGGCGGTTTTTGCTGTCATCGGATCGAGCGTCCCCGATTGGGCCCGCCAGTTATGCTGGTCTGTATCGACGCTTTAAGCAGACATGCAGGCAAGCACAAACGTAGCGGCCGCGGCGGTCGAACCCGCGGCGCCTTCCAAGGCGATTTTTCGGATTCTCGCAGCCATCAGCTTCTGCCATTTGCTGAACGACATGGTGCAGTCCCTGATTCCCAGCATTTATCCGATTCTCAAGACCAGCTTCAAACTGGACTTCGGGCAAATCGGACTCATCACGCTCACTTTTCAACTGACCGCTTCGCTTCTGCAACCGGTAGTTGGTTCATATTCTGACCGGAAAGCCACTCCCTATTCGCTTCCGGTTGGGATGGGCTTTACGCTTCTGGGACTACTGCTGTTATCCATTGCGCCGAATTTCCCCATGCTTCTTTTGGCGGCGGCGCTCGTTGGGACAGGTTCATCGGTGTTCCATCCGGAATCGTCACGGGTAGCCCGCATGGCTTCCCGCGGTCAACATGGATTGGCTCAAAGCCTCTTTCAGGTCGGTGGAAATGCCGGCTCGTCGCTGGGGCCGCTGCTTGCGGCGTTCATTGTGCTCCCGCACGGACAAAAAAGCATCAGCTGGTTTTCACTCGCGGCGCTTCTTGCCATCGTTGTGCTGGTTCAGGTCGGCAGGTGGTATGACAGCAAGCTGAGACAGCCTCATAAACCTGCGACAGCGCGCAAAGCTCGTTCGGAGCACACGTCATCGCGAAAAGTTAATCTGGCGCTTGCGGTTTTGATGGCTCTTGTCTTTTCCAAGTATTTCTATCTCGCCAGCCTGACCAACTATTACACGTTTTACCTGATCAGCAGATTTCATCTCTCGGTCGGGAGCGCGCAACTTCACCTATTCAGCTTTTTGGCTGCCGTGGCGGCGGGAACCGTCATTGGCGGCCCGATCGGCGATCGGATTGGCCGCAAAATCGTGATCTGGTGCTCGATCCTCGGCATTCTTCCCTTCACGCTGGCCCTGCCTTATTTGAACCTGTTCTGGACCGGAATCTTGACTTTTGTGATCGGTCTGATTCTAGCTTCGGCGTTCCCAGCGATCGTCGTATATGCGCAGGAATTGCTTCCAGGGCGCATCGGTGCAGTATCCGGCTTATTTTTCGGGCTGGCGTTTGGCATGGCCGGAATCGGCGCGGCAGTACTGGGAGAACTGGCCGATGTGACCAATATCTTTTTCGTGTACCGCGTATGTGCCTTTCTCCCGTTGATCGGTCTCCTGACTGCTTTCCTGCCGAACATAGAACCGCCAAAGACCCGGGTTCTACAGGGGCCTGGTACTGTTCCAGTCGAGTAGTCCTCGATCAAACGCATGTCACGCGATTCCGGTTGAACGGCGGAAACCGGACCTCCTACACTCAAAGGTTGGAGGCCCGAAATGGATACACATCGAGCGGAACGCGTTTCGGAAGCTCTGAGGGAAGAGTTGGGCGAGATGATCGCCTATGAACTCTCCGACCCTCGTATTGGAGAAGCGACAATCACTGAGGTGCTGGTGTCGCCCGATATGAAGCACGCCCAAGTGCGGTTGCACTTGAGTGACCAACCGAACGAAGGTCAGGAAACAATTCAGGCCCTGGATGGCGCCCGGCATTTTCTCAGACGCCAGTTAGCAGAGCGGCTCAATATCTACCGCGTACCGGAACTCCATTTCGAGCCCGATATTTCGCCTCGCCTGAACGGCAAGGCCGAGCAGCTTCTCAAACGCGTCAGGCGCGGGCGGCCTCGCGATTGAGAGCTGGACGCATTATTCGTAGAAACAAAATCCTTCGTCTGCCGTGGAAGCGAGCGCCGAGTCTCGTTGTTGCGCTGGCCCTCTCGATAGCTTCTCGCTTTCCGGCACATGCGGCGCCGCCCGTCAAGCTCGAGCGTGACGTGTATGCCATGGGCACCCAGTTCGCGATGGACTTGTATGGCCCAAACGTCACCGCGCTCGAGAGCGCGGCCGAACAGGCATCCGACGAAGTGAAGCGCCTAGACCAGATGCTTTCCAATTACATTCCGGATAGCGAACTGAGCAAAGTAAATCGAGAAGCATTCGATCATGCTGTGCAAGTTTCGCCTGAGCTATTCACGTTGCTGACTGAGTGTATGACGTACAGCCGCGAAAGCGAAGGATCGTTCGACATTACGGTAGGCCCCTTGATGAAAGTCTGGGGTTTCTACAAGGGTAGCGGCCACCTTCCACACAGGGCTGAAATAAGATCGGCGCTCGATCAGATCGGATATCAAAATGTTGAACTGGACGCCTCTTATCGCACGGTACGGTTCAAGAAGCAGGGCATGAACCTCGACCCGGGCGGGGTGGGCAAAGGATACGCTGTCGATAAGATGGTGGGCGTCTTGCAGGCAAACGGGGTGACAACAGCTTTGGTTTCAGGAGGCGGATCGAGTATCTACGGTCTGGGAGCGCCGCCCGACTCGCCGCGCGGCTGGTATATTCGCATTCGCGATCCCAAAGAGGAACGGAAAACAGCCGCCGAGGTTTACCTGAAGAACGATTCGGTTTCCACTTCGGGCAACTATGAAAAGTTCTTTTTCGCCGAGGGCAAGCTTTATAGTCACATCATGGATCCACGCACAGGCTATCCTTCGGAAGGGATGCTTTCGGTCTCGGTGGTTGCTCCGCGCACGCTTGACAGCGAGGTATGGGCAAAACCGTACTATATTCTGGGACGCACGTGGACTCTCCAGCATAAGCCAGCCAGTTTCCATGTGTTGATGTGCGAGGACAAAGCGGGTGCGACATGCGAATGGCTCCCCTGAACAGCCGCTTTCTCGAAGCTTGCCGCCGTCGCGCAACCGATGTTCGCCCCGTTTGGTTTATGAGGCAGGCCGGGCGCTATCTGAAGCCGTACCGCGAGATTCGCTCCAGGCACGGCATCCTCGAGATCTGCAAAAATCCTGAGCTTGCAGCCGAAGTAACACTCCAGCCGGTCGAGATCCTCGATGTCGATGCAGCCATCATTTTCGCCGACCTTCTCCTGCCGCTCGAGCCCATGGGGTTGAAATTGGAATTCGTCTCGGGCGAAGGCCCATCCATCGCGAATCCGATCAAAGAACCGGAAGATATCGACGATTTGTCCACCGATCGAACAGAGGATCTCGGCTATGTCGGAGAGTCGATCCGGCGTGTGAGCAAAGCCCTGGACGGGAAGGTTCCTGTTATCGGATTCGTAGGCGCTCCGTTCACAGTCGCCAGTTACATGATCGAGGGCGGCCCATCGAAAACGTTCCTGAAAACAAAGCGGCTCATGTACGGAAACGAGACGATGTGGCGGCGGCTCGCGGGCAAGCTGGTCGATGTTCTCGGCGATTTTGCAACCATTCAGGTCCGGTCGGGCGCACGCGCGATTCAGATGTTCGATAGCTGGGTGGGCGCGTTGAGCCCCGAGGACTACGTCCGTTATGTGCAGCCTTACTCCCGCGCCCTAATTGAACGGATTCGCGCGAATAGCGTTCCCGCGATCCATTTTGCGACGGGCGTGGGCGGCTTTTTCCGCGAACTGCACGCGGCCGGCGGGGACGTTATGGGCCTCGACTGGCGCATCAATGTTGATATCGCTTGGGCCGACATCGGGTATCGTTCGGGCATACAGGGCAATCTCGATCCGGCGGCTTTGTTTGCGCCGCTTCCTGAACTGAAGCAAAAGGTCATGGATTTGATGCGCCGCACCGGCACGCGCCCTGGTCACATCATTAACGTCGGGCACGGAATCCTGCCCGAAACTCCCGTCGAGAACGTGAAGGCCGTCGTTCAGATCGTCCGGGAGTTCAAGCCGCCGCCGCTGGGACGTACCTGACGGGAATTTGGAGCCTAGTCATGAAATTAATTGACTTACGCCTACTATTGCCAAGGAAACGCGGCATCCCTTCTGCCGTTATTGGGCGGATATTTCTAGCCATCGCGTCTCTATCGCTGCTGTTGCTAATTGCGTACGACGCTACACCTACCACTAGAGGTACAGATAACATCACACCGCAAGCACAGAGGAAGACGGCACCCGATTTTACTTTGACAGGTGCAAATGGGCAGCCCGTCACTCTGTCCGCGTATAAAGGAAAGGTGGTCCTACTCGACTTCTGGGCGACATGGTGTGGTGGATGCAAGGTGGAGATCCCCTGGTACATCGAGTTCTACAAAAGATATCGCAGCCAGGGACTCGCTGTAATCGGAGTGTCGATGGACGAGGAGGGCATGAAGGTTGTGAAGCCGTTTCTGCGCCAGAAGGGAATCGAGTATCCAGTGGTGATCGGAAATGAAGCGCTCGCCCAGCGATACGACTTAACCTCTATGCCAATGACGCTGCTGATTGATCGCACTGGAAAGATCGCCGTGTCCCACACTGGCGTTGTTGACAAGGAAGGCTTCAAGAGCCATATCCGAGAACTATTAAAATAACTTGCGAGGGTGCTACCCGATTCTGTATTGCTCCTGCGCCTCGCGAGAGACATAGCCGGCGCGCCGGAAACTCAAATTTAACAGCGGCGGCGCAATAATAGTTGTAGCTACGGCCATTAGCACCACAACGGCGTAAACGCTGGTTTCAATCACGTGAAGGGCTAAGCCGATTTGGGCGACAACCATCCCGACTTCGCCACGTGGCACCATACCTGAACCGATACGGAACATATCTCTAAGGCCCAGATGAGCGGCGCCGATTCCAGCTCCGACAAGCTTCGAGAGGACGGCGGCCACGATGACAATGACGGCAAGCCACAGCGTGTCTTCGTGAGCGACCGAGTGCAAGTTCAGATTGAGTCCGATTCCCACCAGAAAGAACGGCAACAGACATTCAGCAATCCCGTGAGCCAGCACATGAACCCGCTCGTTAACTGTCTCGGCCATGGCCATTCCTCCCAGAAAAGCGCCGATAATCGCCGCCACCCCGGCTTTCACCGCCAGCACCGAAAGAGCAAACAGGACGACAAGGGCGATATCGAACTGAACCTCACCCACCGTGAAGCGCTCCTCAATTCGGGGCACAACGCGTTTGGCGGCACGGCTGCCGAAAATTGCCACGAGAAGTGTGAATCCGATCGCGACCGCGGCGGTTGTGGCCAGCGCCATCCAATTGATTTCACCCTCCGCCATACTCGTCACCACCGCCAGGGCAAGCAGCCCGAGCACATCGTCAAAAACGGCCGCCGCTAATATGATCTTGCTTGCCCGTTCGTCGAGTAGCCCTTTTGCGGCCAAGACCTGCGCTGTGATGCCCACGCTGGTCGCAACCATGGCTGCGCCAACAAAACTTGACTCGACCTTCGATTTGCCGAACGCCATCAGGATCAACCATCCCGATACGAATGGAACAATCACGCCCAGAGTGGCAACCACCAGGGCCGTTCCTCCTACGCGGAACAACTCGGACGATTTCACCTCGAGGCCCACTCGGAACAGCAGGAAAATGACACCAAGTTCCGCCAGAGCGTGAAGCAAATTGTCCGGGTGAATCCAGTTCAGCAGTTGTGGGCCGACGAGCACGCCAGCCAGGATCTGGCCGACAATGCCGGATTGTCCAATGCGCTCGAACAATGCCGCAAGCAGCTTGGCCGATCCGAAGATAATCAGCATCGAGAGGGGCAGCGCAAGTGCGTCTCCTTGCGAAGAAGCGGCGAGAAAGGCTAAGAGATTGTGTCCCTCAAGCATTTATCCATCGGACATCAGGGTTTGAAAATCGCGCACGATGTATCGGTCTCCCATACGCGGACGCACGAAACGCGGCCGCCCGGAACCTGCTTCTGGATTTCGTCGTAGAAAAATTTTGCCAGATTTTCCGCTGACGGATTGAGTTGGTCGAAGGGCTTCAAATCGTTGATGAACTGGTGATCGAGATAGGCGCTCGTTTGACGGAGGATGCGCTTCAGCTCGGCGAAATCGAGCAGCAAGCCAGTCTCATTCAGAGCATCGCCCTCAACACTCACCTGCACCCGATAGTTATGGCCATGTACGTTCTCGCACTTGCCGCGATAATTCCGCAAGGAATGCGCAGCCGCGAAGGTATGCTCGACCAAAACCTCAAACATTGAAAAAGTCTCTTACGTCCTTAAGATCGGTAGTGAAGCGATAAGCGGGTAGGCTATTGAAGAAAACCTGGCCGTACCTGAGCTTTGTAACTCTATTATCCAGCAACGCTAATACGCCGCGGTCAGTCTGGCTCCGAATCAAGCGGCCAAAACCCTGTTTCAGAGTCAGCGCCGCCTGCGGAACCTGGTACTCGTAAAAAGGATTGCCGCCTGACGCCCGAATGGCTTCCATGCGAGCCGCGACCACCGGGTCGGTGGGTACCGCAAACGGGAGGCGGTCGATAATGACACAGCTAAGCTGCTCGCCCTGCACGTCCACTCCTTGCCAGAAGCTCGAGGTTGCAAACAGGACGGCATGCGGCGTGTTCCTGAACCACTCGAGCAGTGTATTTCGCGGCGCCGAGCCCTGGATAGAAGTGGGGAACGGCAGCCGGTCGCGAAGCGTTTCATACACCTGCTTCATTTGCTGATGGCTGGTGAACAGAACAAACGCCCGGCCGCGCGAGGCGTTCAGAATCGCCTCGATTTCTTTACTCGCCAACGCGCCAAAATTCGAGTCCTTGGGTTCAGGCAAATGCTGCGGCACATAGAGGAGCACCTGTGTGCCGTAATCGTACAGGCTTTCAACGGCGAGCGTCCTGGCATCGGGAAGGCCCAGACGCGTCTTGGCATACTCGAATTCGTGGTTCACCGTGAGCGTAGCTGATGTCAGAACGACCGTTTGCAGCTTATCCATCAAGCGGGCCGACAGCGCCTCCGCCACGTCGATCGGCGTAGCCTGCAGGTGCACGCCGCGGCCGCGCTTTTCCGTCCAGTAGACGAACTTCGAGTCGCCGCTCTCCACCCAAAAGCCAATTGCCTGATGAAACAGACGCGCCCGCCGGAGCAGCGGCGCAGTTTCCTCGACGGCTTGCGGAACCAGCTCGAGTTGCGAGCCTAGAAGGTCGAGGCCAACGAGTAACTCCCGATAGGCGTCACCGTGCCGCTCAATGAATTGCTTACGGCCGCGGAAGGCTTGGCGTCCTTCGCCCGGAAAGAGACCGAAGAATTGTTCCGAGCGATCTCCAATGTAGACTAAGGTCCGGTCGAGATCGGCGCTGTCGAAATGTTTGCGGCGGGAGACTGCGGCCGTATCCTTAATCAGCTCCGATATCTGCAGATTACTCACACTCATGCCGAAATACTGACCGGCAATATCTTCGATTTCGTGCGCCTCGTCGAAAATCGCCGCCGAATATTCGGGCAGAATCCCGCCATAGGCCTCGTCGCGGACAGCTAAATCCGCAAAAAATAGGTGATGGTTGACGATAATAATGTCGCTTGCGGCGGCCCGCTGATGCATGGCGGTAATGAAACAGCGATCGAATTGCTTACATTTTTGACCGGCGCATAGCTCACCTCGAGCATCGAGCTTCGACCACACGGAACTGGGCTCCGGCAGACTGGCGAGCTCGGCGAGGTCGCCGGTCTGAGTTTGCTGTTCCCATTCACGGATGATCCGGAATTCTTTAACTTGTTCGATTCCCTCGAGAACCGGCTCGCGCTCCGCGTCGTACACTTTCTGGCGGCATAAGTAGTTCGCTCGCCCTTTCATGTAGCAGACGGCCAGTGGGGTCTCGAAGAGTTGCTGCAGGAACGGAATGTCCTTAAAGTAAAGCTGCTCCTGAAGATTCTTGGTCCCGGTGGAGATGACAATCCGCTTCCCCGAAAGAATAGCCGGGACGAGATAGGCCAAGGTCTTGCCGGTCCCGGTGCCGGCCTCCACAATCAGGTGCCGGTGCTCAGAAAGCGCCGATTCCACAGCTTCAGCCATCTCGAGTTGACCGGGACGGTACTCATAATTCGGATGCGCCCGCGCCAAAATGCCGTGTCTCGAAAAGAACTGATTGAGCTTTGGCGGCTTTACGGAAATGCCCACGCGTGCAGTCTCAGTGTAGTATGCGGGAGGGAGAAAAGATGGAAACACTTCTGCAGGATTTCCGCTATGCGTCGCGAATGCTTCGAAAGAACCTCGGTCTGACGGTCGTCATCGTGCTATCGCTAGCCATTGGAATCGGAGCAAACAGCGCTGTTTTCAGTGTCGTGGACGCGCTCCTGCTCCGGCCACTGCCATATCCCCAGCCTGACAGGCTAGCCGCCATCTGGCTTCATTCTCCGGGTATTGGAATCTTCCGCGACTGGCCGTCTCCCGGCCAATACATTGACATCCAGCGTGAAAACCATTCCTTCGAGGAAATGGCTATCGCGCACAGCACCAGCATGACCCTGACAGGCCTGGACAGGCCCGAATCGATCGATGTAATCAAATGCTCGTCCACCTTGCTCGATATCCTCGGAGCCAAGCCTCTACTTGGCCGCTTGCTTCTACCTGACGAGGACAAGCCCGGCAGGCCGGAAGCGGCGATCCTTAGCGCCAGGACCTGGAAGCGGCTTTTCCAATCCGACGCGCGAATCGTAGGCAAGGGCATCACGCTCGACGGTACGCGATTGACCGTGGCTGGCGTCTTACGCCCCGACTTCATGCTCAATTCGGAAGTGATGCCGGCGGAGGGCCCGATGGATAAGGTGGACATCTTCCTGCCACTGCCGCTCGCCTCCGACGCCGAGCATAACCGGGGCGATGAAAATTACAACTTACTGGCTAGGCTGAAGCCCGGTATTTCAGTGCCACAGGCGCAGGCCGATATCGATGTAATCGCGAGCCGCATCCGCGTTAAGGATAAACGCGATCGCACCTTTGGGATGACCGTGATTGGACTGCAGGATCAAGTCGTGGGTGACGTGCGCCGCGCTCTATTGGTACTGCTCGGCTCAGTGACGCTTGTTCTGTTGGTTGCCTGCGCAAATGTTGCGAATTTGCTCCTCACGCGCGCAGCGGGCCGCCAAAAAGAAGTGGCGATTCGTTCGGCTCTGGGCGCGGGCTCGGGCCGGCTCGTCCGGCAATTGCTGACGGAAAGCCTTCTTTTGTCGTTGCTCGGCGCCGCCGCCGGGCTGTTGATTGCGGAGTGGAGCCTCTACGTACTGCGAGCGATGAATCCCGGCAATATTCCAAGGCTTGAAGACATTCGGATTAGTGGCTCCGTTTTGGCGTTCACATTTGGAATTTCAGTGGTGACGGGCATCCTATTCGGCATTGCGCCAGCGTGGCGCGCGGCCAGAGTTGATCTGAACACGTCGCTGAAAGCGGGCGGGCGAAGCGCCCAGAGCGACAGCGGCATGCGTCTGATGCGCCACCAACTGCGCGGGCTGCTCGTGGTTTCCGAGCTGGCGCTTTCGCTGATGCTGCTGATCGGCGCTGGATTGCTGATCCGAAGTTTCGCGCGCCTTCAGAGCGTCCCGCCAGGGTTCACGACGAACCATGTTCTCTCCATGCACATGGAGGCGAGCGGCCCGAACTACCGACAGGACAAAGCTGTCGTTCAGTTCTACCGGGAAATCGGCAGTCGCATTGCCCGCCTTCCCAGTGTGAACGCCGTGGGATTCGTTTCCGCGCTGCCGCTGACAGGAGAAGTGGGGTGGGGACAAATCGATGTCGAGGGCTACCATCCGGCGCCCGGACAGGAACTGCAGGCAGACTTTCGCATCGCAAGCGCCGATTACTTTCGAACCATGGAGATTCCTCTGGTGAAGGGCCGCTTTTTCTCCGAGCACGATAGCAGCGATGCGCAGCAGGTGGCGATTATCGACGAAAAATTCGCCCGGCGCTTCTGGCCGCACGACAATCCAGTCGGAAAGCACATATGGTTTAACCCCAAGAAGCCGTTTACGATTGTGGGAGTAGTGAAAGCAGTTAAGCAATACGGCCTCGACAACGAGGGCAAGATCGCCGCCTACTTCTCGGATCGCCAGCAGGTTTCGAACGACATGTTCCTGGTGGCGCGCACTTCTTCGGACGCTGTCGGGCTCGCGAATGCCATCGTCCGTGAGATTCACGCAGTCGACTCGGAAGTAGCGGTTACCAGAATCCGGACCATGCAGGAATGGCTGTATGATTCGATGGCCCGCCGGCGTTTCGCCGCGACCATGCTAGGCGCATTCGCGGCATTTGCCCTGTTGCTCGCGGCCGTGGGGGTTTATGGCGTCCTCTCCTACCTGGTCTCGCAAAACAGGCAGGACCTTGGCATTCGCATCGCCGTAGGCGCCCAACCGGGCAACATCGTCGGCCTGGTTGTCCGGCAGGGAATGGGGTTGGCTGGATTCGGGATCGTGGCTGGTTTGATCGGGGCGGCAGCACTGACCCGCGTAATGGCCAGTCTGCTGTTCGGCGTAACCGCAACCGACCCGCTTACCTTTGCCACTGTGGCCGCGACTCTCGGCGCGGCGGCGCTGGCTGCAACGGTGATTCCGGCGCTCCGGGCTACAAAGGTGGACCCGATGGTGGTTTTGCGGGAGGAATAGACGGTCAGGCCGATGAAAAATTTAAGGTTGCAGCCCTCGCCCCGGTTACGGCATAGTGGTGATGGAGTCCGATGTAACCGCTTCCTGAGCCATTGGTTATCGCGCGCACGGGTATCGTTTCGAAGCGGCATGGGCTTACTTCGATATGAGCGACGATTGCGGCCATGGCGGAAGAAATCCTCTACTTCACCGAGCTCGTCGGCCTCAAAGTCTTCGATCTGCGGGGTAAGAGAATCGGGACGCTGCGTGATGCTGCGCTCGTGCCACTCATCGACCCGCTGCGAATTGACCGATATCTGGTAGGCGCCGGGCCTGGCTGGCTCAGCGTCCGCCACGACCAGGTGGAAACGATTCGGTTCGATGGCATTCACCTGAAAGATGAAGTCCTCACCCCATACCACTCGGACGAATACATGCTGCGTATGGGTCGCGATCTTCTCGACCAGCAGATTATCGATGCCCAAGGGCGGAAGGTCGTCCGGGTAAACGACATCACGTTTCTAAAACTGCGAAATGACGAGCGGGACATTTTGCGTGTATTGGAAGTCGACATCGGCATACGCAGCATCCTTCGCCGCGTTCTTAGAGGACTGCTACCTCCCGTGGCAATCAGAAGACTGCAGGACAAAATCCCGCCGCGCTCCATCCGCTGGGAATTCTGCAACATTCTCGAGCCCGATCCGCAGCGGCGGGTACGCCTGAACATTACCAATCGCCTGCTCGAAAAAATGCACCCCGCCGATCTGGCGGATATCGTCGAGGAACTCAGTCCCGATGACCGCGAAGCCCTGATTGGCGCAATTAACCGCGAAGTAGCAGCCGAGACCCTGAGCGAGGTCGATCCGAATATTCAGGTCAGCATCTTTGAGTCGCTTGAAGCGGAAAAGGCGGCGGAGATTTTGGAAGAAATGGCGCCGCACGAAGTCGCCGACGTGCTTGGCGAGCTGCCGGAGGAGACTTCCGAACAGATACTTGAAGAAATGGAGCCTGAGGACAAACAGGAAGTCGAAGAGCTTCTCGAATTTCGCGACGACCGGGCAGGCGGGTTAATGAATACCGAATTCATTGCCTTGCCGGAAGCCGCGACGGTGGCGGACGCGATCGGCGCGCTTCGGGAAAACGAGGAGGACCTGGACAGCATTTATTCGATCTTTTTAGTTGATCGGGACGAGCGACTGGCTGCGGCAGTTCCCTTAACTCGCCTGTTTCTGGCGTCAGGAGACTCGCCGTTGAGCAGCCTGGCAGCCGAACCTCTGCTGTTTGTGGGCGCGGAGGAGCGCCAGGACCGCATTGCGGAAGTTTTCGACAAATACAACCTGCTGGCGCTGCCCGTCGTGGACGACGATCGGAAGCTCCTGGGCGTCATTTCCGTGGATGACGTGGTTAGCGTTTTGCGCCAGAGTTAAACGGCGGAACAAAAGAGGTGCTATATCCGTCGAAGTCTTCGTGGCGTAGGGTCAGCTTACGACAGAAGGGCTGTGGATATGGCGCTGTGGATGCAGTTTTGGGATCGCTTGGCGCAAGATGCGCGCTACGGCTTCCGGATGTTGATTTCGAAGCCTGGCTTCACTGCGGTGGCCGTGCTCTCGGTTGCTCTCGGAATTGGGGCAACCACAGCCATTTTCAGCGTCGTTTACGCCGTTTTGATCGATCCCTACCCGTATCGAGCGGCGGACCGGATCGGCCAGCTCGTCATTTCCAGCAAAAAAGACAGCTGGCGCGGCATTAACTATTCCAAGGCGCAGTACCTCGAGCTAAAATCGCGTCTGCACTCGATGGAAGATGCTACCGCGGCCGACTCAAGCGAGGTGGTGATGACGGGAACGGGATTGGCCGAAGTGGTTCAACGCGAGTACTGTTCTCCTAATTTCTTCGACTTCTTCGGCGTGCCGCCGCTTTTTGGCCGGGTCTTCACCGCGAAAGATGTACCCGCGCGCACCGCGCCGGAGCCGGTCGCAGTGGTGAGCTATAAGTTTTGGGAGCGCGTGTTTCAGGGCCGGCCGGACGTGCTCGGCCAAAAGTTGAGGCTGAACGACGATATTTATACCGTGATCGGCGTTTTGCCCGTTCGCTTTACATGGAATGATGTGGATGCCTATGTGCCGATGGACATGCGGCCCAGCACGACCGATTTCGTGCGCGTCTTCTATCGAATCCGGCCTGGCGTGAGCCAGGATCAAGTGAGCGCTGAATACTTGCCGCTATTTGAGGAGTTCCGGCGGCAAATGCCTCGCTACATGTATCCGGAAGGCGCATTCAAGGTGAAGTTTCTGAATGTGAACGAGGGAATACTGGGCAAGTTCGCCAACACGCTACTCGGGTTGTTTGGCGCCGTGACGCTTTTGTTACTGATCGCGTGCGCGAACGTGGCGAACCTGCTGCTCGCCCGTGCCGCAACGCGGGAAGGCGAAATGGCCGTGCGCGTGTCTATCGGCGCATCACGTATGCGTCTCATTCGCCAACTCCTCACCGAAAGTGTTTTGCTGGCGCTCACGGGCGGTTTGCTCGGAATCGGGCTGGCCTTCGGGGCGATACGGGTCGTGATCGCCCTCATGCCCGAGTATTCCATTCCGCACGAAGCTGTGATCGCTCTCAACTGGCCGGTGTTGTGGTTCGCCTTTGGCGCATCGGTCCTGACCGGTATTTATCTTCGGACTTGCGCCTGCTCTCCGGTTTTCGGGTGAAACACAGGCCGATACCTTGCGTGGGTCAACTCGCGGAGCCGGCGTTGGCGCTCGCAGTAGGCGTTTGCACGATTCGCTCATGGTTGCTGAAATCACGCTTTCGATAGTGCTGCTTACCGGTGCGGGTCTCGCAATCAGCGGACTGTTGGCATTGCGCGGCCAGAGCCTCGGCTATAACCCGCAAAATGCGTTGACCTTTTTGCTGCCGCTGAGCGAAGGCCACTATACGCAATGGGCGAGCCGCCTCGCGCTGCACCAGGGCATTGTGAAACGGTTACGCCGCGCGCCGCAGGTGGAAGCTGCCGCAGTGAGCGTCACGGGTACGCCTCCCTATAACGGTTTCCGGACCAAAGTAATGCTCGATGATCGGCCCGCCTCTGAAGCGCCGGAGCTCCGAGTTAACCTTGTGCAGGATGAATACTTCGCGACGGTCGGCACGAGGCTCCTACGCGGGCGCGATCTCACCGAAGCCGACATCTTGCAGGGAAAGCCTGTTGCCGTAGTCAGCGAAGACATGGTGAGGCGCGATTTTCAAAATAAAGATCCACTCGGCCATCACATCCAAGTGGACATTTTCAATCAGACGCTACCGCCTCAGCTTTTGAAGGCGCCGCAGTTCAATAATTCATTCGAAATCGTCGGCGTAGCCGGGACCGCGCGCAATCAGGGGCTGGATCAGCCGCCCATGCCCGCCATGTTCATTCCGTATTCGATTCTGATTCCGCCGGAAACGTTCATCATCGCGCGAACAACGGGAGATCCCGAGAAATTAGCGCCCCTCGCCCGCGAAGCCGTGCGGTCGGTCGATCCGAACCAGCCCATTACGCTGACTCGGACGCTTGAAGGTTGGCTCGACACGGCTACCGCGTATCCACGCTTTGCCACATTTCTGTTCGGCGTCTTCGGAGGCATTGGTTTGCTTCTCGCGGTCGCCGGTGTTTTCAGCGTCGTCTCTTATGGCGTCGCGCACCGCACACGCGAGTTCGGCATCCGCATGGCCCTCGGAGCGAAGCCACAAGATGTCTTGCAGCTAGTACTGCTTACAACCGGCCGCGTTCTTGTCGCCGGCCTTGTTGTTGGACTTGCAATCAGCATTGCAGCTAGCCGCATGCTCGCTGACCGCATGCAAGGGATGGGCATTGCCAATCCGCTTCTGTTCGTTATTGTGGGTGGTGTTCTACTGTTCGCCGCCCTCGCTGCCTGCGTTGTTCCGGCGCGTTCCGCAACCCTCATACAACCCATCGAAGCGCTGCGCCACGAGTAGAATAAAAGCGGGTAATTTGTTGCCGTTCTCCTTTTGTTCGCATGACGGAACTTGATCAGATATACGCCATTTGGCAGGACTCATCCGTTCGGGGCGAATCCGGAGTCCTCGCAACCGTTGTGCGCGTTGAAGGCTCAACTTACCGGCGCGCCGGAGCGCGCCTGCTGATGACGTCCGGCGGACGCCGCGTTGGGTCAGTGAGCGGCGGTTGCCTCGAAGCTGATCTCGTAAAAAAAGCCTGGTGGCTTACCGAAGGCGGTAAAGCCGTAGTTCGGAAATACGATACGAGCGTCGAAGGTGAAATCGCGCAAGAGTTCGGCATGGGCTGCAACGGTGTGATTCATGTCCTTCTCGAACGCCTTGAAACGGCCCTTATTTCGCCTTTGACTATGGTTCCTGCCGTGCAGCAAAGCCGCCATCGCGGTTTTCTCGCGACTGTAATCGAATCGCGTAACAATTCGTCGGTTCATGTGGGCCAACGCTGGGCGTGCTTTCCAGACGGCGCAGTGCAAACGGATTTGCCGATTGGCGCGATCGTCGAGTACCTTGAAAGCGCTTACCAAGTGCTCGGCGGCACCCCGCGGGTGCTCACGTACGAAGGCGCCGGCCATTCCACCGACTTATTCTTTGAACATTTGCCGCCCACCCTTCGCCTCCTCGTATTCGGGGCTGGCGACGATGCGATACCCATGGTCCGGCTGGCCAGGTTCATGGGTTATGAAGTCATGGTTCTCGACGGTCGCTCGCACCTGGCTCGCGCGGATCGGTTTCCCGGCGCAACCAACGTGCTGGTTACCCAGCCAGAGAACAGGTTGGCCGGAATCGAGCTCGACGATTGGACCGCGGCCGTCGTTATGAGCCACAGTTACGAGCAAGATCTCGAAACGCTCGAAGCATTGGCTGGCCACCGGTTGCCCTATCTCGGCTTTTTGGGACCGCGCAATCGCACGGAAAAGCTCTTAGCCGAGGCCAACGTTTCACTCGATGAGATTGCAGAAGCGCTGCACAGTCCTATCGGTCTCGATATTGGCGCCGACGGCGCCGAGCAAATTGCCTTAGCGGTAATTGCCGAGATCCAGTCGGTATTGAACAGGCGCGCGGGTGGGCGTCTCCGTGAAAAAGCCGGGCCTCTGCACGGCGAACTCGCGGGCGCATCCGACCGGGATTTCTATCGGGTTCCCGCAGCTTGTCCCATGAGCTGATGATCCGCAAGGTTGTCTTTCGCTCAGCTATAGCCGTTATCGCTGTCTTTGCTCTCATCGGCGTGGTCGGCTGGATTGGCTCAGAGCGAGCGCTGCACCCGGCGTACTACCACTACAAGCATTCGCTCGCCGATTATCCCGATTTGCATCCGGAAGATATTGCGGTAAAGAGCGCCAGCGGTGTCGTGCTGCGGGGCCGCTTTTTCGAAGGGTCGAATCGTGACTTAATTGTTCTGGCGAGCGGCTACGGCGACACGCAGGACCAGATGCTGCCCTACGCCGAATTTCTGCGCCAGGCGGGATTTGACACGCTCACCTTCAACGCGCGGGCTCGTAGCGATAGCGGCGGCGAGTATGTCACGCTCGGGGTGCTCGAGCAAATCGATCTCGATTCCGTGGTCAAGTACGCCGCCCACCGCACCGACGTCGATCCGGAAAAAATTGGAGTGCTCGGGATTTCGATGGGTGGCGCCACAGCGATTCTTACGGCCGCGCGCGACCGGCAAATAAGAGCCGTGGTTGACGATTGCGGTTTCAGCGACGCGCCCAGCGTCATCGCTGCAAGTTTCGAGCACTTCATCCATTTGCCCGCTATCCCGTTCGCTCCAGTCACCATATGGATAGCCAGCCATCGCGCCGGTATCGACGTAAATGCCGTGCGCCCTGACGAAGTAATCGGCCAGATCAGCCCAAGGCCTATCCTGATTATTCACGGCTTGGCGGATTACGTTGTGCCCGTGGCCAATAGCGAACGGAATTTCAAAGCGGCGGGCGAGCCAAAAGAACTGTGGCTGGTGCCCGGAGCCAGGCACGGAGAAGCTCATACTGTGGCGAAGGCGGAATACGAGAAGAAAGTTGTCGATTTCTTCGAGAATGCTCTGAAGTAGCGCGGCAGCGCTCGCGGCCAACTCCACGCCACGTGTTAAACTGGCGATGTATTTTCGCGCTATGGTCCCTTAGCTCAGTTGGTTAGAGCGCGTGCTTCACACGCACGAGGTCGCAAGTTCGAGCCTTGCAGGGACCACCATTAATCAATGGCTTAGGGCCATGTATTTTGGTGGGCGCTATCAGTTCGCTATCAATTAATCAGTTCTTTCTCCCATCCGTGCACGCCGGCAACGAGGCTTGCGTCGAGCGTTTTCTGGTAGTTCTTCAGCGTCGTGACGGGACTACTGTGGCGCCGCAGGGACTGTGTGTCCTTGATCTTGCCATGCTTTTGGAAATGCGTACCGGTGGTGCGGCGAAGGATCTGGTGGTTCAGCTTTGATGTAATGTTGCCATTCTTGTCGGTGTACACATCGATTCTCGCCAATACCCCGAGCTTTTTGAGCACACGGTCCAGATAATTGTCATGCGAAATGGCAGTGCCGGCTTCGCTGGGAAAAATCAGATCTGTAATCGCTTCGTCGCGGATGTAGGCGCGTAGGTCGGCCTCAAGTTCCGGTGGCAGCGGGATCGTAGCGCAGGAATCCTCTGTCTTGGCCCCGTCTTTGATTCGGTAGTCTACGACAGTCTGGTCAATGCGCAGCTCGCCCGGAAAGAGATCGTTGGTGCGGAGTGCGAAAAGTTCCGCCGGCCGCAGTCCTAGGAGGATGAAGAGGCGGAGGATGAGATTGTCGCGGCGACCAGCCACGGAGATCAGGAGTTTGCATTCGTCCAACTTGAGGAATCGCTCGCTAGGCTTGCGCGTTGGCGGCAGGATAACTTTGGC
This sequence comes from Bryobacteraceae bacterium, assembly GCA_049585195.1. Lineage (GTDB taxonomy): Bacteria > Acidobacteriota > Terriglobia > Bryobacterales > Bryobacteraceae > KBS-96. The sequence continues at coordinate 7,418 of JBAUZG010000273.1, read as the reverse complement.
GGCTGGGTTTTGCTCCAGGAGCCCATCATCGATCGCCATTTCGAAGACTGCTCGAATGTGCGTTACGCACTTCTCGACGAGGCTCTTGCTCGCTACGACCCCATCGTGATTCGCGATGTCATTGAGTGCTTGCTGGATCTCGCTCTTCCTGACCTTCGCCGCTATCGCGGTGCCCAGCCGCGGCAGGATCTGATGCGAGAACACGCCCAGCAAGGTCGTGTTCCACTCTTTAGACCAACGCTTTTCGTTGGTTTTTAGATACCATTCGGCCAGTTCCTTGACGGTCGCCGAGGTGCTGGGGCGTTGCTGGCCGCGGATCAGTGTTCTCAGAGCATCCTGTGCGGCGCCCTTGGTGAGTTGCGAGCATGGCCCGAGCACTTTTGATCGTGGTAGCCGCTTTTCTTTCCCATCTGGTTGCGGGATGTAGACGTACCAGAAGCCCGTCCATGTTTTCGTCTGTTTGCCGGTCTTTTCTAGCCACCCGTTTTGGCGTCGCTCCCGTGGCATACTTCTCCCTCGGTTCATGAGATCCGGGGGAGGCAGAGAAGAGAATATCATGCGACGCCTGCCAACTTCGATAACCACCGCTCAATATCCTCGCGGCGAAACCGACGGGATCTGCCGATTTTGATTGACGGGATAATGGGGCGCCGGCTGCCATTTGCATGCGCACGAACCCAGGCCGGCTTGACGCACAGCCAATCCGCTACCTCCTCCACGGTCAGTAGCCTCGCCGGCGCTGCGATTTCCGGCAGTGTCGGCATTCGATCTTCATTTCGCGCTTGGCCGTTGAATTGCGATTTTGCGTTCCGCTAATAAGCCACTGACTTTTCTGGTTTCGGACAATCAGCCACACCCGGTGAGCCAGTTTCCACTGCGGCTGCTTCGTTGTTAGCGACCTAGCCTACATTCACGAGAGGAAATAGCCACCCGCGGGCGTTTGCATGGGTCCGCATGGTCGTCTACACCCTCGCGTGAAAAAAAGAGCTCAAAAAATAAAATATGTAGAGCTGTGTACACACCCATGCGCACCCATGCAGATACCCCGCCGGGAAACTCAAAGCGATGGCCATGCTTTTTTGGGATCACGTTGCAACACCCGGAATTTCAAAACGCCTGAGCGTGCCTTTCCAGGAGTGACAAGCTTATATTCCAACGGCGTTTTTCCTTCTTCGGTCACGAGATAGATCCGCTCGCACTGTTCAGAAAGCAGACCGCCAAGATATTTGGCTGAAGCAAATCCTTTGTTCATTGCCTCCATAACAGCCCTGGGCGCAGCTTCGCGGAGGTCCCGAAATGGTAGGCTCTCTTGATGCTGAAGGTTGGCTGTCAATTCGCCGGCGGTAAATTGCCTATCTGATTGGGTGCCATAGAGTTCCACTAGAAAGGCCGCCCAGTCACTTTGTTCTTGCGAAGCAGCATCAGCATCCGCCTGAAAGCTGGCCAAAAATCCTTTTACGCCGGCATATTCCAGAATGCCGCCCAGCATCTCACTCCATCCCTCGAAGCCAGCCACGCGTGGCCCGGATGACTGACGACGTCCGGCTACGTGCCAGGCACGACACATCAAGAAGAAGTTCCACAACAGATCCATGCGATGTTCGAGTGCCCATTGATCGATGCGCGGGTGTTTGTAGCGGCGATTGGTGAAGGCTGGAGCATGCTCGGGCAGCAGCCGGACCCAATATGTGCGCCTGGCAGTATCGGCCCGCACGCCTATGTTGTTCCCAGTGACGTAGATCGTGAGCGAGTGAGGGATCGTGATTTCCTGATTGACGCCCAGAAGGCGACCACTATAGATGGCAGAGGTCAGTGCCATATCAAGCGATGGCTGTCCAACTAAGCCGACCGAATTGTCGAAAACCAGGATACTGGATGGGTTCTGCCGAAGGATGGAGATCAGCAATTTATTCATTTCCTCCTCGGTGGTCGGCATGCTCGTTGTAGCCGCGTGAAAACCCCTGCCGAGAATCGACGTGAGTTGCGCGATGGTGGTTTTGCCGCTACCGGCCACAGGGGCGGTAATGCCGCACAAGGGCACCAAGCCGTTGACCGCGTGCCGCACCAACGGAGTGAACAACGCTGCGTAAAGATTCGCGAGCGAGGTCTGATCCTTCGCGGGGAAGTCACAGAGCAGGTTCTCACGCAGATATTTCGCCGCGGCCACGGCGTCCGCTTTAGTAGGCTGGTCAGGGAGCGTGCGCAGCGGCGGTCCGTCATAGTAGAGCTGCGATTCACGATCATAACCGGGTTGCGCCAGGATTCGGCCGTCAGGCAAAAGCACGGGTGTTTCAGCAATCGCCGCAAGGAGAGGGAGCTGCCATCTGTGAGCGCCGAAATTGAGAATGTCTCGGGCAATAAAATTCTGAGGGCGCGCGGGCATCAAATTTCCCTTTGGATCAGTCTTCACAAACCGGGCGCTCTCTGTGAGAGCGACTAGTAATGAATCCATGGTCACTGGCTTCATTACGGTTCGCTTTCCTAGGCGATCCCTTTCATCCGTTCGTTCGAGTTGCACGAGATCAAAACCACGACCGAAGAACTCGCACGGGCCTCGCCGCAATGCATCAAGGGCTTCTTGAGCCAGTTCAAAGGTGTTTCGATTGTTGATGGCGATGATCGGTAGGTCTACCCCGTTTTCTGCCGCAGCCTCTTCCTGCTCCGAGGCGTGTCTCCTTGAAGACGGCCCTTCATCATCGGAAGACATTCTGCCTGGGCCACTATCTGGTGTGCGGTTTGGTTCCACTAAATCACGCAGCGCTTTCCAATCCTTTGCTTCGCAGCTTTTGTGCAAGCATCTGTAAACCAATGCGCCAGAGGCAAGCTCAATAACCACTGGCTTTTTGTGGTCTTGATTGAAAGGACAAACATCTAAGGTCCAACGCCGCCCGCCACTATAAGGCTCCGGGCCTTTGATGATGTTGAAGCCGCTGTTCGCGAGCCAGAGTTCAATATCGAAAAGAGGAGTCCCTCCGTTCCTACTCTTGAAATCGAATGTTTTTACTTTTGCTTTTTGCGAATTCGGGACTTCTGCGGCGAGCTGGTCTATAAGCTCAACTGGGACGCTTTCAGCCCGCTCGGGAGCAAAAAGAATCCGTGATCTTCGGTGCGGCCGGTCGGGCATGCTGTCGCCCTTGCGGGTCAGTGTTCCGTACAATTTGCATATCCGCGACCTGTTTGCGGTGTTTACATCTACGTTGACGACGTCATCGCTGAACCTCGCAGCTAGCGCCTGCAGGCACGCTTTTACCAGAACGTCAGCCATATGCAATTCCATTGACTGCAATCGGTAAAGCAAGTGCGCCCCATTGCCGGAATCTGCATAGAGAGGCTCGGGCCAACCCTCCTCGTCGAGAAGCTGACGGATCTCTTGGGCTCGGATCAGTGCTGCCGCATGCTCAGGGTCAGAGGATGAGATACCCGCCGGTCGAACGGGATCGCAATCGATATAGAGCCAGCGCCACTCGAGGATGTCCGCATCGGTTGTGACGTTCTTCAGCTTCGCGAGGCGATTATTAGCTCGCGCTTGCAAGACGGGATTAACTTTGTTCAGAACTGCGTACACACCTGTGGCGTACCCGTCCACTCGGCGAATCGCAGCGGCGATCGCGTTTGTGTTTTCGATATTGAAGTAGCCCGCGAGGGTATACCCGGAGCGATCCGTCGTTCGCCCGACCTCGAGAGCGCGGATCTCCATGATGTCGCCGGGCTGGTAAAGAAACGCAAGCGCATCAAGAGCATGCTCAAGTTCCTGCGAGAGCGCCGGGTTCTTGTCTCTGCTAATGCTCATGGGCTGAGTCCCTTTCCGCGTCGAGCTCGATCCGGAAGTGGATGACTTCTTTTGAGCCCGGTCGCAAGTACGGAATAAAGATCCCGCCCAACCTGCCGTTGTCGGTGGTGCTACAGATGCGGCTGACAGCCGCCGACGAAATGCGGCAAAGGCCGGCCTCTTCGGCTGTTTGTCTGTCAATCCAATGACGATTCTCCAGTCGCTCAAGATCAGCGTCCGTGAGCGGCTCGAGGTCATCCAACGTCAGGCCCGTCGCGGCATAAATCTCTGGCGCGATGCTCAAAGTCGCTTTGTTATCTGTTGCTCCAGCCTTAGATCCTGTATAAGATGAGTTAGACATACTTCTCCTCAGCGCTCCGGAATGTGCGTTCCGGGGCGTTTTTCGTTTTAATTCGTTAGTGCTTTAGGCGCCCTTTCGGGGATCCTCGGGCCGCTCACCGCCGCCACGGGGTAGAGATGCTAAATAGAGGTAAAGCTCGTTTTCTGGATAAAAAATACGACGGCCACACCGAACAAACGGCGCGCCTTTGCCTTTCGCCCGATCCTGCTTCAGCTTGGCGTCCGAAACGGGATAAATCTGTTTAACTTGCTTCGCTGTCAGATAGCGTTTAGCCATCAGCGGCTCCTGAAAGCCACTATGGGATAAATACGGTCAGGAGGGAAGAAGTCAGATTTCGGGTTACTTCGGAACGCTTCGGCTCGCTTCGGGTTTTCTGAGTGGAAGATAATCGATCAGCGATTCTACTGTGATTTTGCGGTTCTGACCACGCCCAATGACCTTCAAGGACTTTTGCTTCACGAGATTCTGACGGTGCCTTTCGCCTATGCCTAGGTAGTCCTGAGCAGTCTGAAAACTGACCTCGGTTTTCCCATCAAGGAGCACAGGATTGGCCTTCTGGGAGCGATCTGAAGCTACGGGATCCCGGCGTCGTGTTCCAGGGCGATTGCCCGCTGCAGCGACATTTATCGACTTGTGGTTCTCAGCGTCAGCGAATTCATCAAGCTTGTGGAACATCTCAACTCGCGCCCGTTCAGCCTGATCCCGTGCGTCTATCTCGGTTCCCGCCAAGTTTACTGCGGTCTCAGATTCGGCCAGCCCAGCACAGAAGTCCGCGATGAAACGCCTCACGTCGTACGAACGAACGAAGTCCGCGACCATGCGACAGCAAGCGTTCGGATGAACCTCGATGAATGCCGCATAAAGTTCATGGATCGCTTTGAGGGCCACCTCAGCGATACTGCGATGCTTTCGGCCAGGGTATTGAATACCTGATCGCTTTCTGGCTTTGCGAGCTATGGTCGCAAACTGCCAGTCGTCTGCAAGAGAGCAAATAAAGTTGCCTCGGCAAGCTCCGCTGAGCGCAGCGAGCGGGTCTACACCGAGCGTAACCTCGTTTCTTAAGTCGTCTTGGAGTTGTCGGACGACCTCGCCAAAATCCAATGTTGGAACGAACCCCAGCCCATCGATCGGGAAAAACTCGGCAAATGCGTGTTCACACCTTGCGCCAGCGTATTCAGTCACAGAGGTGACGGGCACGCTCCGCCAGCCTCGATTCTCGAGTGTGAGAATACGAAGGTTGAGCGGATTTTTAACCAATTCACCAGCCTCCTCGAGGGTTAACGGATCCTGAAGCAACCATGCGACCTGTGCAGGGGGAGCCCCCTTTTTCAAAAGTTCAGTGACTTCCTCAGGGGTGGGTTGATTCGCCAAAAACTCGGCAAGCTTATCCATATCGGCCATCCGCTCTGCCCATTCAATGCGGCCGCGTCGCAGTGTACGTTTGCGCTCCGGGCTTTCGATCTTGAGGATTTTCTCTGCCTGTGCAGCAGACTCGCAAACTATCGGGTTTTCCGTCGTGGTGAATGGCCCGATCGGTGGGCATACCGCATACGCAGACCTCGCACGTCCGGCTGATTTTTTCGGTGCTATGGTCTCCCGCCTTCTCGCCCGCCATTTTTGAAGTGCGGCCGCCAGGGACGGGCCCTTTGTCGGAGCTAATAGCGCTAGACGACCTCTCCCATTCTAAAAGACAAGGCGGTCGGATCCGGAGGTCTTATCAGGACGCGGTCATCGCCGAGGAGTGCCTTCTCAAGGTTGACGTTCGAATCCAAATTCTGCGGCAGCCGGAACAAAGCTATTGAAGGGACGGCGGCCGCCGCAACGGATGACGCTCCGCGGTGAGCCGGTTTGTAGGATCTGTGGGCCAGATGCAAAATCATAACGCTCCAATCCGCGGGTGTGCGTGGGCTGGGAATCGAGAACCTGCAAGGGCTCTGCTACGGCTGCTACTCAGCGAAGACAGGTGGGAGGAAGCACGGAAACGGAATAGGCGGCGATACCCCCACTAAAACGGACCAGGCGTTCCAGTTCTGGAACTGGGAATCGCCATTGTCCCTGTTTGCCGACAAACGTTAGAAGTATAACCTCGTTAGTGGACATAACCGTGCGGTGAACTGTCAAACTCCAATCCGTCATCTCGCAACCGCCGGCCTGACCAGAACCGAGGGTTTGTCACTATCAGGGACGCTCGGCACGACGTTCTCGTCACACAGTCGTGAAAGTTCATCTATGGAGACACCGACGAAATGACCGACACCTCTAAAGTCGGCTATGATGCGCCGCCCATCGGCCAAGCACAGGACGACCTGGACCGCTGGAGATTTGCTTCAGAACTCATGAACGTCATTTCGGGCACCCCAGACGGATGGTCGATTCGAATAGGGGTTTTTGGCAAATGGGGAGAGGGAAAGACAACCGTCCTTAGATTCGTTGAACGGTTTGCGAGCAAAGACGGCCACCTAGTCGTCTGGTTCAACCCCTGGGCATCGAACAGTTCAAATGAACTGTGGACAGAATTTGCTCTCCAACTCTTCAACTCAATGGAGACTGCAGGCATCAAGATGGAGGGTGGTCGGAAGCTAAAACTGAAGCTGTTCGGTCAGAAGGCTCAAAAATTTCTTCAACCCGCTGAGCGCTTGTCGGAAGCGAATATATTCGCAAAGGCGGCTGTTGGAGCTACTTTTTCGTTCCTGCGCCAACTGCTGAATGTCAACGGCACTCATATCAAACAGGTCAGACAGAAGCTTGGTGATAAACGTGTTGTCGTCCTAATCGATGATCTCGATCGTACCGATCCGAAGCTCATACCCCAATTTTTGCTATCACTTCGTGAGTTCTTAGACTTACCGGGATTCGCCTTCGTTTTAGGTTTCGACGAGGAAATTGTGCGAAGTGCCCTGACAGGCTACCACCCTGGGTGGAGAGAGAGTAGCGACTTTCTAGAGAAGATTCTCGATTTCCGGCTTCCATTGCCACCCGTAACCGACCAGCATCGAATTCGGCTTTTCCGCCGAGAAATGCTTTCCGCTTGCCCTTTTGTGGACCCAAAGGTCTTTCCGGAGGTCGAAGACCTTCTGCCGAAAAACCCTCGCCGTTTGAAAGCGCTGGTCCGGAACCTCGCCGCGCTAAAAGCTGAGGTGCAAAGACACGATTCCGACGAACTGAATTGGATCGAAATCATCATCGCCCAACTCATCAAGCTCGAGTCAAGCTCATTTCTTGAAAAATTTCTGGAGGGAGACAGCGTCGAGACAGAAATCGGGGTTCGATATCAAGTTCGTCAATATA
>JBAUZG010000272.1:0-72441 GCA_049585195.1 Bryobacteraceae bacterium | reverse complement strand
GGCCATTCACGAGAGAGTGCTAGGTCCCTCGCACCTCCAGGTCGCGATTGATCTGAACAATCTTTCCCTGGTTACGCGGCGCCTCGGCAAAATCAGCGAGGCGACTGAACAATGCCAGAGCGCCGTTTCCATCATTGAACGCGCCCTCGGAAAGAATAGCGCCGAGTATGCCGCCATCGTGAACAATTTGGCTCGATTTGAGCTCGAGAGCGGACAGTGGAAGCAGGCGATCGGACACTATGAGGAGGCGGTAGCAATCTGGGGAAAAACGCTTGGAGCGGACCACCCCAACCTGGCGTCGGGTTTGACGAATCTCGCAGCGGCTTATCAGTCCCGCAACAAGCTCGACCGGGCCGATGCGCTATACGGCCGGGCGCTTGAAATCGACGAAGCGCGCCTGGGCCCGAACGACCCAAAGGTCGCGGTAGACCTGAACAATGTGGCATCGGTAAGCACGAGTCGGCATCGATACACAGAAGCGGAGTCGTTGTTCCTGCGAGCTTTGTCAATCGATGAACGAACGCTGGGCCCCGTTCATCCAAACACGGCCACCGTGGTGCGAAACCTGGGAGCCTTATATGTTCACGAGAAACGATATCGGGACGCCGAATCGTACTATCGCCGCGCGTTTACAGTTCTTGTAAAAGCCTGGGGGCCAGATAATCCCAAGCTCAGTCCATGCCTTGACGACTTCATCGCTCTCTTGAGAATGAACCACGAGTACCCGGAAGCAGAACAGTGGCAGGTCGTGGCGACGCGCATCCGTGTCAAGCTCGCGCTTAGAAGCGATGCATCCTGAGCAGCTAAAGATTCATTATGGTTGTTGCTCAATTGTGGTTCCTTCGAACTCTAAGCCCCGGCGAATGACGGAACTCTTGGTAGCGTGTTCGAGCCGGAGGGTGGTGACGGCAAGGTCGTCGAGTTGCGGCATTTGGTCAAACGATCCGAGAGTCGGAGCGGCGATCAAGCCGAAGGGATCAGTGACGTCGCTGAATCTCTTGGCCACCGTAAATAATCGCGCCGGGAATGGCTGGGGAACGCCGCCGCGTTCGATCGTTTCCAAGCGAATGCCCACGATCAACGAGGAAGCGCCGTACAACCGCTCCATCTTAACGATTCGTCCGGTCACGGTTGCGCCTTTCGGAACCAGGACATGATTATGTTCTTCGGCGAGCGGGGTGGCCAGTTTAGCTGTGATCGTGTCGCCCGCAGCTGCGGTTTCTGTCTCTATGGGGCGCGTGAGCGCGAGCGTAAAGCGCAGTCCCGCCGGCAAGGTGAGGGGCTGCGGTGCGCGCCTCTCGCCTGCTTTCACCTGACTGTACACCGGCGTATTGAAGCTTAGCTTCGATTCTCCCAGGAACTCGTGACAGGCCGAAAAGACGGTGCGATTCTCATACTCGCTTCCGTTATCGCCGGTGATCCGCATGAGGACGTTCTGCGGAAGAAGGAACTGTGCGTTGTTTAGCCATACTCTCGAATAATCGAGAGTGGTGGTGTCGTCGCAAGCGCGAAGTTGTTGCGGCAGCCGTTCGGCGTCGACAACCAGCCGTACAAGATCCAAAGTCTTCGGATCCGCGAGAAACACGCCGCTATATGGGACAATCGCGCTGTATTTCTTGTTCTTGACTATAAAGGCGCTTTTGTCGCGCGGCACGCGAAAGCCAAATTCAATAAGCGGCCGCCCGTCCAATTCCGTTTTGCCGTTATAGGTAAAAGTAGCTGCGTTACTTCCGAAAATTGCAACCAGTTGAGCGCTGAATGCTCCGGTCGAGGTAACTCCGCCACCCACCAGATCGGCCAAACTGCGGTCATGGAACCTGTTTTCGCCAACCCAGGAATACATCTCGCCTTCGCTCCGGGAAACGGCTACATCGAGCCGTAACCGGTCCGACTGGCTTTCGTGAACCTTCCAGTTGGGCTTCTTCCTGCGCCTTTCGAGGTCGCTGCAAGAAGCGTTAGTGACTGGCGCTTTTGGTAGAAACGTCGACCGGTCAACTGTTTCCGTACACAGATATTTCGGCAACCGGCTTATGGTTGCCATCACATTTCTGCGGATAGTGAGAAGCTGGTCCTGCTGCGCGGCGGGCAAGCTTGATGGCTCGGAGGCATGCTTCACACTGGCAGCGGGTTGGCTTATGTCTGGCGCGCCGAAGCGCAATGTCGACTCGCTCGCGAATTCATGACAGCCGGCAAACGTCATGTTGTTCTCGGATTCGGTTCCATCGTCGTAGTTGACATGCAAGCGGGCGTTCATGGGAAGAAGGAAGTCGGAATCGCTCATTTCCACGTTCGCATAATCGAGCGTTGCGGTCGACTCGCAGACTCTGAGCTGCTTTGGCACCTGACTGACGTGAACGGTTAAGCGGACAAGGTCGAAGGTCTCGGGGTCGACGAGAAAGGTGCCGTCATAGGGCACAACAGCGCTGTAGTTCTTGCTCTGGGGCCCGAACCCTTGGATTCGCACCTTCACATCCGTTTCGATGGAATAACCACCCTTTTCCAATGGCACGCTGTAACCGAATTCAGCGAGTGTTCGGCCCTGGAAGTTGGTATCGCCGATGTAGGTGAAGCTGGCCGCGTCGCTTGCAAAAATCGTTTTAAGGAAAATGCCAAAAGCGCCGGTTGAGGTAAGTCCTGTTCCAATGAGGTCGCCTGGGGCGCCGGCGCGGAAGCGATTTTCACCGGCCAGCGAGTACATCTCGCCTTCTTTCGAAACCGCCACGTCAAGCTGTAACCGGTCGGATTGGATTTGCCGGCTTGTCCAGCTCGGCTTTTTTCGCAGGTTTGCCAGGTAATTGCAGGACGCGACGGGGTCGGCTTCCGACGCAGCCTGCTTTGGAAACCTTGGAATATCAGTGAGACCCAGTGTCGGCAGAAGCCTCGAGCGGTCGACCGTTTCGGTACACATATAGTTCGGCAGGCGGTCGACCGTCGCCATAACTTTCTTACGAACGTTGAGAAGAAGTTCTGTGGGATCGTACGGGGGCGCGGTGCTTGCTGCTTCCAAAGCGCTAGAAAGCACGAAGAACAGAAGCAGCCGTTTCACTCGATACCGCCTGACTACGCATAGTCAGTATATGGGAAAGATGTTCAGCGCTGCGAGGGGCCCAGACTACTTTCGAATCGAAAACACAGCGACCTCGGCGAGCAGGTTCGGGAAATATCGGACTTCGCGGTCGCGCTCGAGGCAGATTCGGCTTTCGATGATCCAGCCTTCCTTCCGGCACAAGAGCACAAAATCGTCCACCGTTAGGAAATGCAGATTCGGCGAATCGTACCAATCATGCGGAAAAAGCTCTGTTTTTGGCGCGCGTCCACTAACAAGGTGGGCCAGCCGTACGGTCCAGTGGCCGAAGTTCGGGAATGAGATGATGGCGTGCTCACCGACGCGCAGCATTTCCTTGAGAACGGTGATGGGCCGCTGCATCTCCTGCAAGGTCTGGCTGAGGATGACGAAATCAAAGCTCCGATCGGGGTAATCGTGTAGGCCCGTCTCGAGATCGCCCTGGTAGACGGAAACGCCGCGCGAGATGGCCTTCTGCACGTTTGCGCCGTCGATCTCGACGCCGCGCGCGTCAACTTTCTTGAATTCGCGAAGCCAGGCGAGAAGCTCGCCGCTACCGCAGCCTAGATCGAGCACGCGTGACCCGGGAGATACGATGCCCGCGATCATCGCGTAGTCGCGCCGCGAAAGGATGAAGTGATTGGCTTCCGCCGCGGCTTTGGGACTCACCGGTGAAGGTCCTCATAGACGCTGTTCAGAAACCCGCGAACCATCTGCGTTTGCTCCTCTGCCTCGACCAGAAATGCATCGTGACCGTAATGCGATGGCAATTCGCAGAAAGCGATGTCGATATTGCGGCTGCGCAGCGCGCTGACGATCTCGAGTGACTGGTAGGTGGGATACAGCCAATCACTTGAAAAACTGATGACGAGAAACCGGGCTTGGGTGCGATCGAACGCGGCGGCGAGCGAAGGCTTGCCGGCGGAAAGATCGAAGTAGTCCATCGCCTTCGTGATGTACAGATAGGAGTTGGCGTCGAAGCGATTGACGAATTGGCTACCGCGGTAACGCAGATAGCTCTCGACTTCAAAATCGACTGAGAAATCGAAGCCGAACGCCGACTTATCGCGAAGGCGCCGGCCAAACTTTTTCCGCATCGAGGCGTCGCTCATATAGGTGATGTGTCCAACCATTCGCGCGACGGCGAGACCGCGCGCAGGCGGCTTTGCGTCGTAATAATCGCCCTCGTTCCAATCGGGGTCAGCCATGATAGCCTGGCGTCCAACCTCGTTGAATGCGATTTGTTGGGCGCTGTGACGAGCGGTGGTGGCGAAGGGGAGCGCGGCGGCGACCGACTCCGGATAGGCAACCGCCCATTCGAGAACCTGCATGCCGCCCATCGAGCCTCCGGTGACAGCGAGCAGCTTTTCGATGCCGAGATGGTCGATCAACTTCTTCTGGAGCCGCACCATGTCGCCGATCGTGATGACAGGAAATTCCATGCCGTAAGGGCGTCCTGTGGCAGGATTCGGACAAGCAGGTCCCGTGGTGCCGCGGCAGCCTCCAAGAATGTTCGAGCAGATCACGAAATAGCGGTTGGTGTCGAATCCCAGGCCGGGACCAATCATGTTTGCCCACCAGCCGGGCTGGCCGTCGTGACTGACCCCGGCGGCATGCGCATCACCAGAGAAGGCGTGCAAAACGAGAATCGCGTTCGAGCGATCGGCGTTCAGTACGCCATAAGTTTCGTACGCGACATCGACATCTGTGAGAGTTACGCCGCAATCGAGATCGAGCGAAGGGAAACGCACGAATTGCGTTTCAACGGTGAACGACATGGTTTGAGGCGGAAATCACAGAGGCGCTGGTACCGATTATCGCAATCGTTAAATTGCGGCTCATTGGATCTGCGGTCAAATCCCCTGTTTGCACGATAGCACGGCGGTTTAAGTGCATGAGCCGCAAAGGCCATCGTGCTGCATCGGAGGTCGCAGGGGTGAGGACCCACTTCGCGATATGTCGATATTGCTAAGCAAACCATATATACTTTTCCCGGCTGCTTAAGCGCAGCGAGACACCAGATGTTAACTTAACTCTACTCGATACGGCCACCAACATTACGGCGACGGAGGTTTCGTTGAGCGCAACGAACATGGCGGCGCAAAATAATTCGGCCCAGTTCGACTCCCAAACGACCGACTCGAGGACCGTGACCGTGGATTTCACGTATCAGTGGACCAATACGAGCGATGCTTATGTAGTGGTGAATGTGATCGGTTTCATCGCCTTTAACGGCATCGTTGTTGCATCGACGGATGGAAGCTTTTGGCCTTTCGTTACGCAGCATTCGCACACCTCGATAAGCACGTATTTGATAATGACGGTGCTGGGGTCCGGAGCCGCGATTGAGGGCGGCAATTTGACTGGTCCAACCCTCAACGCGGACAGTGGCGGGAATTGGTTTAGTGGAAATCCCGGAGACTACGAGACGGCGACAGTTTTTCGGGGCCTGCCCCCTACCTACGACGTAGTGACGATTCCGCCGGAGTCGGGGCTGCAAGTGGATGTGATTGGCGAGTTCTCCGCAGATATTGGCGGAGGGTACGCGGAATTCAATTTCGAGGGCGATGGACGGCAGGTATCGAGCGTGGGCGTGATCATCAGCGTAGTGAGCTAGAGAAGCAATTCCGAGATGTCACGGGAAGCGGCGCGAAGCGATCCGTTGAAAAACGGCCGCTCGACGTGCTTCAATAAAGTGATCGGCCCACCGATCGGCTGCATCACGTTGCAGCGTCCCAGATTTAAAGGAGTCAGAGGAGTTGGAACAGGCAGTTCTCGCCCTGGAGGACGGCACGGTCTTCGAGGGAGTCAGTCTTGGTGCACCTAACAAGCGCACCGGCGAAGTAGTGTTCAACACCGCGATTACGGGATACCAGGAAATATTCACCGATCCGTCCTACACCGGGCAAATTGTTGTCCTTACGTATCCGCAAATTGGAAATTACGGAGCGAACGCGCAGGATAGCGAATCGAGGCATCCGTTTATCGAGGGGCTCGTGATTCGGGAATTGTCGCCAGTGATGAGCAACTGGCGGGCACAGGATCGCGCCGAACAGTTTCTGGCGAGATACGGCATTCCCGTGATTGCCGATGTGGACACGCGAAAACTCGTTCGTCATCTACGGGAGCGCGGCGCGATGCGGGGCATTATTTCGAGCGGTACCGAGGAGGCGGCGGAGCTGATTGAAGCGGCGCGCACGTCACCCTCGATGCAGGGTTTGAATCTGGTTGAGCGAGTTTCGACCACGGAAGCGTACGAATGGACGGACGGAATCGAGCCGGTTTCAGTTTCTGAAAAGCTTGCGGCAAACGGTGACGAGAGTCTGCATGTTGTGGCTTATGATTTCGGAATCAAGCGAAACATACTCAGACACCTGGTGCATTTGGGCTCGCGCGTAACTGTGGTGCCAGCCTCGACAATAGCGGAAGATGTCCTCGCTCTCCATCCGGATGGCGTTTTTCTGTCGAATGGACCGGGCGATCCAGAGCCGCTCGTGAGTCAAACCGCTGAAGTGCGGAAGCTCATCGGAAAGACTCCAGTATTCGGCATCTGCCTAGGGCATCAGATACTCGGGCAGGCGTTCGGCGGCAAGACTTTCAAATTGAAGTTCGGGCATCACGGCGCAAACCATCCTGTGTTGAACCGCCAGACGGATAAAGTGGAGATCACGTCGCAGAATCACGGCTTCGCTGTCGACCCGGATTCGCTGCCGGATTCGGCAGTCGAGATTACGCACGTGAACCTGAACGATCAGACGGTAGAAGGTTTGCGCCACAAATCGGAACCGGTTTTTTGCGTGCAGTATCACCCGGAGGCCGCGCCGGGACCGCACGATTCTCATTATCTGTTCCAGGAATTCATCACACTGATGAAGGAGGCGAAGAGTCAGTAACCCGATGCCCAAGCGAACAGACCTGAAGCGAATCATGATTGTGGGGTCGGGTCCGATCGTCATCGGCCAGGCATGCGAGTTCGACTATTCCGGAGCGCAGGCTTGTAAAGCTTTGCGGGCAGAAGGATACGAAGTCGTGCTGATCAATTCGAATCCGGCAACCATTATGACGGATCCGAATCTCGCGGACCGCACTTACATTGAACCATTGAGCCTGGCGTATGCCACTGAGGTAATCCGCAAAGAACGTCCCGACGCACTGTTGTCGACTGTGGGCGGACAAACGGCTTTAAATCTATCGGTGGAGCTGGCAGAGAGCGGCGTGCTGGAACAGTATGGCGTGGAACTGATCGGCGCCAATGTAACTGCGATCAAGAAAGCCGAAGACCGGCTGCTGTTTAAGGACGCAATGCGGAAGATCGGGCTCGATATGACGCAGTCGCAGCTCGTCAACAATGTGGAAGACGGCATTGCGTTCTCGAAGCGCACGGGTTTCCCGATGATTCTGCGTCCCAGCTTCACGCTCGGCGGAACGGGCGGCGGCATCGCTTATAACAGCGAGGAACTTGTCGAGATTCTCGAGCGAGGTCTCGATCTTTCACCTGTCCACGAGGTTCTGGTCGAGGAAAGCATTCTCGGCTGGAAGGAGTATGAGCTCGAGGTAATGCGCGATCTCGCCGGGAATGCGATTATCGTCTGCTCGATTGAAAACTTCGATCCAATGGGCGTGCACACTGGGGACTCGATTACAGTGGCTCCGGCGCAGACGCTGACCGATCGCGAGTACCAGCTGATGCGCGACGCGGCGATACGATGCTTGAACGAGATTGGCGTCGATACTGGCGGATCGAATGTGCAGTTTGGCATTAATCCGCAGAACGGGCGCATGGTGATCGTCGAGATGAACCCGCGCGTCTCGCGCAGTTCCGCTCTGGCATCGAAAGCGACGGGATTTCCCATCGCGAAGATTGCCGCGAAGCTCGCCGTGGGCTACCGGCTGGACGAGATCAAGAACGACATCACGAGAAAGACGCCGGCCTGTTTCGAACCCACGATCGACTACGTTGTGGTCAAGATTCCACGCTGGCAGTTTGAAAAATTTCCGGGGGCTGAACCGGTGCTGAATACCCAGATGAAATCGGTGGGCGAGGTGATGGCGATTGGCCGTACCTTCAAGCAGGCACTGGGCAAGGGAATGCGCAGCCTCGAGACGGGCAAGTCGAGCAGCGCGCGGCAGCTTGACTCTGCGCTCATTGCGCAACGGCTGATTACGCCGAATCCCGAGCGGCTCGACTATATCCGGTTTGCTTTCGAGCGCGGCTATACGGTCGAAGACGTTCACGAGATGACGAGCATCGATCCGTGGTTTCTGGTGCAGGTAAAGGAAATAGTCGACTTGGAAGGTTCGCTGGCGAACCTGGGTCTGGACGGAATCACTGCTCGGGAATTTCGAAGATTGAAGCGAAATGGCCTGGGCGACAGGCAGATTGCCGAGAAACTCGCGGTGCAGCCTTTGGAGGTACGCGAGCGAAGGAAACAATTGGGCGTTAGCGCGGTTTTTAACCGGGTGGACACGTGCGCGGCCGAGTTTGAGAGCTTCACTCCCTATCTTTATTCGAGCTACGAGTCGGAGGACGAAGCGGCGCCTTCGAGCCGGAAGAAGGTCATGATTCTGGGCAGCGGCCCGAATCGGATCGGGCAAGGCATTGAGTTTGACTATTGCTGCTGCCACGCGTCGTTCGCGCTTCAGGAGTTCGGCTATGAATCCATCATGGTGAACTGCAACCCAGAGACGGTTTCGACCGATTACGACACGAGCGACCGCCTCTATTTCGAGCCGCTGACACAAGAAGAAGTTTTAAATGTGTACGAAGCCGAGAAGGCCGACGGCCTGATTGTGCAGTTCGGCGGACAGACTCCGCTGAACCTGGCGATGCCACTGAAGAAGTTTGGTCTGCCTATCATCGGCACCGATCCGGAAAACATCGACCTGGCAGAGGATCGGAAGCTGTTTGGAAAATTACTCGGTGAAATGGGCATCCCTGCGCCTGCTCATGCGACGGCCACGAGCGTGGAAGAAGCCTGCGACGCGGCGCGTTCGCTCGGATTTCCTGTTCTGGTGCGTCCGAGCTACGTTCTGGGCGGCAGAGCGATGGTCATTGCGTACAACGTGGACACGGTTCGGCGCTACATGCAGGAAGCGGTCGAGTTTTCGCAATCGCGCCCGGTATTGATCGATCGTTTTCTCGAAGATGCGACGGAAGTTGACGTCGATGCGCTGTGCGACGGCGACCGTGTGCTGATCGCGGGCATTATGGAGCATATCGAAGAAGCGGGCGTTCATTCCGGCGATAGTTCGTGCGTGCTTCCAGCATTTTCACTCCCGCGGCCAGTGCTCGACACGATCGAGAAATATACGGCGCAGCTTTCCCGGTCGCTAAACGTAATCGGATTGATGAATGTTCAATATGCGATCCAGGACGGCACGGTCTACGTGCTCGAAGTAAATCCGCGAGCCTCGCGCACTGTCCCGTTTGTAAGCAAGGCGACCGGCGTACCGCTGCCAAAAATTGCGGTCGGTCTGATGCTCGGCAAGAAGCTAAAGGATTTCGAATACCTGACCGGCGGTATTTCGGAAGGAACGCTCTCCGTTCCAAACTTCTTTGTGAAGAGTCCGGTGTTTCCGTTTGCCAAATTTCCGGGCGTCGATCCGGCGCTAGGACCGGAGATGCGATCGACGGGTGAAGTGATGGGAGTGGGCGAGAGTTTTGGCGAAGCGTTTGCCAAGGCGCAATTGGCGGCAGGCACGCCGATTCCGGCTGAAGGCGCGCTGTTTGTGAGTGTGAACGACCGGGATAAACCGGCGGCGGTAGAAGTGGCCAAACGCTTTCGTGAGTACGGGTTTGAACTGTACGCCACGCGGGGAACCGCCGCGACGCTCCGGAATGCGGGATTGCCTGTGAAAACCGTGTTCAAGGTGAACGAGGGCCGGCCCAATGCTGTGGACTTGCTGAAGGCGGGCAAGCTGAACCTGATTATCTATACAGCTACAGGCGGGCATTCTTTTACGGACGAAAAAACGATTCGGCGGAATGCGGTCCAGTACCACACTCCTTGCATCACGACTGTAAGCGGCGCAAGGGCTGCGGCGGAAGCGATCGTTTCGAAGCGGCACGATCCGATCCGGGTGTGGAGTCTTCAAGAATTGCATGCCGCGCCCGCAGTCTTGGGCGCAAATTCGTAACATTGAACCCCGCACAACGGCGCCAAACGCCTGTGCGCTTTGCGTTGACAGCAAGCAGATGGTGGCGCGGACGATCGCCTTTTGTCGTCTGCGGCGGTTTCTGGGTTTGGAGAAGGCAGGCCACAAACAGCGATGGCCTGCCCCACCAAAGCCTTAGCCCGCCTTAGCCCAGCCTTAGCCCAACTTCGTCACAACCACTCCCTCGCGGTCGTGGCTCGGAAACGAAGCTTGTGGATTCAACTGTTTGGCCGAGCCGCGCACGCAAGTGAGCGGTCCCGTGACGAAGTTCGGTTAGCGATTATTCAGCGGTCGGTAAGAACAGGCGGATGCCCGCAACACCCGCTGCTCCCGCCTCGATGCAGGCTGCTGCCCTCTGCAATGTGACGCCTCCCAAGGCGAAGACGGGAATCGGGTAACGGCAAACGCTGCGCAGCGCATCAAGTCCAACTGGCTCGCTTTTGCCTGGACTGGTAAAGATCGGGCTGAATGTCACAAAATCGGCCTTGGCGGTCCGGACTTCTTCTTCGTTGTGGCAAGACCTTGCAACGATAAGGC
Organism: Bryobacteraceae bacterium; assembly: GCA_049585195.1. Classification (GTDB taxonomy): domain Bacteria; phylum Acidobacteriota; class Terriglobia; order Bryobacterales; family Bryobacteraceae; genus KBS-96. The sequence continues at coordinate 61,685 of JBAUZG010000272.1, read as the reverse complement.
CAGGGAGGGTCTCAAGCGGTGCTCGTGAAGGCAGATGCACGCCATCGGCGCCGGCGGCGATGGCAACATCGGCGCGGTCGTTGACGAGAATCTTCGATCGGGACGAGCCGCGCGAGGAGACCACGGCGGATGTAAACTCCCAGACTTCGCGTGCTGAGAGGTCTTTTTCGCGTATCTGAATGAACTCAATTCCGCTTGCCATATGGCGCCTGATGATGTCGAGAAGCGCAGCTAGACCGCCGCACAGCCGGCGATCGGTGATGAAATAGCGAAGCAAGTATCCAGTAAATCACGCTGCGACGCGCAGCCAACCGCGCCGGCCGATCTCCGTCTAAAGGCCGTTGGAGGAAGGAGGCGGTATGCGGTTGCTAGCGATCTTTCTGGCTGTTGGCTGTGTGTTCGTGGGTTTCGGGAAGCAGATTAGGCCAAGTTTCGCGCCAAGCCCATCGAAAGTTTGTTCCATACCGCTGCTTGAAGTGCCTCACTCCAACCCAAATAAGAGGTTCAACAGATTCGCAGTCCCGAGTCCTCCCCATCCGGACCACCTGCAAGTGGCTCCTCCTGCACCACCCTGCCACATGGATCAGAATTTCTTTCGTCCAAGGGGGCCGGCGCCGAAGCCATTGCCTCCATTGCCGCGGAAGCCGTAAAAAATAGCAACACTGTTCCCTCGCGGCCGCTGCTCGGTTACGATTGTCAAAGAGTAGCTTTCGATGGCGTGCCCTTTCTTCGAGCCGGTTACCTTAGCTCCCATGGCCAATTCGCGAAATGCCCGGCTGCCGCTGATCCGCGAATACGCTGGACATTGTGCGCGGCAAGATGGCGGCATTCAAGTGAGCGATCGAAGCTGCAATCAGGGATACGCGCGAGGAGTGTGCGATTATTTTCCGAGTAGCGAGAAGAACCGGGCAAACCGATACTCGTTACTCAATCGCGGCGAGAGTGAACTGCGTTTGCTGTTCGTGATTGAAGAAGATTACTCGCCCGCTGCCATACGGACCCTGCATTTCTCGATCCATCAGGATTGCCTTCTGGAAAGCGATTTGGATCCGTGCGTTTCCGCGCAGGCCTTGGCATTCTGCCGGAGTTATTTGAAAGCGTACGGCAAGGCATCGTGCTGATTGTGCCAGACGTTGAAAATCCAGGAACGAACAACCAAGTCCGCACCGTACAGCATTCCCGATCCGAATATTCGGAGATTTGCCTGCCCAACGAAACGAACACGTTGGGGAGCATGTTGGGCGGCCATGTGATGCACCTGGTGGACCTGTGCGGGGCGATTGCCGCGACCCGGCATGCGCGCGGACCGGTAGTGACGGCGTCGGTCGACCAGATGACGTTCCTCCACCCGGTTCGTGTAGGAGAGCTTTTGCTGCTGAAATCGCAGGTGAACCGAGTGTTCCGCACTTCCATGGAAGTGGGGGTAAAAGTGTGGGTGGAGAACCTCCAAACGGGGGAGATAAAGCACACATCCTCGGCCTACCTGACGTTTGTCGCGCTCGATGGACGGGGCAAGCGCGTAGTTCTGCCGCCGATCATAGCCGACACCGAGGAGGATCAGCGGCGATATGACCAAGCGGCAGAACGGAGAGCGTACCGGCTGGCTTTAAAGGATCGGGCGAAATCGAAAGTGTGACCCGCGAGCAGGAAACTCGGCGGGCCCTATTCTGGATCGGCTTTATACAGATATTTAATGCATTGCTTGTAGAGAAGCAAATTCGGCTCGCCATCCCGATTGAGTTTGATGCAGTTACGGTCGTACCATTCAACGACTCCCTCTAAACGCTCGCCATCGTTCAAGATGACGACCATCGTCGTTTTGGCCTGCATCTGCTTGGAGAAATAAAATTGCTCAGCATTGGTCTGCTCCGGAGGAGCAGTTTTTTTGACCGGCGGCCGCCTGTTATTTTCTTTGTTTTCCATGCGACGGATATTCTGTTGAACCAGTAGATTAGGGCTCGCCACGTAATTTCTCCCTGTGGTGTTGAAATCGAAAGACGTACTGGGTTAGGCGCGATCCACCCTTAACTGGTTACGTAAATCCATAATAACCGCATCGAGCGCGATGATTTTTTGTATATTCCTCCGGACCAGAAGCGCAAGCTCGTCGAACGACCTTGTAGCTCTCTCGATCCAACCGAAATCGACGCCAGCGGCGACCGCGGCTACCCTGTTTTGGACGTCGCGATTGAGCAACGGCTTGTTGCCCTGCCTTGCCCACAAAAGATCTTCGAGCAAGCCATAGGCGGGCTTTAAATAAAAGTCGAGCTTCTCCGTTTTGCGATTCGAGAACGATTCCGAGTTCTGAATCCAGTCTGAAAACGGAGCCGCGCCCGAGGCACATTCGAATAAACTGAGAACCAGGTCGCGGCGTTCCTTGTATTTCGCTAGATCAAGCGTGACCGCCGCGCCGGGACAGCCTTCCGCGATCTGCTGGCGGAGTTCACCGCCGGAAAGCGATTTCTCTTGAATGAACCCATGCATCTCGTCTTCTGTCAGCCTCGTCAACTGGAAGACGACGGACCGAGATCGGATCGTGGGCAAAAGATCGTAAAGATTTTCCGCGGTGGCGAAGACAATCAGGTAATCGGGCGGCTCCTCGAGCAGCTTAAGGAGCGAATTCGCCGCCTGTTCGTTGGCACGGTCTAGGCGATCGATCAGAAACACGCGGTGTCCACCGCGAAGCGGACGGAACAAGGCGCGGTCTTTGAGCAGGCGGGCTTGCTGGATCGATACTTGGCGCAACGGTCCATCGGGCGCTAGCGTAACGAAATCGGGATGCGACGCAAATATCAAGGGATCGTCGGCCCGTTTCTCGGCAGGCCATTTCCCTCTTTGTTCGATCAGCTCGACGTTTCCTTGCAAGCTCAGATCGTCCTGTTCAATTTTTGCCGCATCGCCGAGGAGCCGCGCCGCAAATCGGCGAACGAGAGTTGCCTTGCCTACGCCTTCAGGGCCAGCGAGCAAAATGGTTTGAGGTATCCGCGAAGCGGAGAGCATTTGCGCGAGAGCGGAGCTGACCGGCTTATTTCCCCAGAAGTCAGGGAACGGGTTGTTCATAGACGAATCGAGGCGGCTTCTGGAAGCGCTCCAGGTTAAACGATCTGCTTTGCCTCCGAATCCCAATAGACTGTCCGGCGCTCGCGATAACTATCGACTGCCATGCGGCAGGCCACCGAAACCCGGAATCCCAGATCGAACGGACAATTGGTTTCGTTTCCCGAACGGGCGCAATCTAGAAAATTCTGCATGTGCGCCCGTGGAGGCGTGGATGTAACGCCAACGATGGCATTTGACTGAGGCCGATTTACCTTCTCAGGCCAATAGCGAATTTGAGCAGCTCTCGTAATCGTGCCATCCGTGCCTAAGACGCTCTCCGTCATCCCCAGACTGGAATTACCAAGACCGGAATGCCATGTGAACAGCAGGTCCTCGGTGTGTCCCATTGCCACCGTCATCGTGTCTGGCACTTCGCGTCCGTCACGCCAAAGATACAAACCCCCGGTGGCGGTGACGGCAGCCGGAATCTCGAGTTTCAGCACTTTGTACCAGAACGAAATCTGCTGGGACATGTTTTCGTATACGTTGCCGCCTGAGTAGTCCCAAAAAAACCGCCAATTACGGAAGCGCGTGGCATCGAATGGCGTCACGGGAGCGTCGCCCAAAAACCTGTCCCAGGCAATGTTTTCAGGAGTCATGTCGGGATAGACGGGGCGCGACCATTGAGGCTTTCCATGCGGGGTATTGCGATACATGGCAGCATTAATGGCGGTGATAGCGCCCAATTTGTCTCCGGCAAGGAATTGCACGGCGTCGGCAACCTGCCCGAACGAGCAGCATTGATGGCCTATCTGCACAGTCAACTTTCGCTTGAACGGCAGATAAGCGGCGCGCATGTGATTGGCATCAGCGAGTGTGAACGCTGCCGTCTTTTCGAGGTAGACATGCTTGCCGGCTCTTATGGCATCGACAAAATGCAGGCAGTGGAGGTGCGGCGGAGAAGCGATAAATATAGCGTCGAGAGCCTGGTCTTCGAGCATCTGCTGATGATCGACAAACGTTCTAACGCCAGGAAGCTCTGCTTTAGCGCGTTCGCGCTGCGCCGTGTAGACATCGCACACCGCTAAAAGCTGCGTGCCCGGACAGGCCGCGGCTTCGCGCGAAAGCAGACTGCCGCGGTCACCATAACCAATTACACCGATTCGAATACGGTCGTTCGCTCCGAGCACATTGCGCGGGACCGATGCCAGACTGCCAAGGCTGGTGGCCACCTGACCGAGAAATGCGCGTCGGGAGTTCATCGGATTGGCTAGTTACCGGCAAGTGTAGCATCCGGCGCGAGCTGCCGAGGCCAGGCAGGCCTAGACAGGCCCTGCCACTACAAGGCCCGGCTTTATGCTAGCGCCGCTTTCGCGTATTCGAAACACTTTTTCACTTCTGCCACAGAGCTCTCGCTCCCAGGGTATTCGTACTCGATATAGGCGCGAATCGGATATTTTTTCTTCTTGATGAGCTGGAGAACTGGCTTGATCGGCGTATCGCCCTCGCCCCAGGGCATGTTCGGCCCCTGGTTTTTCTTGCGATCCTTGAGATGAATATTGGTGATGCGGTCGTGGTGCTTTTCAATATATTGGACCGGGTCGTAGTTGGCCGCCGTAAAGTGGCCGATATCGAGATTGACCCAAAAGTACTTTGACATTCCCATAACCGTTGCGAAGCTTTCGGGGGTCGCGAACTGGTTCGGATCTTTAATATCGGAGTGGCCATGCACGGCCACGATCATCTGGTGCCGGTCGGCGAGCGGCGCGACCTGCCGTGCAAGCGTCACCGTTCCTGACCAGGTGATGATCTGCGCTCCGAGAGCCTTTGCGATCTCGAACGTACGATTGTTTTCCTCTTCGGAGGGGCCGAAGGAACCGTTGTAGGCGTAGATCTCAATTCCCGCACCGGTAAACCGCTTAGCTATGCCTCGGAAGTGATCTAACGGCAGGCTCATGCGTTTCCGTCCAATTTCCTTCATCTCGGCGGCCATGGCCGCGGCGGCAGTTTTGCGCTCCGCTTCGGTCTGGCCGGCCTGGAAATTCGAGAACACCTTTTTCATCGCATCCATCGCGCCTGGCTCAGTTTGGGGACCGAAAAGCTCGCATTCTCCAAGACCGATATCCGTCATAGCCTTTATCACTTCGTCAATCACGTCGGGTCCGGTAAAGTCGCGGAAGCTATATGTCTGGACTCCAAGATGAACGCCGTCCAAAACCGAACTGACTTTGGCCCATCCGCGAGTTAGAGGCAGACCGGCCAAAGCCATTCTTGCGAAATCGCGCCTGGAATACACAACGGAATCTCCCTCTGCTGAATTATGTCGCATGATGAGCGATCAGCTGGCACGCGATCCTCACGATATCAATGGTTTTCGGGCTCGGGCTAATGCTGGTGCCTGCTGTCGTGGGAGTGGACCGATTCAGTCATTTGGCAGCCCCGATCGGCCACCGAGCAAGGCGAATGCTCGAACTGGATCGTAGTGTGATGAATGCCGAATGCGCACAAGGCGTCGTTCACGCGCGTGAGAATCTTTCCGCTTTCCGAAGGCGGCATATCTTCAATCAGGACATGAGAGCTTAACGCGTGCGTTTTTGCTCCCAGGCTCCAGACGTGGAGATCGTGAACCTCCAGCACTCCGTCCACTTGACTCATAGCGAGAGCGATATCCGAAAGATTCATGCCTCGCGGCAGGCCCTCGAGCAGGATATTGAGCGACTCGCGGATGATGTCAAACGCTGAGTAAACAATCAGCAATCCGATAGCGATGGACAGGATGGGGTCAAGGTACAGCCAGCCGGTAAAGCGGATCACCACGGCTCCAGCGAGAATTGCGGCGCCGCCTAGCAGATCGCCCATCATATGAATGAAGGCGGCGCGTATATTGATGTCGCTCTTGCCCCGGTTCAGCGCCACCATGATGCCGCCGTTCAGGAATATGGCCGCCAGCGCTACTGCGCCCATTACGTTTTCATTCACAGGGACCGGGTGCATGAGGCGCCGGCCCGCTTCCCAAAAGATGAAAATAGCAATAACTACCAGCGACAGCGCATTGACGAAGGCAGTTAGCACGCCGGCGCGCTGGTAGCCATACGTACGGGATTGGTCGGCGGGTTTCTGCTGCCAGTGCAAGCCGATGGCCGCCAGAAGTAGCGCAAGTGCATCCGCAAAGTTATGGCCGGCATCGGAAAGCAGCGAGAGGCTATTGGCGTGAAATCCGGCCCAGACCTCGAGCACGATGAATCCGACGGTCGCCCAGAGCGAAAATCGAAGAGCCCAGCCCGTGCCGCGCGGAAGATGGTGATGATGCAACGTCGGCCTCTCATACCAATTTACGATAGGAGCGGAGATGCCCATTTGGTCATGGCTGTTTGAAACGCCCTTAGGGGTTGGGATCGAGGCTCCGGATTTCTCGCTTGCAGATCAGGATGGAAATTTAATCCGGCTTGCGGCTTTTCGCGGCCGCTCCCATGTGGTCTTGGTGTTCTATCCGGGCGACGCCACAAATCTATGCACGAAGCAACTTTGCGAATTTCGCGATTCGTGGGGTGAGTTAATTTCGAGAAACTTTGTAGTGCTGGGTATCAATCCGCAAAGCGCGGAGAGCCACCGGAAGTTCGCCGAGACACAGCATTACCCGTTTCCGCTTCTGGTGGACAAAGGCCAGAATGTTGCCAGGCTCTATCACGCATCGGGCTTCATCGTACGCAGAACAGTGTACGTAATTAGCAAGGACGGAATTGTCCGGTTTGCTGAGCGCGGCAAGCCCAGCACAGACACCGTTCTTGCGGCTGTCCGGTAGCGCACGGGATGCGAGCGATCCAATCGGTGCAAGAAAAAATGAGACGTGGTACGATGCCGCCGTGAGGTTTCCAGCATCTTTCGTGCTGCTCGCCGCCATCTTTACCGTGGCTTGTAGTTCGCCGCCGCCATCACACCCGGGGCTTTCCCCCCAAGCTGCCCAGGAACTTCTTCGTTTCAACCAGCGCGCGGTAAATCATCTGAAGTACGTGCAGCATGAGAATCCGAGTTGCCAGTATGTGTTGAACCTTCCCGATCAGAGCGGGCACCCCGATTCGGTGGAAGTGGACCACATTGTCTCCTGCGGCGGCAGGACCGACTTCAAGGCGTACGACGCAAGCGTCGAGTTTGAGTGGAATAAGGCCACTGGGCACTGGGAGATTTCTCATTTCGGAAGCTGAACGGCTACCGCGCCTATACGCGATACTCGACACGGCGGCATATGAAGCGAAGGGTTTTACCGCGTTCGAGGCCGCGCAGACTCTGCTTGAGGCGGGCGTTCGCCTGATTCAATACCGGCACAAAGGCCAGTTCACCGAAGAGCGTTTTCAGGAAGCACGCCGCATTGCCGGGGCCTGCCGTGCAAGCCGCGCTCTGTTGATTATGAATGACCGGGCCGACTATGGGCGGCTGCTTGGATGCGGTGTTCACTTGGGACAGCGCGACTTGTCTGCGCCGGAGGCAAGGAAGATTGTGGGGCCCGATGTGCCGGTTGGCCTGTCAACCCACAATGAGCTACAGCTTCGCCGGGCGGCGGACTTGCCGGTTGATTATGTCGCGCTGGGTCCGGTATTCCACACGCATTCGAAAACTAATCCCGATCCCGTGATAGGTCTGTCGGAGCTTCTCCGCCTCAGTGCGCTTACGCATTTTCCACTCGTGGCGATCGGGGGCATTGGAATTGAGTCGGCCTTGAGCGTGCTCGATAGCGGAGCCGCGGCCGTAGCGGTGATCTCCGGTTTGCTTCCAGAGCGGGCGGGCGACCTGGGCGGCTTGCGTATGCGCGCGCGGGAATGGTTGAAGGCGATCGAAGGGCGAAGCCTGCCGATGTGACTCGATTGCAGTCCTGTTAGGCAAATGAGCGGACTTGGCAAAAATATCAGCGTGGGTACTTCGCTTGCTCGCGCACTGGTGCTGCTCTGCGTGCTCCCGGTGCTCACGTTCGCTCAAGATGCCCGCGCGCCGCAGATTGACACCGACTACCGGGCCTATATTCGACAGGATTTCGAGCAGTTCAATCCGCGTTATAAGCGACTACGCGATGAGCGGATACAGCGTGCGTCCGTCCTGGGCAAAAAGATATTTGACGAAGAGAAAAAGGGCGGCGACGTCGCCTGTGCTCACCAGATCTTATTAGAAATCAGGTGGCTTCTCGGCTATACAGCGGATTTCGCGCGCATTGACCGGCGTCTGGACGATCTCGAACGCGTTCTCAACCAGCCTCAGCAAGAAAGCCTCGCTCGAAGCCAGGATCCTGCGGACGGCAGTTGGGGTCATTGCTATACCGAGTGGTTCTTTAAGCTCGACGCCACCTACACCTACGCGCAAGAGCAGAAACCCACGTACCCATTGCGATTTCTCGATCGCGTTAACTCACCGGAGAAGCTTCGAAATTATTATGGCTCGATCGAGGTCTCCGACATTGCACGGAACGGTATTGATCACAGACGCGAGTTGAACGAATCTCTCGCCGCTCTCGTTCGCTTCATTTTGCACGACCAGCCCACCGGCTATGAGTGGGCTCCCGGAATGAAGTCCACTATCATGCAAATCGTGCTCAACCAAGTTCGAAACCCCAGTACGGGCTGGTGGGGCGAACGGTACAAGCATGACGGGAAAGTTTATTTCGTAGACGACCTCAGTATCACCTTCCACATGCTCAGCTATTTGAACGGAAACGTCCCGGATTTAGACAAAATCGTGGATACCGCACTGGCGCTCAAGGACCTGAATTATCCCCAAGGATGGCTCGAGGATAGCGGGTATTCGAACCACAACAATATGGATGCCGTGGTTCTCTTCCATTACGGCTGGAACTCAGCCGCTCTTAGTCAGAAGAAAACGATGGCCGAAGAGATCGAAAAAATGCTTCGTTGGTGCCTCACTGAATCGCTACAGTCTGATGGTTCGTTTCGTACTACAGCTGATGACGACTCCGTCGAGGAATCCGAATATTTCGGCACAGCGTTCCTCGCGCGCATCGGTTTCTTCGACAAGACCCGGCGCTTCTGGACCGGCCAGGAGTTTCCAGAAGCACAACGGATCCGGGAGCGAATCAGAGCTTATATCACGAAGCACGCCGCAACTGGCGCTGCCGGTGGCGAGTACTATCAGAGTGCGCTTGGCCAACTCGATGCCGCGAGGTCCCAGAAGCCATGAATGGAATTTCGCTTCCCTGATGCCGAATGGCGGTGTTGGCAACGGCTGGCGCAGCCATCCGGCTACAGTTGTGTTATCTTCGCTGTTTAACTGAGTTGTTGTGGCTCTACCCTGGTCTCCCCGTTCGCGCCCGGCGACGCCCGTCGAGCCCGGGCAACCTATTCATCGAGGTGAGTGATTGAGTCTTTTCGCCAAGAAACCCATCGCAACGCTTCTTACGGAGTGCGAAGAGCACGGCGAGCACAGTTTGAAACGAAGTTTGGGAGCGATGTCGCTGGTTACGCTAGGGATCGGCGCCGTAATCGGAGCCGGGATCTTCACTCTGGCGGGCGTGGCGGCGGCCACTCACGCGGGTCCGGCCATGGCCTATTCCTTTGTGCTCGCCGCAATTGGCTGCGCGCTTGCCGGCTTCTGTTACAGCGAATTTTCTACTACCATCCCCATCGCTGGAAGCGCCTACACCTACTCATATGCGACTTTGGGCGAGATAATCGCCTGGATTATCGGCTGGGCGTTGGTGCTCGAATACGCCGTAGGCGCGGCAACCGTTTCGGTAAGTTGGGCGGCCACGTTCGACTCGATCCTCCTCTCTTTTGGGATCGAGATACCCCGCTCGATTATGGCTTCGCCGTATGCGATGCAGCCCGGCCGCGTCAACCTCATCGCCGTCGGTATCATCTGCATCATTTCTTGCATCCTGATTCGAGGCATTAAGGAATCCGCGAGGTTCAACGATTTCATTGTTGTGCTGAAAGTGGCGGTGGTCGTCTTCTTCGTCGGAATCGGCTACTTCTTCATCAACGCCAAGAACTACCATCCGTTTCTCCCGCCAAATACGGGGCAATTCGGCGAGTTTGGCTGGACCGGTGTGCTGGCGGGCGCGGGCCAGATCTTTTTCGCGTACATCGGGTTCGATGCCGTCTCCACCGCGGCACAGGAAGCGAAGAATCCTAAGCGCGATATGCCAATTGGCATCATTGGCTCCCTGATGATTTGCACCGTCCTTTATATTCTCTATTCGCTCGTGCTGACCGGCATTGTGAATTATAAGCAACTGAATGTGGCCGCTCCTTTGCCGCTCGCGGTTGACCAGATGAAAGGCTTGCCCTGGATTGGTTTTCTGATGAAGCTCGGCTCCTTGTGTGGCCTCACGTCGGTCATGCTGGTGATGCTACTCGGCCAATCGCGTGTGTTTTATTCGATGTCGAACGACGGTCTTCTGCCAAAGGTGTTTTCGGAAGTGCACCCTAGGTTCCGGACACCGTGGAAATCGAACATCTTGCTGATGATATTTGTTTCGATTGGCGCTGCCTTTACCCCTATCGCGCAGCTTGGCAATTTGACCAGCATCGGAACGCTGTTCGCCTTCTGCGTTGTTTGCATAGGCATAATCGTCATGCGGAAAACCCAGCCGGACCTGCCGCGGCCGTTCAAAACGCCACTCGTTCCGTTGATTCCCATCCTAGGGGTAATCGTGAATCTGGGACTGATGTTCGGGCTCGGCGCGATCACCTGGGCGGCGTTCCTCATCTGGATGACGATAGGCTTGATCGTCTATTTCAGCTACAGCCGGGGCCACAGCAATTTGGGCGTGGCACACGGGACTGCGCCTGCGCCGGTTCGCAGCCTCGGCGATTAGGGCCCGCACCTTCCCCAGGATGCGGGGTATAGAGAGTTCCCATGGCGTTGAGATATTATCGAAGCGCGCCATGAAGATATTCGCAGGAGTACTTTCATTCTTATTGCTGAGTTTCGTCAGCGGTTTTTCGCAAGAGCACGGAGGGGGTAACCCCCGTGGAGGTGGTCACGAAGTGGGTGGCGGGCACATTCCGGCCCACGGTCCAGCACCGGCACATGCCGAAGAGCACCCTATGCCTCAAGCCCATCCCGCTCCACAGGCTCGCAACTTCCGTGATGCCCCCGGACATCCCGACGCGCCGCATGTTCATGCGGACGACAGATGGGTGGGACACGATTCGGGTCCTAACGATCCTCATTATCATCTCGACCATCCCTGGGCACACGGACATTTCACGGGTGGCTTTGGTCCCGGGCACGTATTTCACTTGGCTGGAGGCGGCCCGTCCCGCTTCTGGTTCGGCGGCTTTTACTTCAGCGTCGCTCCCTACGATATCGGTTATTGCAACGGCTGGCTCTGGAACTCAGATCAGATCGTGATCTACGAAGACCCGGACCATGTCGGCTGGTATCTCGCCTACAACGTCAGGCTAGGCACCTACGTTCACGTGATGTATCTGGGCTAAATTTTCCAAGCTCATTCACCGCACAAACTGGTCGACGAACTTTTCGCCAAGCCCTACTTCGGAATAGTGTTTGCGGCACATGTCGATTTTCGTGAAAACATCTTCAAAGCCGGTGTGGCGGCCCTCCTGGTCGACGTAGTACATGCAGCCGGAAATATTGAAGAACGTGATCATCTCTTCTACGTCAGCATCCACAGTGAGGGTGTGAGTTTCCCCGGGTGGCTCGAAGACATAATCGCCTGCGCGGGCCACCCAGTCGTGCTCGAGATAGCGCCAGGAACCTTTGATGACGTAGCCATGTACCGGAGCGGGATGGCGGTGACGGCTCAGGATACCGGCCTTGCGCACCCGCAGCAGGTTGCACCACTGGCCATTCAGCGTGTTGAGCATCAGAGGACGGAACCAGACGCTGGGGGCTTGGGGGACCCAGACCCGCTCATCTTCCGGGATGGCGCGTTCGACAATCTGTTCAGGTGACAGTGGGTGAGTGGTTTGCATAGCGGTCTTTCGCGAATCAGGCCGCCGAGTAACCACCATCTACCGGTAGAACGGCTCCGGTGATGAACGAGGCAGCCCCGGAGCACAAGAATAACACCGGACCCGCGACTTCTTCCGGCTGCCCCCATCGCGCGAATGGCGTTCGCAACAGTAATTGGCCGGAGCGCTGAGCGTCGTCGCGAAGGGCTTGCGTGAGCGGCGTCTCGATCCAGCCTGGAGCTACGGCGTTCACGCGAATGCCATCTTGGGCCCACGCCACCGCGAGCGAACGTGTCAGCTGAGCGATGCCACCCTTGCTGGCGCTGTATGCCGGAACCCGTGGACCTCCAAAAAAGGTCAGCATTGAGGCGATGTTGACGATTGCCCCTCGGGCCTGTGCAAGTTTGGGATGGACCGCCATGCTCATCCGCATGGCCCCCGTCAGATTTACATCGATAACCCGGGTGAACGTATCAAGCTCGAATTCTTTATCGCGGCTGATAATACCGGCTGCATTCACTAGAAAATCGAGACTCGAAAGCTTCGACACAATTTGACCAACGGACTCTGTGTCGGTGACATCGAGTGTCTCTACTCGAAGCGTAGAGGGGATCGGTTCGCTCGAGGGTAATCCCGCGGCAACCACCTTCGAGCCCACTCGCGAAAAAGCGACTGCGACAGCCAGACCGATGCCGCTCGTGCCGCCTGTAACAAGAACCGACTTGCCGGAAAAATCGAACATGGATCGTCTTTATGATTTTCATAAATCACGGCGGCAACGCGGGGCCGCGCTGACTTTAAGCGCTAACGCGGCCTCGTCACTAAGCCGCTTGCTAGCGCGCGCGGTTCTGTAAGTTCTTGTGAGTCAACGTGCAGTATCGGAACCGCGACCGCAAGGGAGCGGATGTGACGAAGTCCGGCTGAAGGCCAACCTTATCTTTGCCCGGCAAAATGATGGTTCCCGCGGATCGAGTCGACAATCACTTCGGGCAGCGCAATGCGTTGAAACGTCTCACTGATGCTTTGATAGTCGGCCTTGATACGGCTGACGCTTGAATTGAGGCGCACTGCGATTTCGTGCTCGCCGTAGCCGGCCGCAAGCAAGCAGAAGAGCTGCTTCGAGTATTCCGAGATGACGCGTTCGCTCGCGTGTTTCACCGCGAAGTCTTCAATCAGTTTTGCGGTTATCGTGGGGCTTATAAAAGCGCCCCTGCCTGCGACGACTTGGATGGCGAAAGACAAATCGGCTGCGGCGGCATCGCCGAGCACATATCCGCGGGCGCCGGCTTTGAAGGCCTCGGAAATGTATTCTTGATCGGTAAGCGCAGTGACAAAAACAATTCCCAAGCCCGGCCTGTTCGAGCAGATTTCACGGGCGGCCGCGATTCCGTTTACATATGGAAGCTTTATATCGAGCAGCACGATTTCCGGGCGCCTGTATTCCGCCAAAACCACCGCCTCGCGCCCGTCCGCCGCCTCTCCAATGACGCGAAATGCCGGTTGTCTTTCAAGTAACAGACGCAAACTGCCCCGGATAATCGGGTGTTGATTTGCCAGTACGATGCGAATATGCTGTTCCATATCGGCTCGCGAATGGGAAGCTTCTTCCTGGTCGATACGGGAATGATAGCGGCTTTCGTTCAGCAAGCGGCATCGCGTCCACAGGGTATTCTTTCGCCGCTCGCTTAAGTAGATGCAGACGCGGTCTATGGGCCGAATCTACCGCCAATCAACCCGTAAAATCCCCTACGCAGGGTATGGTCTCTAAGCGATACAATTTTTACAGTGGATTTGGGATCGTAGTCTCCCTTTTCCGCCGCACGGCGAGTGGGGCTCCTGCGCGCGTATCGAGACAGTCAGGACGAACGAAACCGATATGCAGGCCTTAGCACAGGAAACTCTCGAACAACTGCGGCAGCTTGACACCTGTACCGTGTCGAACGCAATCGAACAATTTCAAGTCAGAACGCGCAACGAAGGCTTCGTCAACGGCTCGGTCAGGTGCATGTTTCCAAACCTGCCGACGGCCATAGGGTATGCAGTAACAGCGCGCATACGGACCTCCTCGACTCCCATCGCGGGCCGATGCTATTACGACCGCATGGATTTTTGGTCGTACGCGCTCACCATTCCTGCCCCTCGATTCATCGTCGTCCGGGATGCCGATCCCTTAGCCGGCCTCGGCGCTTTGTTCGGTGAAATCCATGCCTGGATATCAAAAGCCCTTGGATGCACCGCGTATGTAACGAACGGGGCGGTACGCGATTTGCCGGGCATTGAACGCGCTGGTGTTCAGGCCTTTGCCGGCAGTATCGCCGTTTCGCATGCTTACGCTCATGTCATCGACTTCGGCGAACCGGTGGAGATTGGCGGTCTGCGTATAAAGCCCGGCGATTTGCTCCACGGCGACCGGCACGGCGTTCATTCGATTCCGATCTCGATCGCCGGAGAAATTCCGGCCGTCGCAAAGAAGATATTAGACGCGGAAAAAGAACTGATCGACTTTTGCCGGTCGAAGGACTTTTCGTCGCGAAAACTGGCTGAAATGATTGAGCATACCGCGAACAAGGTTGGCGGAGCGGCAAAGATCCAAAATGACCATTTACCCACAAGATCCTGATCGCGCTCCGGCTGCTCAGTCTGTTCGTTCGCGGTCCGTCCTTATATGTTCCGCGGCCTTTCTCGTCATTGCGGCCGGAATGGCGCTGGTGTCTTGCCGAAGAGACGATGCTGCTGGAGCCGCGGAATCCGCGCAGAATGCCTTGCCTTTAGTGGGAGTCGCCAAGATCGGCAGACAGCCGATGGCGCGGTATCTCACCGTATCGTCCGAGCTCGTTCCGTTTCAAGAAATCGACGTCTTCGCCAAGGAATCGGGCTTCGTTTCCAAGCTCTACGTGGATTACGGCACCCATGTGAAAGCTGGTCAGCTCATGGCGGTTCTCGAGATCCCGGAGCTGCAGGCCCTTTTGCAGGAAGATCAGGCCACTATCAAGAGCATGGGCGACCAGGTCACTAACACGGAGCATGAGTTGAGTCGAATTGAGGCGCAGCACAAAGTCTTGCATCTGGAATACACCCGGTTGAATGGCGTTGCGTCCTCGAAACCCGGACTCGTGGCGCAACAGGAAGTTGACGATGCGGAAGGTAAGGATCTCGCAGCCGAGGCGCAGGTCGAGTCCGCCAAGTCCCGCCTGCAAGTTGCGCAAAGCCAGTTGACCGTTGCTCAATCCAAGCTGGCACACGATCAGGCTCTTTTCGATTACTCGAAGATTACGGCTCCGTTCACAGGAGTTGTAACGCAACGGTATGCAAATCAAGGAACGTTGATGCAAGCCGGAACCAACTCGAGTACTCAAGTGTTGCCGCTCGTAAGACTTTCCCAGGAAGATCTCTTCCGTCTCACAATTCCTGTTCCCGAATCCTATGTCCGCTACATCAAAATCGGCGATCCGGTGGATGTGCGAGTCCCTGCTCTGAACCGAGATTTTCCTGGCAAAGTAATCCGCTTTTCATCCGACGTTGCGGCAGCCACCCGCACAATGCACACGGAAGTGGATGTGCCTAATCCCCGGGGCGTTCTGATCCCGGGCGTGTATGCGGAGGCCACCCTCACACTCGACCGAAAAGGCGATGCGCTTGTCATTCCCCTGCAGGCTGTCAGCCAGGAAGGCGATCAGGCGAGCGTTATGATCGTCGACCAAGCGAACAAAATTCAAGATTCCAAGATCACGCTGGGCGTTCAGACCGACAGCTACGCGGAGGTGCTGTCGGGGCTTCACGAAGGCGACCAGGTGGTCGTCAGCGATCGAAGCGGGCTTAAGCCCGGCGAAGAGGTGCGCCCCCAAACTGTACAGGTCGCCGAGTACAAAAGCAAGAGCTGACAGTGTGCTCGCTTTCGACATTTTCTGAGACCGAAGCCTGATGTCGCGATTTTCGATCCGCAATCCGTATTTCATCATCGTCGTCTGCTTGGCTATTTCGCTAATCGGCGCGGTGAGCGTCGTGCGAATGCCGGTCGATCTCTTCCCGCAAATCAACATACCGGAAGTTGTGGTTGCGACGTTCTACTCGGGCATGCCGCCGGCCGACATCGAAACTGACATCACGAACCCGCTCGAACGCTTCTTCACGCTGGCCGCTGGCATGGATCACATGGAATCGCGCTCCATGTTAGGTGTGAGCCTGATCAGAGCGTATTTTCAACCCGGAACGAGCGCCGACACAGATGTCACGGAGTTATCGAATCTCGCCCTCGCCGATTTAAAGCGCCTGCCGCCCGGCACGCTGCCTCCGGTCGTGTTGAAGTTCGATGCCTCGAGCCAGCCCGTATGTTTGGTCACCGTAAAAGGCCAAGGCCTTACGGAAACGCAGCTCCACGATTACGCCCAATTCGCGATTCGCAATCAAATTGCAGTCATCAAAGGCGCCGAAATTCCCCCACCGTTTGGCGGCAAATACCGCCAAATCATGGTGTACGTCGATCCTTATAAGCTCGCCTCACGGCAACTGAGCCCCATGGATGTTGTCAGCGCCGTCAATCGATCGAACCTGATCTTGCCGGCCGGCGACGTCAAAGTAGGCCCCTCCGATTACTACGTTTACTCGAACAGCCTTGTCGACAACATGAAGGAGATGAACGATATCCCGGTTAAGGCTGTGGGCGACTCCTGGGTATCTGTGAGGGACATCGGACGTGCCGAGGACGCGAGCCAAATTCAGTACAACATCGTTCGCGTCGATGGCCAAAGGTCCGCTTATATCCCGATCATGAAGCAGGGCGGCGATACGAATACGATTCAGGTTGTGGAAGGCGTGCGAAAGCTCACTCAGCATCTCTACGACATTCCGAAACAGATGAAAACCGATCTGCTCTTCGACCAATCGGTGTTTGTAAAAGAAGCCATCAAAACCGTACTTCACGAAGGACTCATCGGTTTGGTGCTGACCAGCATCATGATTCTCCTGTTCCTGGGTAGTGTCCGCGCCACGTCGGCCGTTTTGCTTTCCATTCCGCTTTCGGCCTTGGCGACCTTTGTGCTCCTCTATCTCGGAGGAAGCACGGTCAACACCATGATTCTCGCCGGCATGGCGCTGGCCTTCTCGCGCGTCATCGACAACTCCGTCATCTCTCTCGAAAACATTTACCGGCATCTTGAGATGGGCGAGCTCCCCAGGATTGCCGCCGAGCTGGGCGGCGCCGAAGTCACTCTTGCCGTTCTGGCCGCAACGCTCGTCGACGTGGTTGATTTCTTCCCCGTCACGTTCCTCTATGGCGTAAGCAAATTCCTCTTCTCCGCTTTAGCGCTGGCATTTTGCATTTCCTTGTTAATTTCTTTTGTGGTCGCAATGACGGTGATTCCGCTGTTCTGTTCGCGGTTTTTGAAGTCCGTACCTCACGCGGAACATCATGCGAATCCAACCGGCAATGACCAAGGTTCTTGGGGGCATAAATTTAACACCGCGTTTAATCGCCTCTTTAATAAGATGCTCGATTTTTATGAGGCATGGGTGAGGCGGGCGCTGACGCGGCCCGGCCTCACCGTTCTTGCCCTTTCAGCGCTTTTTGTCCTGAGCCTAGGAATCTATCCCCTGCTCGGCCTCGCTTTTTTCCCTCGCACCGACGCCGGCCAATTCACCATCAATATGAAAGCGCCCACCGGTTCGCGTATCGAGCTCACGGAACAGTACGTCGCTCGCGTAGAAGATTTGATCCGCCGCACTGTCCATCCGGCCGATTTCAAAATGGTGGTTTCAAACATCGGCGTCGTCCCGGATTTCTCATCGCTCTATACAAGCAACTCAGGCGCCTACACCGCGACGGTTCAGGCCGCCCTCACCGACGACCACGAAATCAGCAGCTTCGAGTACATGGACCGCGTGCGCAAGGCGATTGCACAACAATATCCGGAAGTCCGCACGTTTTTCCAAACCGGATCGATGGTCGATTCCACGCTCAACATGGGCATGCCGGCTCCGATCGATGTGGAAGTGACCGGGGCAAATCTTCAACAAGATTACGATTTGGCCCAGGAATTTGCTACGCGAATTCGGCAATTGCCTGGAGTAGACGAGGTCTACATTCCGCAAGATATGAACTATCCAGGCCTGCGGCTGAACGTGGATCGCGTGCACGCGGGCGAACTCGGACTGACTCAGAAAGACGTCGTGAACAACGTCATCACGTCTCTCAACTCAAATACGATGATCGCCCCCAACTACTGGGTCGATTATAAGACGGGAAACGACTACTTTCTTACGGTTCAATATTTCGAGCACGGCAATGCAGCCATTCACACTACCATCGACCTCAAAAATATTCCCCTCAAGTCTCCCAAGCTGAAGGAGCCGACGACACTGGATTCGGTGGCACAACTCACTCATATTCAGACGCCCACGGAAATTGATCACTATCAGATTCAAAGGTCGACCGACCTGTACGTCACTCCGAAGGCCGAGGATTTAGGAAAGATTTCCACTGCAATTGAAAAACTGATCCGGCAAATGCAGGTTCCCGGAAATGTTCGCGTTGATCTGCGGGGAATGGTGCTGGGAATGCGCGAATCGTTTTCGAGCTTTGGGTTTGGTTTTATCCTCTCGTTTATTCTTCTGTACCTCATTCTGATAGCCCAGTTCCGCTCGTTCGTCGATCCGTTCCTCATCATGCTGGCGATACCGATGGGTTTCGTAGGCGTGTTCTTGATCCTATTAATGACCGGCACCACCTTGAATGTCATGTCGTTGATGGGCGTGTTGATGCTGATCGGCATAGCCGATTCGAATAGCATTCTCATCGTCGATTTCGCTCATCGCCTCGAAGAGCAGGGGCTCTCGGTAAAGGACGCCGTGATTACCGCCTGCCGCGTCCGCCTCCGCCCCATCCTGATGACGTCTCTGGCAACCATCATTGGCATGATTCCCATGGCCCTCAAATTTGGAACCGGATCGGAACAATACGCTCCCATGGCCCGAGCGATTATCGGCGGTTTGACTTCTTCGGTCGCACTCACTGTATTCATCGTTCCCGCCGCTTACCTGCTCGTCTATGGAAAGAAAGACCGTCAACGGATGCAACCTGCCGAAAGCCGAGGGTGATCTAAGCCCATGTCACAATTCTCCATCCGCAATCCTTACTTCATCATCGTCGTCTGCCTGGCAATTTCACTGATCGGCGCTGTGAGCGTCGTGCGAATGCCGGTAGATCTCTTCCCCCAAATCAACCTGCCGGAAGTGGTGGTCGCTACCTTCTACTCGGGTATGCCGCCCGCCGACATCGAAACCGATATCACCAATCCGCTGGAGCGGTTCTTCACCCTGGCGGCCGGCATCGATCACATGGAATCGCGCTCCATGTTGGGCGTGAGTTTAATCAAGGTCTTCTTCCAACCCGGAACGAGCGCCGACACCGATGTCACGGAGCTGTCGAATCTTGCTCTTGCCGATTTAAAGCGTTTGCCCCCAGGTACGCTACCGCCGGTAGTGCTGAAGTTCGACGCTTCGAGCCAGCCCGTCTGTCTCGTAACAGTGAAAGGTCAAGGCCTCACTGAAACCCAGCTCCACGATTACGCCCAGTTCGCCATCCGCAATCAAATCGCAGTCATCAAAGGCGCTGAGATTCCTCCGCCGTTTGGCGGCAAATACCGCCAAATCATGGTGTACGTCGATCCTTATAAGCTCGCTTCGCGGCAACTGAGCCCCATGGACGTTGTCAGCGCTGTTAACGAGTCGAACCTGATCCTGCCGGCCGGCGACGTGAAAGTAGGTCCCTTCGACTACTACGTCTATTCGAACAGCCTGGTCGACAACATGAAGGAGATGAATGCGATCCCCATTAAGACCGTGGGCGATTCCTGGGTATCGGTGAAAGACATTGGACAGGCTGAGGACGCGAGCCAAATTCAATACAACATCGTTCGCGTCGATGGCCAGCGTTCGGCCTACATACCGATCATGAAGCAAGGTGGCGATACGAATACGATTCAGGTTGTGGAAGGCGTACGAAAACTCACCCAGCATCTCTATGACATACCAAAGCAGCTAAAAACCGATCTCCTTTTCGATCAATCGGTGTTCGTGAGAGAAGCCATCAACACCGTCCTGCACGAAGGACTCATGGGCTTGGCCTTGACCAGCATCATGATCCTCCTCTTTCTCGGCAGCGTCCGGGCAACATCGGCCGTGTTACTTTCCATTCCGCTTTCGGCCTTAGCGACCTTTGTGATCCTTTATCTGGGCGGCAGCACGATCAACACGATGATTCTCGGCGGCATGGCCCTGGCCTTTTCGCGCGTGATCGATAACTCAGTCATATCGATCGAAAATATCTACCGGCATCTGGAGATGGGCGAGCCGCCGATGCTTGCCGCGGAAATTGGCGGATCGGAAGTCACCTTAGCCGTGCTGGCAGCGACGCTTGTCGGTGTGGTCGCTTTCTTCCCTGTCACCTTTCTCTATGCCGTAAGCAAATTTCTTTTCTCTGCCCTGGCCCTTTCGTTCTGCATCTCGTTGCTGATCTCTTTCATTGTCGCGATGACCGTCATTCCGCTGTTCTGCTCGCGATTCCTGAAGACCGCGCCGCACGCTTCACACGACGCCGAAAATGCCGAAAGCGCGAAGAAGCAATCGCTGTGGGACAAGTTCAACACGCACTTCAATCGAAGTTTCACGAAGCTGCTCGATTTCTACGAAGCTTCGGTGAGGCGCGCGCTGCTGCGTCCGGGCCTGACTGTGATCGCGCTCAGCGGTCTTTTTGTCCTGAGCCTTGCCATTTATCCTTTCCTGGGCCTTGCCTTCTTCCCGAGAACCGACGCCGGTCAATTTACCATCAATATGAAGGCCCCTACCGGTTCGCGCATCGAGCTGACCGAAGAGTACGTCGCAAAAATCGAGAATCTGATCCGTCACACTGTCGGCCGCGATTTCAAAATGGTCGTCTCCAATATCGGTATGGTGCCGGATTTTTCAGCTCTCTATACCAGCAACGCCGGCCCCTATACCGCGACGGTTCAGACCGCGCTGACGGACAATCACGCTGTCAGCAGCTTCGAATACATGAACCGCGTTCGTACGGCCATCGAGAAACAGTTTCCGGATGTTCGCACCTTTTTTCAAAGCGGGTCCATGGTCGACACAACATTGAACATGGGGATGCCTGCCCCCATCGATGTACAAGTGACCGGCCAGGATATGGACCAGGATTACCAACTTGCACAGCAACTTGCCGCCCGGATCAGACAATTGCGCGGAGTTGACGAAGTTTACATCCCTCAAGATATGGGTTACCCGGCGGTCCGGCTGGATATTAATCGCGTACACGCCTCCGAGCTTGGCTTGAGCCAACAGGATATTGTGAACAACGTCATAACATCCTTAAATTCGAACACCATGATCGCTCCTAACTATTGGGTCGATTATAAGACCGGAAACGATTATTTCCTCACTGTTCAATACTACGAGCACGGAAAAGCCGCGATTCATAACTTCATTGACCTGAAAAACATACCTCTGAAGGCGCCGGGTGAAAAAGAACCTACCACTCTCGATTCAGTCGCAACACTGGTCCACACTCACACGCCGACGGAGCTCGATCACTATCAAATTCAAAGATCCTCCGATGTGTACGTGACTCCTCGCGGCGAGGATCTGGGCCGGATTTCGAGCGCGATTAACAAGCTGGTCGAGGACATGAAAGTTCCCGCGAATGTTCGCGTGAACCTCCGCGGAATGGTGCTGGGAATGCGCGAATCGTTTAAGAGCTTCGCCTACGGCTTCATCCTCGCCGCTATCCTTCTTTATCTCATTCTCGTCGCTCAGTTCCGATCGTTTGTCGATCCGTTCCTGATCATGCTTGCGATCCCGATGGGGTTCATCGGCGTGTTGGTAATTTTGCCTCTCACAGGGACAACTTTAAATGTCATGTCGTTGATGGGAGTGCTTTTGCTAATTGGTGTCGCCGGCTCGAACAGCATTTTGATCGTCGATTTCGCTCACCGGCTGGAGGAACAGAATCTGTCCGTCGAGGATGCCGTGATCACCGCCTGCCGCGTCCGTCTGCGCCCCATCCTGATGACTTCTCTGGCTACCATCATCGGCATGTTTCCCATGGCTCTCAAAATGGGGACCGGCTCGGAGCAATATGCACCTATGGCACGCGCGATCATCGGCGGGCTGACTTCTTCCGTAATTCTGACCGTATTCATTGTGCCCGCGGCATACTTACTGGTTTACGGAAAGAAGGATCGCGGTCGCTCGAAACAAAATGAGCCTGCACAAACCTAACTTCATGAACATGAAACGAACAGTCGTCGTTGTGGTAACGATTCTGGGTTCCTCGAATCTACTCCATTCGCAAGGTACCGGGCCAGCATTGAGCTTACAGGACGCACAGGCAATGGCCCTCAAGAACCATCCCCAAGTACTTGCATCCCAGGCGACTTCTCTGCGCGCGGGCCAGATAACGAGGGAGACCCAATCGGCATACTACCCAATCCTGAGCGGGAACATAACAGGAGCGCAAGCTAATATCAGTAGTCGCCTTGGAGCTGGCGTCCTCAACGATCCGCGGCTATTCAATCACTTCGGATCGGGTCTAACTCTCTCGCAGCTCATCACTGACTCGGGCCGGACACCAAACCTGGTTTCGAACGCAAGACTCCAGGCGCAAGCGAGCCAGGAAGATTACCAGGCCACACGGTACGACGTGATCTTGGGCCTCGATCAGGCATATTATGAAGTGCTCCTGGCGCAGCAACTCGTGATAGTTGCACAGCAAACGGTCGCGACTCGTCAAACAGTGGCCGATCAGATCTCTGAGTTAACCAGAAATAAACTGCGCTCTCAAGTCGACCTCAGCTTCGCGCAGGTCAATCTTGCCGATGCGAAGCTTATGCTGCTACGAGCCCAGGACCGTCTGCAAGCTGCCTACGCCGCTCTGGGACAGGCTCTTGGCACGCAGCAATCCATTGCCTATCAACTCTCAGACCAACCTATGCCTGCGGAGCCGCCGGCCAACCCTGAGCCGCTGATCGCTCAGGCCTTTCAGAATCGTCCCGAGTTGGCAAGTTTGCGTCTGCAGGTTCAGGCCGACCAAAAATTTGTCTATGCGGAGCGCGATCTGAAGCGGCCAACAGTGAGCTTCAACGCGGTTGGCGGCGCGCTGCCCTATATCAACCCGGGAAACGCAAATCCGAACATACCGACTGGATATGAATCGGCGGCAGTTAACGTGAGTATCCCTATATTCAACGGATATCTGTTTACAGCCCGCCGTCAGGCGGCAGAATATCAATTGCAAGCATCAAACCAGCGCGTGCGCGATCTCGAAGATCGGGTCGCACAAGACGTGCGGGCTTCCTGGGCGCGGGCGAGAACTGCTTTCGAAGCGATTACGGCTGCGCAGCAACTGCTGACTCAAGCCAACCTGTCTCTCGATCTAGCTCAGGGAAGATACAACTTGGGACTGGCCTCGATTGTTGAGTTGACCCAGGCGCAACTTGGTCAGACTTCAGCCCAAGTGGAAAACCTGAACGTAAAATACGATTACCAGGAGGCATACGCGGCACTCCAGTACACTCTCGGATTGCTCCATTAAGGCCATATCCGGGCACATTGGAGGTGGAGCGGGCCTCCGGGCCTGCCATGCCGCCATTCGTGGCGGCATATGCTTCATCTCTTGCATCAGCGGCCTTGAGTCAAGCCGGCCCGAAAGCCGGCTTTGCAGCCTTGAAAGGCCGCTCCACCCGGGAATCTCCCGAGGCTGAAATGAAGAACAGAAGCAATCAAACACAGCGCCTCTTGCTTATCGGCTTCGGCGGACTTCTGTTGCTGCTTGCGATTACAGGTCTGAATGCGCTTTCGGTTCTGAGAAAGATCCAGACGCGGAATGAAAGTATCCGCGAAGATTACTTCAATCGTGATCGGATTTTAGAGCAGCTCCGCTCCGACGTCTACTTATCCGGCACATACGTGCGCGATTTCCTTCTGGAACAAGATCCTAACCTGGCCGATACACACCGCAAAGAATTGGACGACGCACGGTCACGTATTGAATCTAACGTGGCGACATACAACCGAATCCTTCGCCCGGAAGAACGCGCCCCGTTTCAGCAATTCACAAGCGAGGTGAAGACATACTTCAACTCGCTGCGCCCAGCTCTCGATTGGAATGCAGCTCAGCGCCGGGCCCTCGGCTATTCGTTCATGAAAAATTCTCTGCTGCCGCGACGCATGGTGATCGTCCACCTGGCCGACCAGATCAGCAAAGTAAATCAGAAACAAATGAACGCAGGTAATCAACAAGTTGCCATTCTGTTTGGCGACTTTCGGCGCTCTCTGATCGTTCTACTCGTCGTGACACTTACCGGTGGAACCTTGTTGGCAGGCGGGAGCATTTACCGGATTTTGCGGCTGGAGCGCGTATCCGCCCAACGCTTTGACGAAGTAGAACAAGCCCGCGGCGCTTTGCGAGAATTATCGGCCCGTCTGATCGAGGTGCAGGAATCCGAACGCCGAGCTTTGTCTCGTGAATTGCATGACGAAGTTGGCCAATCACTTTCCGCCTTGCTTCTCGGCCTAGGTAACGTGGCTGCGATTCTCCCGCCCGAAACCGACGACGATGCGCGCGGCCAACTGAACGATTTGCGCCGGCTTGCCGAAAAGACTGTTGCTGTGGTCCGCGATATGTCGCTCCTTCTCCGTCCCTCGA
Organism: Bryobacteraceae bacterium; assembly: GCA_049585195.1. Classification (GTDB taxonomy): domain Bacteria; phylum Acidobacteriota; class Terriglobia; order Bryobacterales; family Bryobacteraceae; genus KBS-96. The sequence continues at coordinate 37,025 of JBAUZG010000272.1, read as the reverse complement.
TGCTCGACGACCTTGGCTTGATACCGGCAGTACAGTGGCAAGCGCGTGAGGTATCCCGGACAAAAAACCTCGCCGTACAGGTCCAGGCTGGTGCGCTGCCCGAAGACATCCCAGACGAGCACAAAACCTGCATCTATCGAATTGTTCAGGAGGCCTTGCACAATATTGCGCGCCATGCGAAGGCAAAGAACGTTCGGATTCAGTTGACTCAAAGCTCCGACAGCCTGTTGCTCACCATTCAAGACGATGGCCAGGGATTCGCCCCAGAGCGCGAAAAAGGAGTTGGTCTTCTCGGAATGGAGGAAAGAGTAACGCACCTGGGCGGCTCGTTCCATGTTGACTCGGCGCCAGGAAGGGGCACGTCCATTCGGATCGAATTACCGCTTCTCGAAAGAGACACAATGGTGCTGACATGATTTCAGCGCGGATTGTTTTGGCGGACGATCACACCATCGTGCGGCGCGGCCTGCGATTGGTATTGGAGCGGCAACCGGATTTCGCAGTCGTCGCGGAAGCCAGTAATGGCAGGGAGGCAATTGACGTTGTCCTTCGAGAGAGCCCTGACGTCGCCATCATCGATATCGCGATGCCTCTTATGAACGGAATTGAGGCGGCGAAACGAATCAGCGAAGAGCGGCCAAAAACTGCCGTGGTAATTCTGAGCATGCATTCTGACGAAGGCTACATCCTGAAAGCTTTGAGAGCCGGCGCGCGCGGCTATCTCCTCAAGGACTCGGCTGAAACCGATTTGATTCAAGCGATCCGCGCGGTATGCGCGGGGAAGGCCTTCTTTAGCCCCGCTGTGAGCAAGGTTTTGGCGGACGATTACCTGCGGCAGATACAGCAGCAAGGAGTAGAAGACGCGTACGAGTTACTTACCGCGCGGGAACGCGAATTACTGCAGTTGATCGTAGAGCTTAAATCCACGAAGGATATCGCGGGCTTGTTGGGCGTTAGTCCTCATACGGTCGACACCCACCGCGGGAATCTCATGCAAAAGCTGAACGTTCACAGCATCCCGGAGTTGATTCTGTACGCTGTGCGAAAGGGCGTGATTACCCGATAGCGTATCGAGTCACAACAAAATTCAAATAATTTCAGCCCGTCAAGTCCACGCATTTTCAAAGGCTTACACACTGAGCCACGCTGCTCGGGGCAGAGAACCGTTATGAGCGGCAGTAGCTTTCAAGCGGGAGCAAATACTACATGTCCTCTCGCACGACCCTTCGGGGCAGCTACCGTCATCATTCCTCACGCTCAACCAGAATCGGCCGGCCGCAGCCGCATGAAAAGCTTGAAGTGACGCTCGTTCTGCGTCGAAAGCAGGAGGCGCCACATCCCTGGGCCTCCGACCGGTATCACAGTCATGAAGAGCTTGCCGCTCGATATGGAGCAGATCCGGCGGATATCGCAGCCGTCGAGGCGCTTGCTTCGGAACGCCATCTTAGCGTCACGCATTCCGATCCGGGTTCGCGGACCATTTCCCTGACGGGTTCGTTCTCCGATCTGGCGAACTTGTTCGGCGCCGATGTCGAATTGCATCGCCTTGGAAGCAGAACGTATAGAAGCCGGCGCGGACACCTCTCTGTTCCCGAGGAGTTGGCGGGGCGCGTGATTGCGGTTGTGGGGTTCGACAGCCGACCGGTGGTGCGGAGCTTGAAAAGTTTCAAGCCGCATGACACCAGCTCGGTTGCCTATACTCCGCTTCAAGTGGCTGACTTATACAACTTTCCAAAGGATTCTACGGGTAAAGGGCAAACCATCGCCCTGATCGAGCTAGGCGGCGGCTACCGTAGCTCCGACCTGAATGCCTACTGGAAGAAACTCGGCTTACAAGGCGCTCAGGTGACTTCGGTCGCGGTCAGCGGCGCGCATAACAAGGCTACCGGCAATCCCGACGGTCCGGATGGCGAGGTTGTTCTCGATATCGAGGTAGCAGGCGCGGTTGCGCCGCAGGCGAAAATTGCAGTTTATTTTGCTCCCAACACTGACCAAGGCTTTCTGAAAGCGGTCAATGCGGCCATTCACGACCGGGTGCGAACGCCATCGGTGATTTCCATCAGTTGGGGCGGTCCAGAAGACCAGTGGCCGCGCCAGACGCTGGACGTCTTCAATCAGGCATTTCACGACGCCTCTCTTCTCGGGATTACGGTGTTCGCGGCAGCTGGCGATAACGGTTCGTCCGATGGGGAAAACGATGGCCAGCCACATGTCGACTTTCCGGCATCGAGTCCCTGGGTCGCGGCTTGCGGCGGCACAACCCTCCAGAGCGCCAACGGAAAAATCACCAAGGAGAGTGTCTGGAACGACGGCGCGCAGGGAGGCTCAACAGGCGGAGGCGTCAGTACCTTCTTCGCGCTTCCCGACTATCAGGCCAATGCCGGTGTTCCCGTATCGACCGTCCGGGCAAAATTCGCCGGACGAGGTGTTCCGGATGTCGCTGGTTGCGCCGATCCGTTGACGGGGTATTTCGTTCTTGTCGATGGGACCGAAGGCGTCGTCGGAGGAACTAGCGCCGTAGCACCTCTTTGGGCAGGCTTAACCGCTCTGATTAATGAGCAGTTGGGCACGCGAGTCGGCTTTATGAATCCGTTGATTTATGGGACGTTCGCGGAGCACAAGGCTTTGAACGACATAACCGGCGGCACAAACGGAGACTTCGCCGCCAAGCCTGGTTGGGACGCTTGTACGGGCATGGGCAGCCCGAATGGCCAGGCAATCCTCGACGTGCTGAAGCAGATCCAGAAGCAGCAGTCGGGGAATAAGTAGAAAGTGAGATGAGAGCAGCGGAAGCGGATCGTGAAAACATCCGCTTCCGCCGGCCGGAAATCGAGAGAGTTTCCGGCGGTTTGGGTAAAGAAGCACAGACAAAAAGCAGGTATTGAGGTTATCGGCACGTCGATTGTCGTCTTTAGAGCTTTTCTGAATTGCGAGCGGGCAGACAGGCTGTCGAGTAGGTCGACACTTGCTTACAGCCGCTTCACTTTAATATCGCGAACCCAGACGGCATCGCCGTGGTTTTGCAAACTGAAGTGGCAGTTCTTAACAGGCTCGTCGACCATCAGACGATAGACGGATGAGTCTTTGCCCCAGCGATGGGCGAGATTGTCCTTGAGTTGCTGTGTATCAAGGGTGGTATCTACGACTTTGACTCCGTTGAGCCAATGCTCGACATGTTTGCTGCGAACGACAAGGAGCGAGTGATTGAATTCTCCTGCCGGCTTCGCCACGGCCTCTGACGGCCCAACAATGCTGTAGAGCGCGCCCGTTTGATACGGCGGGCCGTGTTTGGCGTCCGGGTGCCTGTCGTTATCGATCATCTGGTATTCAAATCCCACCACATAGATCTGCGCGCGCTCGTTCGGCTGTATCGCGGAGCGCGCATTGCTTGGGCTGTGCTGGATGGCGTAATCGACTTGGCGCTCGAATTTCTTGATGGACGGATCGATGGTCGACTTCGTCAGGGGCACGAGCTGCTGGATGCGGTATTTGACGCCGCTGTTGCCGCCTGCTGAGATTTTCCAATCCCATTCGAGTTCAAAATCGGTGTAGGTATCCGCTGACAACAGATCTTCCGTAATGCGTGGCCGGGGATTGGCTTTCAAACAACCATCGTCAATGGTCCAGGCGTCGCCAGGCGGAGTCTCCTTCGACGGATCGATCCAATGGGTCATGGTTTGGCCGTCGAACAGGAGTTTCCAGCCTTCAGCGCGCTCTTTTTCAGAAAGTACATTGTGAGCCGATTGGCCAACCGCCACAATGCCCGCAAATAGGAGGGCGGCGAAAGCCACCGGGAAAGTCACGTGTCTCAAAACAGATTCCGTACTCATCTGGCGCTATTATTGCGCGCCGCGCTGCAAGACCATGACTTTCAGCGTATGGAAAATGATATAGAAGTCGAGAGCCAGAGCGATGTGCTTGATGTAATAGAGGTCGTACTCGAGCTTTAACATCGCGTCCAACTCTGAATCGCCGTACTTGTGGTTGATCTGCGCCCATCCGGTAATGCCCGGCTTCACCGCAAGACGCTGTCTGTAATAGGGAATGCGGGCGGCCAGCATCTCGACGAATTCAGGCCTCTCAGGACGCGGCCCGACAATCGACATATCGCCGCGCACGACATTGAAAAGCTGCGGCAGTTCATCGAGCCGAAACTTGCGCAAAATGCGGCCCAGCGGAGTGATGCGCGGGTCGTCCTTGACAGCCCAGGTAGGACCGGTTCGCCGCTCGGCGTCTGCGTACATCGACCGGAATTTGTAGAGGGTAAAGACGCGGCCATTCAACCCGACACGGCGCTGGCGGTAAAAGACGGGCCCTCTCGAGCTCGCCTTGACGGCAACACCGACCACGAGCATGACGGGAAGGGCGCAAGCGAGGCCCGCAACGCCCAGGATAAACGAATAGATGCTTTGCAGGGCCAGAGCGCTTTGGCGTGGACCTAAATTAGACGTGAAAATAAGCTGCGCGGGCTGAATCTTGCTGCTGAAAACGCGCTGCACTGCCATCTCGTAGGTGTCGGCGGCGTCCTCGATGAAGACGCCGGAAAATCGTATTTCGAGAAGCTGCGTCATGGGCAGACGGCCCCGGCGCTCTGCCATCCCGACGACAATCCGCGTCGGCTTCAGCTCATCGCAAATCTTCTTGACGTTCGATACACGGCCGATGCAGTTGACGGGGAAGTCAACCGGCTCTTCCTCGGCAAGATAGCCGAGTATGTTGTACCCAAGGTGCGATTTTTCGAGCAGATGCCGCGTGGTTTCGGCCAGCATGGCCGAGTTACCGAGGAGAATTACGCGCTCTTTTCTCAGCGCGAGGATGCCGTAATTCCAGTAAAAAATGCGCCACAAAGGCACAAACGTGATGACGCCAAAACTTCCGAGCACCATCAGCCAGCGCGGCAGCAGGTAATCGGTGCTGATATACCCAAGCAGCGCCATGAACAATAGCGCTGAACCCACTGCGAGGCAGACCTCCTGAACCAGCAGAATCCGCGAAGTGATACGGAATTCGGCATACAAATCCTGCAGATACAGACCAATAACAATGCACCCCGCGACCACCAGGATCTTCCAATAATTTTGCTCGTCGACCAAATAGACATACGGGTCGACCCCGAGAGTAAACAGGGAGGCCAGCGTATAGCAGAGGATGATGAGAACGATCTCCGACAGCAGGAGAGCGGCCACGCTCGTGGGGACTAGAAGGCGAAAAAGCCTGAGCACAGCGAGAGAACTCTAAGTCTAACACAGGCAATGATTTGCCTGATTCCTGTGAAGTATTTCCAACGCCTGACCTCAAAGACTAGTTATGCTATAAAAGGATACAGGATCGATCCGGTCCTATTTATGCTTCGGCTCACAAAAAAGGCGGATTACAGTTTGATCGCGTTGAAGCACCTTGCTTCGCGGCACCATGGCGCCGCGCAAGATTCGGTGAGCGCGAAGGAGGTGGCCGATAGTTACGGCGTGCCGCTGCCATTGCTTTCAAAAATTCTTCAGAAGCTGACAAAGGCTGGACTGCTGATTTCCGAGCATGGCACAAATGGCGGGTACCGGCTGGCTCGCGACCCGCGAGCGATTACAGCCCTTGAAGTGATTCGGACGATCGACGGGCCTATTATTTTGACGGAGTGTTTCACCGAGCACGATCATTGCGATCATACGAGCCGATGCCCGGTTAGGAAGCCGTTGCGGCGGATCCACGAAGGAATTCTGCGGCTTCTCGCTGGAGTGACCATCCAAGACATGTTGGATGACTCGGATGACGGCGCCTCGCCGCCCCCGGCGCCCCTGATTGCCCTTTCTCTAATCAATCCGGCGCAGGTCCTTTCTCCAGCAATAAGGATTCGTGAATGAAACTGCCCATTTACATGGATAACCATGCGACCACCCGGGTGGATCCGCGCGTGTTCGAAGCGATGAAGCCCTACTTCCTCGAGACTTACGGGAATGCGGCGTCACGCAACCACAGTTTCGGGTGGGAAGCGGAAGAGGCGGTCGAGAAATCACGCAAGCAGATCGCGGATCTGATCGGGGCCACGGCGAAAGAAATCGTATTCACCAGCGGAGCGACGGAGTCGAACAACCTGGCGATCAAAGGTGTGGCGCAGATGTATGGGGACCGGGGAAACCACATCATCGCCCAGGTAACTGAACACAAGGCCATTCTCGACACATGCAAGCATTTGGAGAAGGAGGGCCTACCGGTCACCTATCTGCCCGTGAGCAAAACTGGGTTGATCGACCTGGACCAGCTGCGCGATGCCATCACTCCTGCCACGATCCTGATTTCGATCATGTACGCCAACAACGAGATCGGCGTCGTCCAGCCGATCGCGGAGATTGGACGGATTGCGAAAGAAAAGGGCATCCTGTTTCATACCGACGCCGTTCAGGCGATTGGCAAAATACCCGTGAACGTGATAGCCGACAGCGTGGATCTGCTCTCGCTCTCGGCCCATAAATTTTATGGACCGAAGGGCGTGGGAGCGCTGTACGTGCGGCGGAGGAATCCAAGAGTTCAAGTGACAGCGCAGATCGACGGGGGCGGCCACGAGCACGGCATGCGTTCCGGCACGCTAAATGTTCCGGGAATCGTCGGGCTGGGCGCAGCGGCCGAAATCGCGAAACAAGAGATGGCGGACGAGGCCAAGCGTCTCGCGTGTCTGCGCGACAAATTGAAAGATAGGATCTTAAATGGCCTCGACGAGGTCTACGTTAACGGGACGATGGAGCATCGCCTGCCACACAGCCTCAGCCTGAGCTTCGCTCACGTGGAAGGCGAGGCTCTGCTGATGGGCATCAACGACATTGCCGTCTCGAGCGGATCGGCATGCACATCGGCCACGCTCGAACCGAGCTACGTGTTGAAAGCGCTTGGCGCTGATGACGACCTGGCTCACTCCTCGATCCGCTTCGGACTGGGGCGTTTCAATACCGAGGAAGAAGTCGATTACGTGGCGAATAGGGTAGTGGATGTGGTGCGGAAACTGCGCGAGCTATCGCCTTCCTACGAACTCGCCAGCTCTCACAACGGCCAGGCGTACTAAGTCGGCCCGGCTCTCTTTTTCTTCAGTTGCGACCGCGTGTATAGAGGCGGTAATATAGCGCAATGCGACATGTCAATGCGCAACGTGACGGCCCGGAAGGAAAGCCTCTCACCGAGCCGGTTTTCCTGATTTTGACGAGTTTGGCCGATCAGCCGCGCCACGGGTATGCCCTTATGAAGGACATTGAAAGTCTGAGCAATGGCCGCGTTCAGTTAAGTACGGGCACGCTCTACGGGGCTCTCCGGCGGCTTCTTGATGATGCATGGATTGAGCGCTTCGAACAGGAAGATACTTCCCGTGAAAAACAGGCGTATAGATTGACGCCCGCCGGACTCGCTCAACTGCGGCTTGAACTGGACCGGATGAAACAATTGATGCGGGCGGCGGCCACACGCCTCCGCGCCAAAGAGGCGTAAACTCTTGCTAAACCTGCTTGGTATCACTTGATCCTAAAACCCTGGTATACTGATACCTGAGATCGAATGGTCCCTGCATCGAATGTAGCGGCAGTCATGGGAGGCGAGGTCGTACTCGGGACGGACGTTCACTCGCTCAGCGATTTGGAAGCAGTCGTCTCGCGTGGACTTCCGAAGCAGGCGCTGCGCAATGTTGTCCACAGGCTGTTTCCGGAATCGCGCCAAGTCAATGCGGTCGTGTACAAAGTCGTTCCCGAAGCGACTTACAAGCGGCGGTCGCGCCTGACGCCAGCCGAGAGCGAGCGTACGGAACGGCTGGCTCGAGTGATTGCCGCGGCGGAGTACGTTTGGGACGACCAAGCTGACGCTCGCGAGTGGCTGAACCGGACGCATCCGGAACTTGCCGGTAAAAGTCCTCTGCAGGCGGCCATGACCGAACTCGGCGCGAGACAAGTTGAGGAGCTTTTGGCAAAGTTGTTCTACGGCCTTCCCGTTTAGCGGAGGTTCTTGAGTGGGCCGCTTGCTGCGCACGGTTCTATAAGGTCGATGGAGGTTTTTCGAATCGCGGACGGGCGGCGGCCCGTGTTCGATGGCACGGGCTCGTTTCTGTACGGCAATCGCTGGAATTCCCAAGGACGCAAGATCATTTACGCGGCGCAGACATACGCTGGCGCCTTGCTCGAGACATTGGTGCACGCGGAATTAGGGCGTGTACCCCGCAACCAGGTTTGGGTGAGCATTCAGATTCCTGAAAACGTAAGTATTGAAATCGTCCCGCCCGACCGGGTGCCCGGATGGCCCAGTTCACAGCTCGGCCCGACGCAAAAAATCGGAGACTCGTGGTTCGATGAGCAGCGGAGCGCAGTACTCCGGGTGCCCTCGGTTGTCACCTCCGGTGTTGAATCCAATTTTCTGCTGAACCAGAACCACCCGCAATTCGCGTCGATACGGGTTTCACGGCCTCAGCCGGTTGCGTGGGATCCGCGCTTGCTTGCGGGTAGATAAAGCGCGCGCTTTCAGAAGATGATATTCAACCCGCCGCGTACCGTGCGAGGAGACTGCAGCAACAGCATGCGACTGCCATCGAGACCGGTCGCCGGCAGGTAACCTTGCGCGAGTAAGTTGCGCAAGTCGGCGGAGAGCTCGACTCTGTGCATGCCCAAAAACGATGGCAGGGGTTGATGCACGATGACGTTCAAGCCAGGTTCGGCGTAGAGATGCTGCGTCGAGAAGATGTGCTCCGGCATAAGAGCTCCATCCCCGGCATATTCATATTCGCTTGTGATCCGCGTGTTGAACCGCGGCACAGTCATCCGCACGTTCACCGAGGCGACCGGACGATCGGCACGCTCCAGAAAACCCGGCAGGCCGACCGATTCGCCACTCAGCGTGAATCCTCCCATCGCTCCCGCCGCAAGTCCGAATTCCAGGTTGTCATTGATCTTTTGATTGACCGACGCCATCACTCCATTACGGTTATAGTGACCGATGTTCAGCAGCGTGGTGGTAGTCGAAATATCAGGGAGGAGATTGGCCGCATTCAGGCCCGAAAGATCGCCGGCCACGTTCAAGCGTCCATCATTGACATTTTCATAAAAAGCGCTTACGGCATAGGTGCGGCGACCGGCCACTTTCGAATAGCCGATCTCGGAGTTCTCAGTGCGCTGGAGTTGCAGTTGATTATTTCGAAGAGAGAACGAAGGAAGACTGCAGAGCGCACCGAGCGCTCCAGCCAGCTCCGTATCGTCTCCATATTGGTGGATGTACAGCTCGGCGGGCGTTCCGCCGTCGCTGTAGGCCATCGTTAACGAACCTGCCTGACCGAGAGAAGCTGTGAGGCGCGCGAACGGACTGGCGCGATTCAAGGAGTCGAAGTATGACACGGTGTCGAACGAGCCACCGTATTCGAGGTGGAGGTCACCAGAAAAATCGAGTGTGTCGTAGTAGCTGATCGAAGTGGCTCGCACCTCCGCGCTTCCGGCCTGATCATTAGAAAAATGATTCGGCAGGTAAAACTGCTGCGCCATGGCCGTGATTTCCGGAAGGCTCGAAAGCCCGTCGGCGTCCGATCGCGAATAGGTGGCGCGCAATCCCATCGAGGGCATACCGGTGCTCAAATTCTGGCCGAATACACCGCTGAGGATGAGCTGGTTTCGGCCATACATCGTGGTAGCAACGGCGAATGAAGTTCCGAAATCGGCGAGTGTGGACTCAGAAAGGAGGGCACCGGCATCGCCCGCCGAAAGGGATACGAGCCCACGCGTACCCGTAAAGACCTTTTCGGGATTCTCGGAACTGGATGATCTGCCCTGCGCCACTTTTGGAAGGTTGCGGGTAATGACGCGCGTTGCGCTAGATGCCCGCAGAACCCATTTCCAGTCGTCGCTCATGGCGGCTGTCGGCTTCGTGTATTGGAGCTCGACGCTGCTGAAGATGGCGGCCAAGCGGACCTGGAGCACGCTGCTGATTCCGGCCCGTATGGCAATCTTGTCGCGTCTGGCCGGAATCAAAGACGGAACCGAAACTTTGACTGCATATACCGAGGGCGAGAGACCCGGAAAGCCAAACCGCCCGTCAGCGCCCGTGAGGGTCCGACGGACGAGTCGATCATAACGGTCAAAGAGGGTAACGGATGCGCCCATTTGGGGCGTTCCCAAAGAGTCGACCACGAGCCCCAGCAGGTTTCCAGAGAATTGAAACGGCAGGTCACCCGCGGTCGTGCTGCCCGCGAAAGCCAGGAGGCCCGCTGCAACGACCGGAACCAGTTTCAGGCAACGAAAGCCAAGTTGCAAAGAAGTTTCCTACTACCTGCCACTTACGATGTTACCGTAAACGAATGACTCTGATTGACGGTTTGGTTCTTCAACTTGTCCGTCAGGACGATTTTGAGCGTGTACTTGCCCGGCGCAAACTTTTTTAGAGGCAGCATCTGTTCCACCGTCACCAGTGAAGCCGACGCGTTTTGAATCGTCGAAATATCCTGGCTCACATTCACCACCGTTTGTTTCGTAGCATCATTGACAATTTGATAGTTGATGTCGCCCGATGGCTTCTTTGTTTTTTGATCCATGCCGAGGTTATAAAACTCGGTGTAGATGCCCATCTTTTCGTCCTGTTTGAACGTATCACCGACGCGGGGCCTCACCTTTGAGTCGCGGATGACGAAGGGGCCGGCTCCCACACTCGTTGTGGGAAGCCTTTCAATCTGGTCGGCCAGGATCAACGTGCTCGAACCGATCGAGTCTTCGTCATATTGAGGAACATGCAGCGGCATTTCATAGTTGTTCATCGTGCCGCCGACGGTGTCCTTCGCAACAATGTTCAGCCGGTACGTGCCGGGCTGGAGGGGAATTGATTTCGAGTAGATGCTCTGGCCGTTCATGGCACTTTGGAGCATCTCGGCGGGGATCTCCACCTGAACCGTGTCCTCGAACCAGTTCACAGACTTGCGCGAAAGGGTGGTAATGCGCCCGTAAAGATTGACAGTAGCCTTCGAGATCTTATCTTTGCTCGCATATTGCAGCTCACTGCGATTGAAAGCGACGGTGATGCTGGTGAGAACAGTTGCGTCGGTGACTTTGATGTAGTCGGCCCGCACAGCCATCGGCAGCGTATTGTACTTAATCGTTGAATCGACCACTGCTTCGAGATCTTTGAATTTGATGGCCGGCGCCTTTTGCAATTTGGCGAACTGTTCAAGGCGTGTAAACTCATTCATGCTCTCGGGCAGAGGCATATTACTGGGAACGCCTAGATGGGTACCGTCCGTGCGGTCGAAGCGGTCGGTTTTGGTGGACATTCCCATCTGCTCGTACAGAGTTAAACCCGCGCCTGGTACATACAACAGAGCATCTTTCTCGGATGGGTCCATGGTCATGTGGTACTCGCCGGACATCGTCGGGTCGACGAACTCAATCATGACGTTGGTGCCAACTCCGTCGATATAGCGGTAGCGCCAATCTTCAAAAGGATAGGTGGAAGTTTCGCCGCCGCCTTCTTCAATCGGGCGCTCATAGCTGCCGCCTGACGGATGAGAGTCGATCTCATCCGGCGGCCCGTACTTGATATAGATCATGCCGCGGTCCGTTTTCCATCCCGGAATGCCCGAGGCGTAGTGTTCGTTGGCGTAGGCGATGCGCCGGTAAATTTCCTCTTTGTATTCGTTCTCTTCGGTGTCGGGTGTCGGGTCGCGGCGCTTCCAGAACGCCTCGACAAACTGTTCACGCTCTTCATCCGTCTGAAGCTTTTTGAAAGCTGCGCGCTCCTCGTCCGTAATGATGTAGACGACGTCCTCATTCAGCCACTTCTTCCAGGGTCCTTCAAGCTCTTTCTTGAGCTCCTTTTCGCGGCGTTTCTGCTCTTTTTTCGAAATTGGTTTCGAGGTTGAGGTTGTGGAATCGTTCGAATCCGAACTGGAGCTCGAGCTAGACTGGCCGGGGACATTTGGGACGATTAGCGAGGCGGCTGTGATCACGCCCAGCAAAATGGGCGAGCGGAACAGAGCCCGGAAAAGCGGGGTTGACTTCATATGACCACCGTGAGCAAAACTGTTAAAGGCTACACTCCAGTCTAGGGTTCTTTGTCGTGCCCGTCAATCAGGACGTGACGCGCCAAACACTACGGCCGTTGCGTGTTAGTGCTTATCAGGCTCGACCATGGACGCACACCACTACGCGGTGTATCTGCTGGGATGCCATGCTGGCCTAACCCGGTATCCCAAATCCCGTAACAACGTCTACCAAAACGAAGATTCATGCTCTCCCGTCTAAGCCCTTGGCGATGTTAAGCGCTTGACGCACAAGTACCTTATCTTGCATAACTGAGATTGGTCGTCGGCTTGCTACTCAACTGTCTAATTATCTACAATTCACTTCAGCCGAAGGGGCAGTGAGGCGTTCCGCGAGTGCGTGAGCTACGAAGCCAGTTTAGCGGCGCATTGCTGCTGATTCTGACAGCGGCGGCTGTCATTGCCGCTGCCGTCAATTTTCAGCAGTTGCGGCAATTCGTGTTGCCCGACGATGGAGTCACCTGGGTGGACCGGACTGACAAATCGGGCGCCCATAAGGTTCTAGCCGTGTATGTGAAACCTGACTCGCCGGGCGAGCGCGCGGAGATACACGTCGGCGACCAGGTAGTTCAGGTGGGCGACTTCAAGATCCATCGGGCCCTCGACGTAACGAAGGCGTTAAGTGGGTTGCCCGTCTTCAGCAAAACGACATACGTGCTGCGCCGTGGCGGAATCGAATTCGCAAAGCAGAACATCTTTCTGGCCGGCTCCGAACGCGATACTGCTTTGTACTACCAGTACGCGGTCGGACTGGCGTGGCTGTTCATCGGGCTGTTTGTTTACTACCGGCGAACCAACTCGCCCAAGGCGTTCCATTTCTTTCTCCTTTGTTTCGCCTCGTTTGTCAGTTCCTGTTTCCATTACACGGGCAAGCTGAACAATTTTGACCAGGTAATTTATTGGGGCAATATCGTTGCGAGTCTATTCGCGCCGTCGCTCTTTTTGCACTTTTGTTTGACATTTCCGGACACCAAAAGCGCATTCCGGACCCGATTCCGGGCGTTTCTGCTCTATGTGCCGGCGTTGCTGCTGCTGGCGCTGGTAGCCGGCTCCGCGTCTGGCGCGCTTCGCTTTGAAGTGTCGCTGATTGAGGTGCGCTGGCTATTGGACCGGCTGATGCTGGCGTTCTTCGTCGTGATGTATCTGCTGGGCGCCGCCGCGCTATTGCTCGATTACCGGCGCGCCACCGATCCGGTTCTGCGGCGGCAGCTCAAGTATCTCAGGAACGGCGCGCTCGCCGGGATTCTTCCGTTTGCAGCCTGCTATGCGCTGCCTTATATATTTGGCGCCGTTCCAACTCATCTTTCGAACCTGAGCGTCGTAACGCTGGCGTTAATTCCGGTGACGTGGGCGTACGCGATCACGCGATACCGGCTGATGGATGTGGACATCATCTTCCAGCAGGGATATGTCTACACGCTGGCGACGCTGTTGGTGATCGGTATTTTCTATGCGCTGATCTTTTTCATAGGAAATCTGAAGGTGATCTCCGCCCCGGCGTTCGTGGTTGTCATTCTGTTTGCGACCTTTGTCTTTCAGCCCATCCGGCGATGGATACAGGAGCAGTTGGATCGATATGTTTTCTATCGCGACCAGTACGACTACCGCCTCACGCTGATTGAGTTTGCGCGCGATCTGAGTTCGGAACCGAATATGGATCGCATGCTGTCTTCGGTAGCAGACCGCCTGCTGCGAACACTGTCGATTGAGAGGATCGCGTTCTTTCTGGCCGACGAGTCGGACAGCCGGTTCCGGCTGCATTCGACTCTTCAGCAGCCCGGGGACGGAATCAGGCCACCGACGCAGGCGTTGGACCTGAGCTTTCTAGGCGGAAAAGATCAGCGCGACTATCTGTTTTTCGAGCGGCCGCGTCACCTCCAGGATATCGTGTCCCAGGGACTGCCTTCTTCCGTTCGCAACACAATCGCAGAACTGGACCTGACCTATTATGTGGCGTGCCGCTCACGTGGCCGCACGATCGCCTACCTGGGCGTGAGCCGCAGCCGTGAAGGGGACTTTTTGTCGAGCGATGATGTCGAGCTACTGGTGACTCTTTCCGGCTATGTCGCGATTGCGATCGAGAACTCACGGCTATATCATTCGCTTCAGCGGAAAGCCGACGAGTATGAACGGCTAAAAGAATTCAGCGAGAACATCGTCGAATCGATTAGCGTAGGCATTCTTGCCGCCGATCTGGACGATCGCGTCGAGAGCTGGAATACGCAGATTGAGACGCTCACAGGTATTGCCCGGATAGACGCGCTGGGCCGGAGGCTTGCGGAACTCTTTCCGTCGGATCTAAGCGAAAAATTTGACGAATATCGCGATCAGAACGGAATTCACAACATTTACAAATTCACGTTGCGGGGCAAGGTCGAGAGTTCGGACGGGCATGCAAACGGCAGCCGGCGCCCGGCGTCGACGCGAGAATCGGTCGTCAACATCGCGATTGCACCATTGGTGTCGAGGGATTCTCGGCAGATTGGGCGGCTCATCATTCTGGACGACATAACCGACCGCGACGACTTGGAGCGGCGGCTGGTTCAGGCCGATAAGCTGAGCTCGATCGGGCTGCTCGCGGCAGGAGTGGCGCACGAGGTAAATACGCCGCTTGCCGTCATTTCCACCTATGCGCAGATGCTCGCCAAGCAGGTTTCAGGCGACGAACAAAAAACCAAGCTGCTCGACAAAATTGCCAAACAGACGTTTCGCGCGAGCGAGATTGTCAACTCGCTTCTGAATTTCTCGCGAACGTCGAGCACCGACTTTGTGGATGTGGATGTGAACCGCGTGGTGAAGGAGACCGCGACGCTGATTGAACACCAATTCCAGAAGACCGGGGTGCAGGTGAAAATGAACTTGAGCGCCAACACCCCCAACATTCGCGGCAATTTCGGCAAATTGCAGCAGGTGTTCCTTAACTTGTTTATGAACGCGCGGGACGCCATGCCCGAAGGCGGCAAGTTGATGGTGCGTGTCTGGTCGGAAGCCGGCTTTGTGCACGTCGAAGTCGCCGACACGGGGAACGGCATTGCGCCTGAGCACTTGGCTCGCATCTACGATCCGTTCTTCACGACTAAGGCTGCGCGAAAAGGCACCGGACTCGGCTTGTCGGTGAGCTATGGCATTGTGCAGGAGCACAACGGCATCATCGAGGTCGACAGCCGTCTTGGCGGTGGCACAAGATTCCGCCTGGAATTCCCTACCTCGGGCTCTGTCGCCAAAGAGCGTCCGGCCGCCTCACCGCGTGAGGCGCTGTCGGCTTGAGGCCGGCCTTGCCCCATAGGCCGGTCGCTCACAAGCTGCGAAAAACATCGAAGACCGCTCCCTCGCGGTCGCGGCTCGGCTACGATTATCAATCGATTACATGTTGCGTTCGAAACGGGTGCGAACGCGCGTGTATTCTAAGTTCTGTTGCTTATGGCTAAGCGCGATAGTGTGCATCAGCTTCGTTGGCATGCGCTGTTGAAGCAGTGGGTGGTTGTTTCGACGCACCGGCAGGAACGGCCGCAAATGCCGGCCGACTGGTGTCCCTTCTGTCCAGGTTCAGGACGCGTCCCCGACCACTACGACGTGTACTTATATCCGAACGATTTTCCGGCGTTTTCGCTATCGTCCGATCCTTTCGCGCCGGATACGCCCGATCCAAACCAGCTTGACTTGTTTGCGGCCACTGGAGCGCGAGGGGTTTGCGATGTTGTTCTCTATTCGCCCAACCACATTCTCCCTCCTTCGCAACTAACGGTCGAGAACTGGCTCAAAATCATAGAACTGTGGGCCGGGCGTACGCGCGAACTGCTTGCGAATCCGGATATCGCGGCAGTTGCAATCTTTGAAAATTGCGGTGAGTTTATCGGAGTGACCATGCCTCATCCGCACGGTCAGATCTATGCGATGCCATTCATCCCACCCGTCGTCCGAATAGAGCTGAATTCGGCGGCTGGGTATGCATCGAAGCATGACGGCGCTTGCTTATTTTGCGCGCTTCTTCAAAGAGAGCTGAGCGAGCGATCTCGGCTCGTTTTCGAGAACCGCGATTTCGTGTCGTTCGTGCCGTTTGCGGCTCGCTTCCCCGCTGAGATGCTCATCTATTCCCGGCGGCACGTCCGACACCTTACCGAGCTGACAGAAGCGGAATTTGAGAGCCTGGCACAGATGATCAGTCTGATCCGGAGAAAATACGACAATCTGTATGGGTTTTCACTTCCGCTGATGATGCTAGTGAAGCAAGCGCCGGCAAAAGAGGCGCCGCTCGAATATCACTTGCACATCCAGTTCCTGCCGCTTCAGCGGAGCGCGACGAAGCACAAATATCTAGCGTCGATCGAGACGGGGTTTGGAACATTCCTGGCCGATACAAGCCCGGAGGACATGGCTCAAAAGTTGCGCGAAACCGAGCCGGTATCTACCAGCGAAGCCCTTACGGCTCAAGATACGACAAGCGACTGACGCTGCCGCTCAGGAACAAAACGTATCGCGCTAAAAACGAGCAAAATGCCGATGAAACCATAAATGGCCGAGTTTGCGCTTAGGCAGGCGCTCATCCCGATACGTGAGGAGGCCGCTGCCATCGCGAGCGGCCCTACGCCGGCCCCGAGCCAGCCGAGAGAGTTTAGTACGCCGACAGCAGTTCCGCGAAGTTGGACTGGAACGACATCGTGAAGCGCGGCGCTCAGATTCGAATCGTACAGACCGCGACAGAGCCCAAATGCGGCCAGCGATAACAGGAATAGAGGGACGGCACGTGTCCATCCGGTCATGAACAAGAAGGGCGTTCCGGCCAGAAGGCCAGCGGCTTGGACCAGCATCCGCCCGGCCTTGCGGCTGCGAATCCACAAATCGGCCAATATGCCGCCCAGCACTACGCCTAAAATCGAGCCGGCTTGCAAGTACGCCGTTGCGTTCCAACCCGACAGACCGAGGCTCATGTGGAAAAACTGGTTCAGGTAATAGGGAAGCCAAGTCAAAAAGACAACATTAACGAAATTGGCGCCTATGAAAACCAGCATCAGGATGACTGGCATAGGCGCGCCAAAGAGTCGACGGATCGTGGCCGGAATGCTATAAGGCCTTCGCTCGGCGGGATCGGACGGCGGTGCTGGCTCTTCCAGGAAAAACAGAAGGACGCAGCCTAACACGATACCTGCGCTGCCGAACAGATAAAAGCTGGAACGCCAGCCGTATTGTTCGGCCAGCAGACCGGCTACCGACCCACCGGCAATTGTGCCCACGTAAATGCTCGACTGATGCCACGCTATCGCGCGAGAGCGTGTCTCGGGAGGATGATACGCGCTCAGCATGGACATCGAAGCCGGAAAATAGCAGGCTTCGCCGAGGCCTTCGAGCGCTCGGCAGAGTACAAGCTGCCAATAATTTTGCGACAGCGCAGTGAAGATGGTAACGGCCGACCAGAAGATGAGGCCTGAAAGAATGATGAATTTACGCGATACCCGATCGGCGATCAATCCGCCGAAGGGTCCGGCGATCGCATAAACCCACATAAACGAGGACGCGATGTAGCTCAATTGCAGGTTCGTCAGGCCGTACTGCCGCTTCAGAACCGGGAAGACTGAGTAAATCGCCTGCCGGTCCGCATAATTCAGTAAGCACACGAACCAGAGCATGAAAACCACCAGCCATTTGTAGGAGGATTGGCGGTTGGAGAAGAGCAAACGAGTAGGATAGCGCGGCAGCTCGATGAAGCCGATTGGCTTCAGGCAGCGTTAGACATTGCGCGAAAGAGCCGGTTGCTTGGGCAGCCGGCTCTTCGCGTTTGCAGTTAGGTCGCTACCAGGTTAGCCAATTACACCTCAATGATGGTCATGATGGTCGTCGTGGTGCTCGTCGGCGTGATGGGCGGCGACATCGTGGTGCTCAACTCTTGGTCCCGCATAGTGCGGTGCGGCATAAGGGTGAACATAGGTCGCGCGGTTGACCCAGGTGCGCGCCCAGGGACGATTGTTGATGACGATGGTATGGCTAGTCCAGCCAAAGCCCACGGCGCCCCAGCCCCACGGAGAAAAGAACGTGCCGATCGTAATGGCGGGGCCAAACCGGATAGCGCCGCCCACGAAGAAGCCGGGGCGGGGCCGGACGTAGACGACATACGGATTGTAAACAGGCACGTAGTACATGGCTGGGTTGACCGGAACGATCTCGATATAGCCTGGATTCGGAACAACCCTGACGTACTGATTGCTTTGTAGATATCCATAATTCATGGCTGTTTGCCGCATGGCTTGCACAGCATCCATGACTTGAGGCCGTTCCGCAAGGACTGCATTTCCAAGTGCCTGCGTCCACCCCATATTGCGCGCCATGTAGTCCAGAACGCTGGGGAATGGTAAGAGAGCAATCACGCTCGGGTCCCACGGCAACTGGTCCGCCTGGATAGCCTGCGCCAGTGCTTCCCCCTTGAGATATGAATGCTGAACGGCCCACGTCGCGGCTGCGGGAATATCGTTCGAAAAGGTCGATGCGGTAAGCACCTGAGCAAGCAGTGGATCGGGATAAAGGGCGATGGGGCCTACCAACTGATCCAGTTGCTGCGGAGACATCACCGGAGGAGGTTGGCCGTACGGACCCTGCGCGGGATATGGCTGCTGTTGCGGGTACGGCTGCTGCTGCGGGTATGGCTGCTGTGGATAGGGTTGTTGCTGCGGGTATTGTTGCTGTGGATAAGGCTGCTGCTGCGGGTATTGTTGCTGTGGATAAGGCTGCTGCTGCGGATCCTGTTGCTGCGGATACGGCTGTTGCTGGGGGTATGGCTGCTGCTGATCCTGGGGGTATGGCTGAGCTTGGGCGTAAACATGCAAGCCCGAGAACGCCATTAGCCCGACACCTAGAGCCAGGGCGGTGCACAAAGTCTGCCTACAAAAAGCCGCTAATTCTGACATATGATGGTTTCTACTCCCCGATCGAATACCCAACTTCTCACTATCGGGCACTCACCTGTATGGACGCGTCTGTGAGCGTCCAGGATACTTAGTCGGGCGGCCTGCGATAAATTCTTAACTTTAATTCTTATTCATTTTGAGCGCTTCGTTAAGAATACAGGAGGACCTTGGGCGAGGTCCCGGGGCTCGACGGAAGCGCCGGCCCCGCAAGGCCGGTCGCTGACGCTTCCGGCTCTTGTCTTGTTTAGGCGAGCCCTGGTCTGCTAGGAACCGACGTTCATTCCGAGAATCTGCATGAGCGCGTTCGAGGAAGTCGAGGAATTCGTCGAGCTCGTGGCAGAACCTGAAGAAGCCCCATTTGTACTGGCACTCGACGAGGTCTGGTCGGTCGAATCCGCCTTGTGGTGATGCCCGTGGCCGTGATGCTGAATTGACATGGGCGAATCGGCATCGGAAGACTCGGTCGAGCTAGTAGAATCCGAATCGGAAGACGGCACAGACGTGGACGGAGACGTTCCGGAGGACTGAAGAGCCGTCTGGAAATCCTGAACGGCGTTCTGTTGGTTCGATGCGTTCGAAGCGATCGAACCCAACATATTGTTCATATAGAGACTCGTGTACGACGAAATATTTGAAATGTTCAAGCTAAGCTCCTTAGTGAGAGTGTTGGCGCTCGCGTCTTCCCTCTGGCCGTTTCCCCGGCGCCGCGCTTTGCCTCACACCGGATCAATCGGCGTGTTAGCCGCAGATCTGTAGAGTGCGCCGCTCGGAACGCTTTCGAGGAGATGACAATCCGTGTCAGGCGCGAGAGACGAACTGTTCCGCTTCAGGATTGCCCGGACCGAAGTGCTTCAAAATGACCAGCGGTTCGGTTTGGCTCGGGTTCTGAATGCGAATTCCGTTTACCGCCGCGAACGCCGAAACGAACAACTCATCGCTTGTCATTTCGCCGAACTTTATCAACGACGGCGTCTCGACTTCGAATCTGCCGATAACGCCGTGCCCCTGGGTAAGAATAAGTCCGTAAGCGGCAGCATCCTTAATAATCGCCTCGCGGCCCGGCAGAATAGTGAGCTCTTTAGCGGAGTAGTAGGCGGTGCCGTACGTGACCCACTTCTCGATATAGCCGCTCTCTGTCATCTCGCCTCTTGGCCTGACTAACCTTGGAAATACACGGTTATGCCGAGCAAATTCGTGGTCTACGTTAGCCGCCCAGTCGACCAGACCGATGAGGTAATCCAGATCCCGATGGAACGCCGCGGGAACGTCTTTGACAAGCAGATCCCACCCGATGAACCGGCCGTCGACCATCGACTGGAACATCGCGAAGACATCGCTGTTTACCTGCGGCTCGTAGGTCACGAGAGAGCCGGGGGCGTGAAGAACGCCAGCATTGATCTGCCATCCAGTGCCAGGTTGCAGCCTGTATGCCTTGGAATGGTAGAGAATGCCGTTGTCGCCTTCGTTCCAGCGTTCGAGACAACGGCGCAGGTCGTCTTTCGTGGTTCCAGGCTCGAGTCCCATGAAGGTGAGCGGGAAATCGTTCTCTTTCACGTTGTACTGTGGAGGGAAATAATAGGCTTCGGGCTTCCCGCGTTGACCGACCTTTGCGGCCATTTCGTCGTTTTGATGCAGGTGATGCGGAATGGGGCCCAGATTGTCAAAGAATTTGCAAAGCAGATTCCAGCCGCCTTGCTGTTCCATAACCTCAGGTCCGAGAAATTCGTCGCCACGAGTTTCGATTGCCTCCCGCAGCAACAAGCGCGAGCCGTTGTGGGCGATAAAGCTCAGACCCTCGGTTTCGCCTGTTTCCGGGCCGTTTGACGCTTTCGTGGTGGAAGCGAACCAGCGCTCATTGATGCCGCCGCGGTGGGCGCCAAAAGCGTAAAGATCCTTGGGATCTAAACGGAGGCGGCCTCCGGGAAGCATGAAGGACCGAGGCACCCAGCAAGGCGCGAGACGGACTATGCCTTCGCCTTCGCGCAGAGCCTCTCGAGCGTTGGCTTGGGATGCGTGGATAGTGGTTTTAGTTGACATATTGGTGAGACGCTCCGGATGGAAAGATTGCCAGGCTGCCGCATGAAACGAGATTTGATGTCTCTTTCATCAAGAATATGCCTATGATACGGAAGTTCGACTGTGATACGCTTCGACAGTTTTGGGCCTGATTCCGCCCAGACCGCCGATCTTCCGAGCACATTGAGTTTCAACGTTCGATAGTAAAAAGAGAGATCAGGTAAAGATGGCGAAATCGAAACATCGAAATCCAGCGCTGCATAACGCGATGTGGCCAGGCATTGTGGGGAAGGGCCCGGATTCGGAGCCGCCGATCGATTTGGATACCATGCTGCAGTTGACGGCGGACGCTGAGGTTGACGGAATCAGGTTCGACGGAGTGGATCTCTTCCTATTCAAACCGCACGTCGATATCGATTTGAGTGATGGCGATCTCGAAAGGCTTCGAGACAAGATCGCGAGCAAGGGCCTGGTAGTTGGATCGGTGGTTGCGCCAGTGTGGGGGCCAACGGGGGGCGGCTCAGCGATGGGCGATCTAGTGGAGCGGAAGCGCTTTGTGACACAAGTGGCGAAGGCCTGCCGGATCGCGAAGCGGCTTCGCGAGTTGGGCATACGGCGCTACGGCGTGGTCCGCATCGACTCTGCCGCAAGTCCTACGGAGTGGGCGAGAGATCCTTCCAGCAATTCAAAACGGATCGCGGACACGTTCCGTGACGCCTGCTCGATTGCGGAGGATCATGGCGAAAAGCTGGCAGCTGAAGGCGAGATCTGCTGGGGAGGAATGCATAGCTGGAAACGAATGCTCGAGTTGTTTGAACTGGTGGACCGGCCAAAGACGTTGGGCTTCCAGGCCGACATGGCGCATACGCTACTATTTACGCTCGGATGCAATGCGCCGGAAGATCGTATCCTCCCCGAGGATTTTAATTGGAGCGACACAGATCGGCTGGAGGCATCTCTCCGCGTGCTGACAAACGCTCTTCGCCCCTGGACGATAGACTTCCACGTAGCCCAGAACGACGCAACCGTGAAGGGATCCGGCTCCCACGACAAAACGGGACGCCACTGTCTGCCTAACGATCCTAATGGCAAGCTGGACATCGTTCGAGATGCAGGCTACTGGATGCGCGACGAGCAGGGGCAGCCGACTCGGGCGTTCCGACACATATGCTGGGATGGCTGCATGTTTCCGAACGCGGTCATGATGGATCCGAGAACGTGGCGGGACATTCTGAAGGTGATGATTGCGGTGCGGGATGCGCACGGCTGGAATTAGCAGCTACTCTCGACGCTGATTAATGAAACATGCCCCAAAAACGTCTTAATAT
This sequence comes from Bryobacteraceae bacterium, assembly GCA_049585195.1. Classification (GTDB taxonomy): domain Bacteria; phylum Acidobacteriota; class Terriglobia; order Bryobacterales; family Bryobacteraceae; genus KBS-96. The sequence continues at coordinate 14,754 of JBAUZG010000272.1, read as the reverse complement.
CGGCCTCATTGGATACGGATTCATGGGCCGCACGCACTCGAATGCGTTTCGTAAAGTTGGAAACTTCTTTGATGTTCCGTATGAGCCTGTTTTAAAGGCGATATGCGGACGGAACCGCGAACGCGCGGAGGCATTTCGTGAGCGCTGGGGCTACGAGTCGGTGGAGCAGGACTGGAAAAGGCTGATCGAGCGCAAGGACATTGACGTGATCGACATCGCCAGCCCGAACGATACGCACGCCGAAATTGCCATCGCAGCGGCCGGTGTGGGCAAATCGGTTCTTTGCGAAAAGCCGCTGGGAAGAAATGCGCCTGAAGCCAAGGCTATGACGGAGGCTGTCGAGAAAGCGAACGTCGCGAACATGGTTTGGTACAACTACCGGCGCGTTCCGGCCGTTGTCCTCGCCAAACAGCTTATCGATGAAGGACGCCTGGGGCGCATTTTCCACTACCGTGCAAAGTTTCTCCAGGACTGGACAATCTCGAAGGACCTGCCGCAAGGCGGGGAGGGGTTGTGGAGGCTTGATGTGGAGGTGGCGGGGAGTGGCGTTACCGGCGATTTGCTCGCGCACTGCATCGACACGGCTCTTTGGCTGAACGGCCCCATCGGCTCCGTGACCGCAATGACCGAGACGTTCATCAAAGAACGAAAGCACGCGTTAACGGGACAGATTCAGAAGGTTGGAATCGATGATGCGAGCGCATTCCTGGCTCGGTTCGAGAATGGCTCTCTTGGAAATTTCGAGGCGACTCGATATGCCCGTGGCCATAAAGCGCTTTATACGCTTGAAGTCAATGGCGAAAACGCTTCAGTTCTTTGGGATTTACACGATCTGCACCGGCTCGCTTTCTTTGACCACCGGGACGAAGGCCGGCTCCGCGGCTGGCGATCAATCCATGTGACAGATAGCGACCACCCGTACATGAAGAACTGGTGGGTACCCGGCCTTCAAATCGGATACGAGCATACGTTTGTTCATCAGGTCGCCGATTTCTTGAATGGAATGGCAATTGGAAAAGTCCCCGGCCCAAGTTTTCGAGATGGATTGGCCACCGATTTTGTAACCGATGCGGTTCTTGCTTCGGCGAGAAGCGGCAAATGGGAAGCTGTGACGGAGTAGCAGAAACCTGATTCTCTACCTAGGCGTTAGACGCCGCATTCGATCTTCTTTGCTCAGAACCTCTCGAATGCGAACGCCGAAATTACCTTCGACGACAACAACATCACCTCGGGCTACAACACAGTTGTTCACAATGATGTCTACCGGCTCGGAGACGTTTCGGCTGAGCTCGACCACCGAGCCCGTGGTTAGCTTGATCACGTCCTTAAGCGGCATCTGCGCACGGCCAATTGATACGCTGACCGGCATTTCCACGTCCAGCAGGAGTTCGAGTTTTTTCGTATCAACCGGCAAGGCAGGCAATGTTTCTTCCGTTTCTTTCGGTGGGAGCATGCTCTGGAAAAGAGATTCGGCGACACAGAATGAGACGGGAATTGCCTTCCCATTGGGAAGGAGTAGCTTGTGAAAGGAAGCCTTGGCGCCTGGATTAGAATTGAGTGCGCCTTCTGTGATACGCACTTCACCCGCCTCGATCTGCTTCTGATATTGATGGTTCAGAAATGTCGTAATTGAGCCGGCGACCTGAGATGCAATCTCCTTCAGTGTGGAGTCGATCAGGTCCGGGTCCGGATCCGAATCGTCGCCCAGTATCGTCTTTCCAAGTTCAAGCCACAGCTGCCTGGGTCCGCCGAACCACAGCATCCCATAGGAAGCAGGCTTAAGATCCCATTCAAACCGAAGCGGAGTGGAATCCTGGCCGGCCGGCGTTCCAGACGTCACCTCGACATCTTCTCCGATGAGACTGGACACGGATTGGCCGAGGCTCCTTGTGAATAGATCATCGAGGAGGTCGACGAGTTCGCGAAAGCGGGATGAGGTGTCAGTCTGCATGAAAACTCCCGAGCCCCATGAGACTACCCCCGGCGCTGCGGCCAATGTTTCTGCATATACGAGCGGAGCCGGATGATCGCCTGGGATTTAAGCTGCGAGATTCTTGATTCATGTAGCTCGACGACCTGCGCAATCTCACGAAGCGTTAATTCCTCGTAATAGTAGAGACTGAGTACCGTTCGCTCGATATATGGCATGCATTCAATGGCTCTGGCAAGTAATCTCTCTAATTCTGACCGTTCAAAAATCTCTGACGGCCACGATTCGGAATCATCCGAGACGTAGCGTAGGAGATCGCGGCCCTCTTCCTCGTTTCCGGCATTCTCGAGACTTCCCAAAGTGAGGCTGCGAACTTCTCCCAACCATTCGTAGTACTCGTTAATCGTCAGCTTCAGATGGGAGGCGATCTCTTCTTCGGTTGGATTGCGTTGCAACTGCTGCTCGAGCACGGCGATGGTAGACTCGATCAGCTTTGCTCTTTTTCTCTGCTGGCGCGGCGCCCAATCCAGTTCGCGGAGACTATCGAGGATCGCTCCGCGAATTTTGTACTCGGCGTAGGTTTTAAGCTTCACCTCTTGAGTCGCATCGTAGCGGTCGATTGCGGCGATCAGGCCGAGAATGCCCGTCGAGATCAGATCATCCAAACTTACCGAGACCGGGACACGTTCGTGAATACGGCGCGCGATCAGTTTTACCTGAGGCAGATGTTCCAGGATGAGCTGCTCACGGACAACTGGACTCAACGGCTCTTTTTGATATTGAGGGGCTTCTGCCGGGTTAGTCATTGAATTTCCTTATTTCACCGTCCCTAAACTGACAACTCGAACACCAGGCGGGAGTTCGTTGTGGCTAATGATGGAAAGAGCCGGAAGCGAATTTTCAAGCACCTGGCGGAGAAAATACCGGCAGCTCGCGCTGCTGAGAACCACTGAATTTGACTGGGTTGCCGTAAAGACACGTTGAAACTTGTCCATAATCAGGCGAATTTCCTGAGGCGGCAGGTTGAGATGGCTACTGTATTCTCCGTGCTCGGTGGCGCCTTCGATCTTCTTTTCAATTTCGTTGTCGACAAAGTAAACCGTAAGATCGGAGCCGCTAAGAAGTGGCCGGACAATCGACCGCTTTATCGATTGCCGAACGAACTCGGTCATTAAAACGACATTCTTGGTTAGAGATGCCGCTTCACCGAGGGCCTCGAGAATCGTCACCACATCGCGGATCGAGATTCGTTCGCGTAGAAGATTCTGGAGTACTTTCTGAACGGTCGCAAGCGAGATTTGTTTCGGGACAAGGTCCTCAATCAGCTTTCCGTTATCCTGCCCGACCCGGTCGAGGATCCGCTTGGTTTCCTGCCGGGTAAGTAACTCCGCTGCGTACTTGCGAATGACCTCAGTAAAGTGGGTCCCCACGACGCTGACCGGATCGACGACCGTGTACCCGAGCTGCTTGGCCTTTTCCACCTGATCAGGGTTTATCCAGACGGCTGGCATGTTAAACGCCGGCTCTTTGGTAGTAACGCCTGTTGGTAAAACCGCTGCTGGCTGCGCTGGCTGGATCGCCATTTCGCACCCGGCTTGCAACTCGTACCGGGCAACTTCCAACCCTTTGATGGAAATGATGTATTCCCGTGCCTTAAGCTGAAGGTTGTCCGTGACACGAACCGGAGGCAGCAGGTAACCGACTTCTGAGGCAAGCTGCTTTCGAATCATGCTGATCCGGCTCAGGAGTAACGAGTTTTGGCCGCCCTCGACCATCCGGACGAGGCCCAGGCCCACTTCGATAGCCACTGCTTCAACTTTCAAGAGATTTTCAAGATTCTCAGCAGCTTTGGCCTGTTTGGTTTGAGCTGGAGCTTTGCTTTTCTTGGCCTCCGCCGTCCTCAGAGTCCAACCAGCGTAACCCGCTCCCGCGCCGAGAACGATAAATGGGATTTTTGGAAGGCCGGGAAACAGAGCCATCGCAAGGAGCACGCCCCCAGCGAGCAGCAGAGGCTGCGATTTGCTGAAAATTTGAAGCCGGACATCGGCTCCTAATTTCGAGTCGGAACTGGCTCGGGTAACAATCAGACCGCCGCAGACAGAGATCATCAGAGCTGGTATCACTGTGACCAATCCGTCTCCGATGGTTAAAACCGTGTAGGTTTGTAGAGCGCGCTGCAGGTCCATGCCATGTTGAAGCACACCGATCAAGAAGCCGGCGACGATATTGATAGCGGTGATCAATATACTGGCGATGGCGTCACGCTGAGTGAAGCGGGAAGCGCCATCCATGGCGCCGTAGAACTCCGCCTCGGCGGCCAATGCCTTCCTACGTGCGCGCGCCTGTGATTCATCGATCAGACCGGCATTTAGGTCCGAATCAATGGACATCTGTTTTCCGGGCATCGCATCTAATGTGAACCGCGCGGTCACCTCCGAGATGCGGACGGCGCCGTGATTGATAACCACGTATTGAATCGCTATCAGGACGAGGAATACGACTGTTCCGATGACATAATTGCCACCGACGACGAAACTGCCGAAAGATTCTATGACATCGCCGGCAGCCCGAGTTCCGGTATTGCCTTGCAAAAGAATGAGCCGGGAAGAAGATATATTCAACGCCAGCCGGAACAGCGTCATCAGGAGCAGCATCGTCGGGAAGACATTGAATTCGGATGGCTTCGTGATGTACATCGCCGACAGCAAGATAACGATCGACATCGTGATATTGGCCGAGATCAGTACATCGAGAAGGATCGGAGGCAGCGGAGTGATCATCGCGAGGACGATACCCAGCACGGCGACCGGAACGCTCAGTTCACTCCAGTTCAATGAGCGCAGCGCCGTTTGCCACGGTGGTTGCGCTGCGAGGGATTTGGTTGCGTTCGCGGCCATGAAAACTTACTGCCTATTTAAGACTCGGTAGATTTGGCCCAAAACTTCAGCCACCGCGCGATATAACGCTTGCGGAATTTCGTCGCCCACGTTTACCGCCTGATACAGGGCTTGGGCTAGTGGTTTATTTTCAACAATAGGGATGTCGTGCTGCTGGGCGCGTTCCCTGATGATCTGGGCCAGAAAATTCTTACCCTTGGCAACAACAGTAGGGACCGTCCTGGTTCCCATTTCATAGTGAATGGCAATCGCGTAATGAGTCGGATTTACAATGACCACCGAGGCTTTTTGAACAGCCTTGATCATGTTCCGGCGCATGGCGTCACGTTGCAGCCTGCGAATCCGGAGCTTCATCTGAATATTTCCCTCGGCGTCCTTTACCTCATCCTTGATCTCTTGCTTGGTCATTCGAAGGTTCTTGTTGAATTTTGATCGTTGCCGGACGAAGTCGATTACTCCAAAGACGATCAAGACCACGGCTAATTGCGTCATCAAGCGCTTCAAGAGACTGGCTGCGTTCGCCAGGCCGGCGGGCACACTCGCTCCGGCCAAGCTTGTAAGTTCCCCTAACTGCTGCTTAATGAGCAGATAGACCAGGTAACTGATGACAACGAGCAGGATTACCGACCGTACTACACTGGCAAAGTTTTGTGCGGGAAGCTGCCGGATGCGAGAGAGGGAATTCAGACGCGCGGGATCGGGAATCAGTTGTTTGAGGGCGAAACCGAAGCGAGTTGTGATCAATTGGATGAGCGCGAGAGTCACCGCCAAGCCGAAACCCAGAAGCAGTAGTTTTGAGAGAAAAGGGAAAATTAGCTGCTGATAAATACGATGCAGCTCGACTACGGTGAGATCTTGACCCGAGAGAGCCGATTGAATAAGTTCTTTGAAGAGCTGTTCGAAGCGGACGGCGGTCTGCTGGAACAGGTTTAGGGCCAGAGCAAAGATGGTGACGAATTGCAGGGCCGAGATCAGATCCCTGCTGACTGGGAACCGACCTTCGCTTCTGCTCTTTTGCAGCCTTCGCTGAGTAGGCTGTTCTGTCTTTTGCCCCTGGTCCGGCATCTGTTGTCGGGTCGGCTAGGCTGCCAGCAGTTGCAACATGCGTCCAAACATCTCAGTAACAAGTCTTTCGAATCCGCCAACCCATCTCGTAAGGATTACGGTTAGGAAAAGCAGTGTTAAGAGGATTTTGGCTGGAAATGCCAGCGTCATGAGTTGTAAGTGCGCCTGAAGGCGAGTGAGGGCGGCAAGGGCTTGGTCGACGAGAAAGACCAGAGCGACGACCGGTAAAGCGATTTTGATGGCAGTAATGAACATTTTGGCGCCGAGAGCAAGGATGAGGGCCACCGAAGACGCTTTCGCCGCGGGGCTCGTGAGCGTGAATTCGCCAAACGAACGGCCGAGCATCCGAAGAATCTGACCGTGTATCCCGAGAGAGAAGAACATCAGGCCTGTCGCCATTTCGGCCATCACCTGGAGAATGTTGGAGTCGGCTTCGCTTTGTGGATCTATGGTGGAAGCAAAGCCAAAGCCGGCTTGAAATGCAATGAGCTGAGCGCCGAACCGAAAAGATTCGAAGAGGAAGGCGACGGTTAGGCCAATCAGCAAGCCGAGCGACGTCTCAAGGAGAACCGAGGAGACCATACCGAGTCCGGCATCCGCTCGGACTGCGACGCTCCATACCGGGAACAAGCAGAATGTGCTTCCCACGATGAGCAGAATGCGAGCTGGCTGCGCAACATTTTGGAAGCCCGGCATGGGAAGGAAGATCAGCGCCGATCCGGTTCTGGTCAATGTCAGCAGGAAACCCCACAGCGTGTCCCTATCGACCGAGAAGCTAGCGGGCATACTGAGACAGGTGGGAAATCAGGTTCTTGGTATAGGCGACGACATGGCCGGCCATCCAGGGCAAAGCGAAGAGGAACGTCAAAAGGATTGCGGCCAGCCTTGGAACGGCAGCAAAACTTGGATCCTGAATGGATAGCAGAGTTTGGAGAAGGCTCATCACGATTCCGAGGCTAAACACGACGATGAGCAACGGGAGAGCAATCCACATGGCTGTAATCAAGGCCTGACGGATGAGATCGATTGCAATCTGCTCGTTCATACGCTCTAACCAAATGTTTTGACTAGCGAGCCCACAACCAGATTCCAACCGTCGACAAGAACAAAAAGGATGATCTTTAGCGGCGCTGAGACCATGGCGGGCGGAAGCTGAATCATTCCTGCTGAAAGGGTAATGGACGCGACGACCAGGTCGATGACAAGAAAGGGCAGATAGAGAACCGCCCCGATCTGAAATCCCGTCCGAAGTTCGGAGATGATATAGGCAGGGATGGCAATCGATAAGGCAACGTCGTCCGGAGTGCGCGGCGGCGTAGTTTTAGAGATTTCAACAAAGAGCCTGATGTCCTTTTCTCTCGTGGTTCGCAGCAGGAAGCTCTTCAGCGGCCTCGCACCGGCCTCGAGCGCCTGTTCGCTGGTAAGCTTCCCTTCTTCCATTGGCTGCCAGCTGATCTTGTAGATCTCATCCACAACCGGCCGCATGATCAGAAACGTGAGGAACAATGCGACCCCTACCAGAATCTGATTGGAAGGCGCCGTTTGAGTTCCCAGCGCTTGTCGAAGGAAATGTAGGACAATCGTAATCCTGAGAAAGGGCGTCAGGCACATGATGATTGCCGGCAACAGCGTCATCGCAGTCAACAGAAGGATGATCTGCAGAGGAACGCTGGTTCCTCCGGATCCGGACAGAGAGATGCCAAGCAGTGAGTTTGGCTGACTGACGGCGGCGACTGGACCGAGGACCGGCAAATACGGGAGACTTGGGAACATTTTGATCGACGGGACGCTAGTCGGAGAGTCTTGGCTCCGATTCCGCCTCTTGTCTTGCAAGAAGTACTGCGGCGCCGGCCGGAGACGTGCAAATCAAGATATGCTTCCCAAGCGCCTTCACGAGGTGCAGCTCGTGACTGGCTGTGATCCGGCGCTTAGCGACGACGGCAAGCGGGTGCGTTCCTGTTCCAGATTCTCGGGGTTTTCCGAACGTAAACTGAAGTGGCCCCACACTTACAAATTGGCGCTTACGGGAAAACCACCAGAAAACTCCGAGGATCGCCACGATTACAAGGATTGCGGAAATCCGGGTAAGCGCATCCATTCAGAAACAGAGTAGTTTTTTCCTAGGGTTCCTCTCGAAAGTCCGTGATCCGGATCCCCATCGCCTCGTTAATGATGACGATTTCGCCCGAGCAAACAATATTTCCGCCGACTAGGAGATCGATATTGTCGCCAGCAGGCCGGGATAGTCTAACAGTCGTATCCGGGCCCAGTGCCAGGATCTGGCGGAGGGTCATTGAAGTTCGGTCTAGCTGAGCATCGATTTCGAGCTGTAGATCTGCGAAGCCTTCGATTTCTTGAGACGCGATCATAGTAAGTTATCGGCAGAAAGTAACAATATCTGTATCGGCAATAGCCAACGGAGCTTCAATTGAGCCGTGTCGGAACACGACGGAAAGTTTGGGGCCACATTTCGACTAGGCATCAAATCCTAGCGAAATCGGCCCCCAAGGGAGAGCGAGCGAAGGGCTATTGTGCCGGAATGAGTTGGATTACGTCCTGCTCCATTTGATCGGCGGTCGTCACTACTTTGGAATTCGCTTCATAGCTTCTTTGGTCGACCATCAGGTTAGTGAATTCTGTCGCGATATCGGCCGTGGAAGACTCGAGCGCGCTACCCTCAATCTGGCCTCTGCCGCCGGTGTTCGCCAAGCCGATTGATGGGTTCGACGTGCTTCCCGTGACTTGATACGAGTTATTCCCAACCGCAAGCAGGCTGTCGGGGTTTGTGAAATTCGCCATCGCGAGTTGAGCGACCGTGACTTGCTGGCCGTTCGAGTACGTGGCTACAACGGTGCCGCCCGTGCCGATCGATACGCCCGTGAGCTGGCCGGCCGCCGAACCGTCGGCGGTATTCGAGGAAGAGGCTGAGGTTTGGGCGAACTGAGTGACCGTCGGAGTACTGCCCTTGAACATATTGAAGTTGACGGTCATATTGTTTGCGCCGTCCGCAAGCCCCTTGATTGAGAGTTGAGGAGCGGAACCGGCCGCCGGGCTGGTTAGCTGGCCGCTAGAGTTGAACGCCAGACTGCCGCTTCCGACCACATCGGCGGAGGAGCTGCCCACGTCCGATCCCGGTACCGTTGCCTGCCAATCCCAATTGTTGCCGCTGCCTTTCCAGAAGTTCACTGTGACCGAGTGGGCGTTGCCGACCGAGTCATAAACCTGAATGTCTTGAGACAGCGAAGCGTTCGACGCGGTCGGAGCCACGCCTTCGTTGGTCCAGGTTACGCCACCATCCGTAGTGGTGCCACCAATGGTGCTATTCCACGAGGGTGCCGAGGCGCCTGAAGTGCCGGCCGCCGTCGCCACCTGAATATTCCCGGCCGGGTCAATGACCGCCTGGCCTACCGTGTAACTCTGGTTGGCCGTGTACTGGACCGGTGTGCCCAAGTCCTTCCAAGTTACCGAGCCATCTGTAGTCGAGCCTCCCGTGGTGTTCCATGCGGGTGTTGAGGTGCCCGAGGTACCTGCCGTCGTGACCTGCTCAACATGACCGGTGGCAGGATCGATGACCACGGCGCCTGCTGCGTAGCTCGTACCAGCAGACCACACATTTACGCTCGTCGCGCTCGAATCCAGATTCGCCGACAGACTGATGTTTTGTGTCGCGACTGGCGAGCTCAGGCTACCTTCAGGAATCGTGATGTTTCCAACCGGTGACGAAGTGCTAATGACTCCATTTACAGCGGACCAGCCTTGGACGGAATTGCCGTCGGCATCGGTCAAAGTTCCATTCGCATCTTGCGTCAGGTTGCCGGCCCGCGTATAGAGAGTGGCACCGGTCGAGTCTTGCGTGACCAGGAATCCGTTGCCCTGGATGGCAACGTCGAGAGGATCTGATGTGCTCGTAATTGATCCTTGTGAGAATACCCGTTCTGTAATCGGTGTCCCAACTCCCATCCCGATCTGAGTTTCCGATCCACCACCCATAGTTTGTGAGACCAGGTCGTAGAATTCGGTTGACTGGGCCTTGAATCCGGTTGTATCGAGGTTGGCTAGGTTATTGCCGACCACGTCGATGGCGGTAGCTTGTGCGTTGAGCGCTGAAAGTGCCGTTGTTAGAGCTGTAAGCATGTATAAGATTCCTTTGAATAAATAAAGTGTCAGTTTTTTTTGACCTCTCAGACCAGCGACTGAGAGGCCTTTGCTAGAGTTCGGACGCTGCGTCGTTCTGCGCGTTAGAGGATGAATCGCTCGAAGTAGACGACGTACCCGAGGTCGAAGAAGCATTCGGCGCGATGACCTGCGTAATCGCGCTCACGTTCTGACCAATATTGATCGTCTGTTCTAATTGCGCGAACTGGGCAAGCTGCGTGACGAACTGCGTTCCGTCCGCAGGATTCAGCGGATCCTGATTCTGTAATTGCGACACAAACAGTTGAAGGAAAACCTGCTCGTTGGCCAGGTCATTTAAACCGGAGGTCGCGGAGGAATTATTGTTTGAGCTGCTACTGCTAGACGATGTTGTGCTAGATGCGCTCGGCGAAGTGATAGATGTTGCCATTTGTTTATGATCCTTACGATTTGCCTTCCATCAGATCGAGCCACTGATCCTGTTGTGACGTGTTCCTTTTGTTTTGTTTTTCCTGCGGCTCCGAGCCGCTATTCTGATTTTTCTTTTCCTGGCCGCCGCTTTGTCCATTTCCATGACCCGGTTCTGAAGAGCTCGACTGGTGCGATGTAATGCCTTGCATTTGCAACCCGGCCCGTTCAAGCCCAGCCTGGATGTTCGGCAACTCATGCCTAAGCGTGGCGGTTGTGCCTGGATCCGCGCTCCGAACTGTGACTTGGATGCTGCCCGATCTCTCCGAGAGCCTGACAGTAACGTTTTCTCCAGACTGCCCTTGTACCTTCAAATTCATGTCCGTCTTTACGGCCGGCTGCGGGTCGGTCGGCTGCTGAGCTATCGGTTGGCCGGCAGCCTTGCTTGAGACTTCCTGGGCGTTTGAGCTATTAGGATTAATCTGTGAGCTGACCGGCGCATCAACGGAGGCCGCAATTACGTGGACACCCGGCTGCTCGCCTTTTGTTTCTACGGGAGTGGAGGAGTTCTGATCTTGTTTAGTCCCCTGTTCGAATGAGCCGCCACTGTTCCCGCCGCTGCTTGTGGTGGGAGGAGCGATCGGAGCGCTCGGGGACGATACGGCGGGCTCTTCTGTCGGACGAGCTGGACCTCCACCCGATGTGGACTGGGAAACCGGCGCTCCCTGGCTCTGAACCGGGGCTACAGCGGCGTTCGGCGAGCCCGTCGGCAATACTCGGTTCTGAACCGGGCTTACGGCGACGTTCGGTGAGCCAGCCTTCGAATCCTGATTCTGCACCGAGGGTACGGCAGCGCTCGGCGAGACCGCCTGATTAGCCTGCAAGGTTTGACTCGGCGAGGTTGATTGTTGGGGTTGGAGCTGGGCTTCAAACACGAGCGAATCCCGCTCCAAGGGTTGGTCCGGAATGTTTGGCACGGCGCTACTGTGAGGAGCAGGTACCGGGGCGGCAACGGGCACGGTTTCGCTGGGCAAATCTTTCGGACTAACAGTTGAGGTCTCGGTTGCGCTGACTTTCTGACCGCTTTCTTCAGAGGCGATCGAAGACGAACCAACCGGCGGTTCGTTCAGAGGGAGTATGGAACTGTAAATCGCGACCACTTGAGCCGCTTCAGAATCGGAGGCAGACTGGGTTGTTTTGTCCTGCCGTATGGATGACTGATTGGTTTGATTCGTCGGGCGTTGAGAGGCCGGAGGCGCCGGGGATACGAGCGGAGATCCAAACAAAGGTATGCTCTGCGCGAGCGGAGTGGAAGCTGCCGCAGGTATCTGAAATTGCTTTGTATTGGATCCTTTGAGCCCGGATACATCCGACGAAATACTTCCGCCTGGGTCTATCTTGGCGCTGGTATCCGGACCGGATTGAAACTTCGGAGACTGAGCTGGTTGTGAAGGTTGGGCTGCTTGCGGTTGGCCATCGCCGAGAACATCGAGCAGTGCTGCTGAGAAAGCGTCAGCGGATTGAGAAGTGCTTGAAGGATCGCTGTTGGGCGTTACGTTCCATTCCGGGTCCGATTTAGAACTCCCGATTTGCGAACTGGCACGATCGCCCGAAGGTTGTGGGCTAAACAGTTGATTGAGACCGATGTTTGGTGTGATAGAAACAGCCACGTCCAGACATTGGGCAATTTTGCGGCCAACCCTGAATCACCTTTTAAAACCAGTCATAAAGCGCTCCTCAGTTCGAAGCACTCCATACATATCGGCTGCATGCATTCCATCTTTGAACAGGGAGTCGCGAGATGGATTGCATTCGGCCCTTCAGGTGCTTCTACCCCGAACAGGAGATTGCATGGATTCAGTAATTGCTACTGCTGCTAGTGGAATGCGGTCGCGCATGGAAACACTCGATGTACTTGCCAATAACATCGCCAATGCCGGCACGACCGGCTATAAGGCGGACCAGGAATCATATGGATTGTATTTCGGTGATCCGGCTTGGGAGGGGTACGACGAAGGACGACCCGATGCGGCTGAGATGCCTGTTCTAGAGCGGAATTGGACGGATTTTTCGCAAGGAACACTACTGCCTACCGGCAGCGCCACAGACGTTGCACTGGCGTCAAGCGGGTTCTTTATGGTCGACGGCGCAAACGGTCCTCTGTATACGCGAAACGGGCACTTCCGACTTTCTAAAACCGGTGTACTTCAGACTCAAGACGGTTACCCGGTTAAAGCAACGGACGGAAGTACAATCACGCTGAGTCTGGACAGCGCTTTCCAAATTACTCCCACAGGAGACATTCAGCAAAATGGGTCCACCGTGGCTCGTGTTGCGGTGATGGACGCACCTGGGGGCAAATCGGGAGAGCGGGTTGGCGCTGGTTATTTCAAATTTGCCGCTGACGCAACGCCTACGCCCGTGACAGATCCCCAAATCGAGCAAGGAAAAATCGAGACGTCTAATGTCGTACCGGCTTATTCGGCCGTCAAACTTGTAACCGTGATGAGATCCTTCGAGATGTTACAGAAGGCTGTCTCCATGACCTCAGAAATGAACCGTAAGGTGGTTGAAGAGGTAGCCAAGGTCGCCTCCTAAAGTTCTTTTCGGCAATTGACGATTCAAATATAGGAAAAAATATGATTCGCGCTCTCTACAGTGCTGGAAGTGGCATGTCGGCTCAGCAAATGAATGTCGACAACATAGCAAACAACTTAGCCAATGCGAATACGACTGGCTTTAAGATGCGAAGGACGGAGTTCCAGGATCTGATTTACCAAAATTACGTGGCTCCTGGTACCGCCTCAAGCGCTCAGACAACTGTTCCAACAGGGCTGCAGGTAGGCTTAGGCGCCAGGCCCGCTGCAAACGAGATCATTTTTCAGCAAGGCGACTTCACGGAGACAGATAATCCGCTTGACCTGGTCATTCAAGGCAACGGCTTTTTCCAGGTACAGCAACCAAACGGGAGCCTCGCTTATACGCGTTCTGGCGCCTTCCACCTCGATCAGAATGGAAATCTCGTCACGTTGAACGGTGACAGCGTTCAGCCTCAAATCAATATTCCCGCATCTGCCCAGGCCGTTACTATCGCTTCGGACGGCACAGTTAGTTACACGCTCCCGAATCAGACGACATCTCAGATTGCCGGTCAGATTCAGTTAGCCAATTTTGTCAATCCCGGCGGCTTAAACAGCATCGGCAACAATTTATATCTTCCGACCGATGCATCGGGCCAGCCGACTGTGGGCAATCCAGGCGGACAAGAAGGCCTCGGGACGCTACAGCAGGGTTACCTCGAGGGTTCGAATGTGAGCGTCGTCGAAGAGTTCATCAACCTGATTGTGAGCCAGCGCGCTTATGAGGCAAACTCCAAAGTCGTAAAAGCGGCAGATGAGATGTATCAACAGGTCAACAATATTACGCAATAGTGCTATGACCGGAATCTTCCTTTTTACGGGTCTTCTACTGCTCTCGCTACAAGCAAAAGCCCTTGAGGGCTGCGGCCCCTCGGCCGCTCCCGGCAAGGAATGTGACCAGCTGGTGCGCGAGCCGCTCGACCCGGATCAATCCGAGACGAATAAGGCGCAGTCAAAGCGTTCTGGCGGCATGCCGGTGAATCTCACGAATACTCGCAGACCGCTGACGTCCGAGGAGATTGAGAAGGCGATTCGCGAGAGCCTGGGATCTGATGCTTCCGACGCTCAGATCCGGATTCTTGAGTTCACCCTCAATTCAGTAGTGCCTGGCAGGGTCGAATTTCCCCTCAGCGGCGCTAGTCCCCCTCTTTTGAACCAGCCGGATCGCCCGTTTCTTTGGAGGGGCAGAGTAATTGGTCAACTGGGAGAAGATTCGGCCTGCTGGGCTCGCGTCCAGGTCACTACCACGAGAAAGATCGTGCGGACACGGGTCACACTCCTGGCGGGCGAAGTGATAAAAGCCAGCGAACTAGAGAGTCTTCACATCGAGGCTTGTCCGCTCCTCACTCCGAAAGACGAGGAAATTTCTGACTATGTCGGCCTTTCGGCTAAACGGAGCTTGCCCGCCCTTGCCTTGCTCAATAAGAATGTGGTGGAAGCGCCTCCGCTGGTCCGGCGGGGAAATGTCGTGCATGTCACTGCAATTGCAGGGCAGGCCCGTATCACCTTTGATGGCGAAGCGCATTCGAATGGTTACCTCGGCCAGAGCATCCAGGTCACCAATGTTCATTCGGGGCGCAGTTTCTTTGGATCAGTTAGCGGCGAAAATAGCGTGCTTGTTACCGTAACGCCGGCCGCAACGTTGTAACAGATTTGCTCGAAGCCGGAGAGAAACAATGAG